>JBBQRS010000028.1:0-45094 GCA_038214535.1 Anaerolineae bacterium
TATTGCAAAATTAGGGGATGAGCTGTGGGTAGCGGTGATATGCCAAACGAACCTGGAGATAGCTGGTTCTCCCCGAAATAGCTCTAGGGCTAGCGTTATGTGTTCAGTATCGGAGGTAGAGCACTGGATCGGCTAGGGGGCGTATAGCTTACCGAACCGAACCAAACTCCGAATGCCGATACTCTAAGCATAGCAGTCGGACTACGGGTGAAGAGATTCGTGGTCGAAAGGGAAACAGCCCAGATCGCCAGCTAAGGTCCTCGAGTACAGACTAAGTGGTAAAGGATGTGAAGTTACTGGGACAGCCAGGAGGTTGGCTTAGAAGCAGCCACCCTTTAAAGAGTGCGTAATAGCTCACTGGTCTAGTGATTTTGCGCCGAAAATATACCGGGGCTCAAGTCTGTCACCGAAGCTGCGAACTTATCCCTTAAGTGGGATATTTGGTAGGGGAGCGTTCTGTCCGCGTCGAAGCACGACCGTGAGGACGTGTGGAGCATACAGAAGTGAGAATGCCGGCATGAGTAGCGATATGCATGTGAGAACCATGTACCCCGAATGTCCAAGGTTTCCGACGGAAGGTTAATCCGCGTCGGGTTAGTCGGTCCTAAGCACAGGCCGAAAGGCGTAAGCGATGGATAACAGGTTAATATTCCTGTACCGCCTAGACGGAGTGATGGGGGGACGCAGCAGGGTAGGTGAGCCTCCGATTGGTAGTGGAGGTGCTAAGCCTGTAGGGAGTTGACGATTCCAGGAAAATCCGGAGTCTGATCCTGAGAGGTGGGCGGAGCCCTTTGGGCCACAAGTCACTGAACCCATACTGCCTAGAAAAGCCTCTAAACGTTGATGTCTGGGCGCCCGTACCGAAAACCGACACTGGTGGACGGGTAGAGAATACCAAGGGGATCGGGAGAACCTTCGTTAAGGAATTAGGCAACATAGATCCGTAACTTCGGGATAAGGATCACCACAGTAGGGTGAGGTAACTAGCTTGCCAAGCCCGAGATGGTCGCAGAGAAATGGCTCTACCGACTGTTTACCAAAATCACAGGTCTCTGCAAACGCGTAAGCGGATGTATAGGGGCTGACGCCTGCCCAGTGCCGGAAGGTTAAAGGGAGAGGTTAGCGTAAGCGAAGCTTTGAACTGAAGCCCCGGTGAACGGCGGCCGTAACTATAACGGTCCTAAGGTAGCGAAATTCCTTGTCGGGTAAGTTCCGACCCGCACGAATGGCGTAACGAGTGGAGCACTGTCTCGACGAAGGACCCGGTGAAATTGAAATAGGCGTGAAGATGCGTCTTACCCGCAGCAGGACAAAAAGACCCCGTGGAGCTTTACTGTAGCCTGGCATTGTGTTAGGACTGAGTCTGTGTAGGATAGCTGGGAGACTATGAAGCTGGGGCGCTAGCCTCGGTGGAGTCGCCCTTGGAATACCAGCCTGATTCAGTTTTGACCCTAACCTGCGTCCGTGATCCGGCGTGGGGACAGTGCCAGGTGGGCAGTTTGACTGGGGCGGTCGCCTCCCAAAAGGTAACGGAGGCGCCCAAAGGTTCCCTCAGGCTGAATGGAAACCAGCCGTAGAGTGTAAAGGCATAAGGGAGCTTGACTGCGAGACCTACAAGTCGAGCAGAGACGAAAGTCGGGCTTAGTGATCCTACGGTTCCGAGTGGAAGGGCCGTAGCTTAACGGACAAAAGCTACCCCGGGGATAACAGGCTGGTGGCGCCCAAGAGTTCACATCGACGGCGCCGCTCGGCACCTCGATGTCGGCTCGTCGCATCCTGGGGGTGTAGTAACTCCCAAGGGTTGGGCTGTTCGCCCATTAAAGCGGTACGCGAGCTGGGTTCAGACCGTCGTGAGACAGGTCGGTCTCTATCCGCTGTGGGCGTAGGGGATTTGAGGGGAGCTGCTCCTAGTACGAGAGGACCGGAGTGGACTGACCTCTGGTGTGCCAGTTGTTCCGCCAGGAGCATCGCTGGGTAGCCAAGTCGGGCAGAGATAACCGCTGAAAGCATCTAAGTGGGAAACTCGCCCCAAGATTAGATCCCCCATTGCGTAAGCAAGTAAGTGCACTGGAAGACTACCAGTTTGATAGGCGGCAAGTGTACGCGTAGTAATGCGCTCAGCTAAGCCGTACTAATGCACGAGGGCTTAATTCACGCGAGATTGCATTTCTTGATACTAAAACCATGTGTTCTGTTCAGTTGTTAGGCGCCAACTCGCCTGCACATTAATACGAAAAAAGAAGCTCTGTTGGTGACGTTAGCGAAGAGGGTACACCCAGTCCCATCCCGAACCTGGTAGTTAAGCTCTTCAGCGCCGATGGTAGTTGGGGCGCAGGCCCCTGCGAGAGTAGGTCATTGCCAACGGAGTTCTTTTTATTTAACTCGTCTGATCCTACGGCCGCCGTTAATGGGCGGCCGTAGCTTTGCTTAAGGCGGCTTTTTGTGCTAGAGTTGGCACGTTCCGTCAAGTTTGAGAAACTCACGCAATGGATTATCAGAACGATCACACCGACCAAGGGATGTCGCCGCTGCCCGGCCAAGGCCTTGGTCGCTTTTTTGTCGGAGGACGCGGATGCAACTGACCGCCGTGATCCTGGCCGCCGGCCAGGGGACCCGCATGAAATCGAATACGCCGAAGGTGCTGCATCCGTTGGGTGGGCGGCCGTTGGTGCTCTATTCGGTGGACATGGCGACCGCCGTGACCGGCGCGCCGCCGGTGCTGGTAGTCGGGTATCAGGCTGATGAAGTGCAGCGGGTCGTCGGGGCGCGCGCAACGTATGTGCATCAGGCGCAGCAGTTGGGCACGGGCCACGCGGTGATGCAGGCGCGTGCGCAGACCGAGGCGCGCGGGGCCGAGCAGGTGCTGGTGACCTACGCGGACATGCCGTTGCTCACGGTGGAGACGTTGCAGGGGTTGGTGGACAGCCACCAGGCCGCGGGTTGCGTGACGACGTTGCTCACGGTGATTGCGGACGATCCGCGCGGGTTTGGACGCGTGGTGCGCGACGCCGAGGGGCGCGTGCAGGGTGTCGTCGAAGAGGCAGTGGCCTCGCCGGAGCAGCTCACCATCCGCGAGCTGAACGCGGGCGTGTATTGCTTCGATGCGGACTGGCTGTGGCGCAATCTGCCGGATGTGCCGGTCAGCCCGAAGGGCGAGTATTATCTGCCGGACCTCGTGGCGATGGCGCTGGCGCAGGGGCTGCCGGTTAACGCGGTCGCGTGTGAGGATGAGTCGGAGTTGCTGGGCATCAACACGCGGGTACACCTGGCGGAGGCGGAAGCCGTATTGCGGGCGCGCATCAATCACGGGTGGATGGAGGCCGGCGTTACGCTGCTCGACCCCGCGGCGACCTATATCGAGCCGGGCGTGGTGATCGGGCGTGACACCGTGATCCTGCCGAACACGCACTTGACGGGCAACACGCGGATCGGGTCGGGCTGCCGGATTGGGCCGTCTTCCACGGTATATCACTGCGAGATCGGCGACGGCTGCGTGGTGCAGTATGCGGTGCTCGAAGACGCCGTGATGGAAGCGGAGAGCAACATCGGGCCGTTCAGTCATTTGCGGCGCGGGGCGCGGCTGGGGCGCGGCGCGCACATGGGGAACTTCGGCGAGATGAAGAACTCGGTCCTCGGCCCCGGCAGCAAGATGGGTCATTTCAGCTATCTGGGCGACGCGCAGATCGGCGAGGATGTGAACATCGGCGCGGGGACGATCACCTGTAACTTCGACGGCGTCAACAAGCACAAGACGGTGATCGAAGATGGGGCATTCATCGGGAGCGATTCGATGCTGGTTGCGCCCCTGCACATCGGGCGCGGGGCGAAGACGGGCGCGGGCAGCGTGGTCACGCACGACGTGCCGGCGGGCGCAGTGGCGTATGGCGTACCGGCGCGGGTCAAACCTGCGCCGGGCGATCCCGCCCAGGAACCTGACGGTCCCAAGGAGTAGTGGTTGGATCCTGCGAGTTGGTTGTGGTTGGTGTTGCTGGTCTTCGGGGTTTTGTTGGTCGCCCTGGCTGCGGCCGCCGAGATGTCCCTGGCTTCGGTGAGCCGTATCTACCTGAGGAAGGCCGTGGCCGCACAGGGGTCGCGCGCGGAAGTCGCGGAATCGCTGGTGAGCGAGCCGGCGCGCTTATTATCCACGTTGTTGGTGATGAAAGTCGCCGGGACGGTAATGTTTGTCGGCGCAGGCGTGGCGCTGATCCACGATTTTACCGCCAGCCCCGTGGCTTTCCTATGGTATGCCCTCTTCGTCGGTCTTTTGCTCCTCGCGCAGATTTTACCCCGGGCCTGGGTGATCGGCCGGCAGCAGGCGGTCGCGTTGCGACTGGCTCCCCTGATCCATTTCTTTGTCGTCATCCTGACACCGGTCACGGCGATCATCCGGCGCATCGGGCGCGGCAACGTGCCGGAAGGCGTTTCGGCAGAAAATATCTTCCTGAGCGAAGACGGCCTGCGCTTCCTGCTCAATGTCACGGATGAAGAATCGGTGATCGAGGACGAAGAGAAGGAGATGATCGCCTCGATCTTCGAGTTTGGCGAGACGCTGGCGCGCGAGGTGATGGTGCCGCGCATTGACGTGGAGGCCGTGCCGCTGGATACGCCGATGCTCGAAGCGCTGGACGTGATCCTGCGGGCAGGGCATTCGCGCATCCCGGTGTACGCCCACTCGGTGGACAACATCGCCGGCATCCTCTACGCCAAAGACCTGCTGCGCTATCTGCGCGATGGCCGGACGGACGTGCCGATCGGCAAGATCCTGCGCCCCGCGTATTTCATCCCTGAGTCAAAGAAGGTGGATGAATTGCTGCAAGAGTTGCAGTTGCGCAAGGTGCATATGGCCGTGGTGGTGGATGAATACGGCGGCACGGCGGGGCTGGTGACCATCGAAGACCTGCTGGAGGAGATCGTCGGCGAGATTCAGGACGAATACGACGCCGAGGAACCCGAAGTGGAGGCGATGAGCGACCAGGAGTATCTGTTCGATGCACGGGTGGCGCTGGATGAGGTGAACAAGCTGCTGGACGTGGAACTGCCCGAGGAGGGCGGGGATACGCTGGGCGGCTTCATCTACAGCCAGCTTGGCAAGGTGCCCGCGGTGGCCGATACGATTGATTTCGATAACGTGCGGGTCGAGGTGCTGTCGGTGGCCGGGCGGCGGATCAAGCAGGTGCGGGTGAGCCGCATTTCGCAAGACGATAAGGCGCCTGCGTCGGATGACGCAAACGGCGGCGGGCCGTCAATGATGAGTTTTTTTAGTCCGTATTGAGGATGTCGTGGAGTCCAAGATGGATGAGGTATTGCAGGCGAGCTTGATTGCGGAGGCGACGGCCGCGCGCGAGGCGGCCTATGCGCCCTATTCCGATTTTCCCGTGGGGGCGGCCCTGCTCACGACGGGCGGCGAGGTCTATACGGGTTGCAATGTGGAGAACGCCGCGTATGGACTGAGCATGTGCGCGGAACGCAACGCGCTGTTTCACGCCGTGGCGGAAGGGCGCCACGAGTTCGCGGCGGTCGCCGTGGTGACCGAGAACGGCGTCACCCCCTGCGGCTCATGTCGCCAGGCGCTGGCTGAGTTCAACCCGCAGATGACCGTCATTGTGGCGGACACGGCGGGGAACCGGAACGTCTATACCCTTGATCAGCTTCTGCCCCACGCGTTCGGGCCTGGCGACCTGAGCCAATCGTAGAGATCAAGAATCCTTCCGATACTCCCACATCATCATGTCTTTTCCTTCGTAGTGAAGGCTTTAGCCGTTGGGGCGGGCACTGCAACGGCTAAAGCCTTCACTACGAAGGAGAGCGACGCGCAGTTTCGGATAGATTCTAATTCTGAACGGCGCAGAGAACTGCGCGCTACGAGCGGTCAGAGCGCGGCGCGGATTTCCTCCACCTCGGCCAGCCAGAGGGCCGCGCTGGCGTCGCTGGGCATGCGCCAGTCGCCGCGGGGCGACAGGGCGACCGACCCTACCTTGGGGCCGTCGGGCATGGCCGAACGCTTGAACTGCTGGCTGAAGAAACGCCGGTAAAATACGCCCAACCACTTCAAGATTGTTTCGTTGTCGTACACACCCTCGAACGCCTCGCAGGCGAGGACGAACACCTTCTTCGGCGCGAACTGGTAGCGGACGGTCTGATAGAGGAAGAAATCGTGTAACTCGTAGGGGCCGATCGTGTCTTCCGTCTTCTGTTCCAGGTTTCCCTCCGCGTCGAGCGGTAGCAATTCCGGGGTGATGGGTGTGTCCGCAATATCGTGCAGCACGGTTGACGCCTCCCCGCTGAACTCGGCGTCGGCAGCCCACTCCACCAGATAGCGCACCAGCGTCTTCGGCACGCCCGCGTTGACGTGGTACATGGACATGTGGTCGCCGTTGAAGGTGGCCCAGCCCAGGGCCAGTTCCGAGAGGTCGCCCGTGCCGACCACGAACGCGCCGATCTGGTTGCCCACATCCATCAGGATTTGCGTCCGTTCGCGCGCCTGGGCGTTCTCGTAGGTCACGTCGTGGACGCTCTCGTCGTGGCCGATATCTTTGAAATGTTGGCGCACCGCGTCGGCGATGGGGATGGTGCGGAAGGTGATGCCCAGGCTCTCCGCCAGCTTCTCAGCGTTCGAGCGCGTGCGCGTCGTCGTGCCGAAGCCGGGCATGGTGATGCCGACGATGCCGTCGCGCGATAGCCCCACGATGTCGAAGGCGCGGGCGGCAACCAGCAGGGCCAGCGTGGAATCGAGTCCGCCCGAAAGCCCGATGGTGACCTTCTTCGCGCCGATATGCCGCAGGCGTTTCGCCAGCGCGGTCGCCTGGATGTTGAATATCTCCCGGCAATGCTGGGCGCGGCGTTCCTCGTCGGCGGGGACGAAGGGCGTGCGCGACAGGGCCGGGCGCAATAGGGTTGTCTGCTCCATTGCAGATAGCTCGCCGGGCAAGGCGAATTCGATGATGCGATAATTGCGTGCGGCGGGACGGGCGGCGAAGGCGTTATTGCGGATCCGCTCGTACACCATGCGTTGTACATCTACGTCGCAGATGATCGTCTGGGTGTCGAAGTGGAAGCGCTCCGTCTCGGCCAGGATCACGCCATTTTCGGCGATCAACGAATGCCCCGCCCACACCAGATCGGTGGTGGATTCGCCTGACCCTGCCCCGGCGTAGAGGTAAACGGCGAGACAGCGTGCCGATTGCTGGCGCACCAGGTCGCGGCGATAGGTGACCTTACCCAGCAGTTCGTTGCTGGCCGAGCCGTTCAGGAAGAGGTTTGCGCCGGCCAGGGCCATATCGCCGCTGGGCGGGTTCACGGCCCACAGGTCTTCGCAAATCTCGATGCCGATCACCAGATCGGGGAAATCCCGCGCGGCGAAGAGCAGGTCGTTGCCGATGGGCACGTCCTCGCCGTTGATCTGGATGCGCTCGCGCGGCATCAGGTCGCCCGGGGTGAACCAACGTTCCTCGTAAAACTCGTTGGTGGTCGGCAGATAGGTCTTGGGCACGATTCCCAGCACGCGCCCACCGGCGATGAAGGCGGCGCAGTTGAACAGCTTGCCGCCCACCTCCAGCGGCAGGCCCACGACCGCCGCAATATCATAGATTGTCGAAGTTTCGACAATGGTTTTCAGGCTTGCCTGCGCCGCGGAGAGCAACAGGCCTTGATAAAACAGGTCGCCGCAGGAGTAGCCGGTGATGCAGAGTTCGGGAAAGAGCGCGAGGCGCGCTCCTTGCCGGGCGGCCTCTTCAAGCGCCGTAACGATGATAGAGGTATTGAACGTGGTATCCGCCACGCGTAACTCCGGCGTGATCACGGCGGCGCGGACGAACCCGAGGGCGGCGGGCGATAGAAGGTTTGCGTGCATGAGCAAGCTCCTTACGATGATGCGACAAGAATCTGCTACGGATTATAGCAGATGATCGGATGAGGATCACGCGGAGACGCGGAGGACGCGGAGAAATCTTTTTCTTCTCCGCGCCCTCCGCGTCTCCGCGTGAAATACGGTTTGTCGCGCGTTCCCGCGGGTGATATAATCAGAAGTACGAGGCGGCCACCGACCGGAGGCCGCCTCAATTATGCAGGAGGCGTATTTCAGTGGTGGACGCGGAAACGGATCGCCGCCAACGGCTCTATCGGGTCTCGGCCATCGTGCTCAAGCGGCGCGACATGGGCGAGGCCGACCGCCTGTTGACGGTGCTGACGCGCGACCGTGGTAAGCTGACCCTGCTCGCGAAGGGCGTGCGCCGGGTCGCCAGCCGGAAAGCGGGGCATATCGAGCCGTTCACCGAGGTGGACATCCTGATTGCGCGGGGGCGCACGTTTCATCTCGTCACACAGGCAGAGACCATCGCGGCGCACCGGCGTTTGCGGGAAGACCTTTGGCTGAGCGCCTGGGCCTACTACGTCGCCGAACTGGTGGACGCGTTCACGCAGGACGACGACCCGCACGAATTGTTGTTCGACCTGCTGGCAGAGACGTTGGCGCGACTGGAAACCGCAGCGGATCCTGCGCTGGTCGCGCGCTACTTCGAGCTGCATCTGCTGGGCCTCGTGGGTTATCAGCCCCAGTTGTTCCGTTGCGTGGAGTGCGGCGAATTGTTGGAGCCACAGGTCAATTACTTCAGCCTGGAGAGCGGCGGCGTCTTCTGCCCGGCGCATGGGGTCAATCGTCCCGGCACGGCCGCCCTGCCCCTGCCCGAACTGAAGGTGCTGCGCTTTCTGCAAAGCCGGCCCTGGGAGCAGGTCGCCCAACTCACGTTGTCGCCGGTCGTGGCGGATCACGTGGAGATGTTGCTGGCGCAGTTCATCACCCACCAACTGGAGCACAACGTGCGGTCGGCGGCGTTCCTCGACCGACTGCGACAGCAGATCGCGCAGGTCGGCCCAGCGCAGCAAAATGAAATTGGCGCGCCCGAACAGATAACTTAAACGGGCGCTCTCAGGTCAGGAATCTCAAAATGCACATCCGAGAGTATCAGGAATGGTTGGAAGCGTGGGACAAGGCGCGTGGCTGGGAGCGTGTTTCGCTATCTCACACGTACGTTCATGCTACGGAAGAGCTGGGCGAAGTGGGCCGGTTGATCTTGCAGTGGGAAGGTTACAAGGAGATGCCGGACCCGGAGGTCTGGCGCGCCCAGATGACCGAGGAACTCTCCGATGTGATGGTGTTTCTGATGAAGCTGGCCTATCAGTGCGGCATAGACATGGATGACGCGGTGCAGGCAGGGCGCGCCAAGGCTGACCGCCGCAACCCCAATTTGGCGGAGGGAAGCCTTGCGCTGGAAAATTATCGGCAGCGCCAGGCGGCGCTTTTCGATAAAATCATGGGGTCCGACGATGCATCCGCGGGGTCATCGAGTACGCGAGGGGGAGAGGAATCATGAGCGCAAAGCCGTTATCATTTCAGGATGTCATCATGCGGTTGGAGGCCTATTGGGCCGCGCAGGGGTGTCTGATCTGGCAACCCTACAGCGAGAAGGTCGGCGCGGGGACGGGCAACCCGTCTACGGTGTTGCGCGTGCTGGGGCCCGAGCCGTGGAACGTCGCCTACGTCGAACCGAGCTATCGCCCCGACGATGGCCGCTATGCCGAAAACCCGAACCGGATGCAGATGCACACGCAGTATCAGGTCATCATGAAGCCGAACCACGCCGACGCGCAGGAGCTTTACCTGGGGAGCCTCGAGGCGATCGGCATTGACCGCAGCAAGCATGATATCCGTTTCGTGGAGGATAACTGGGCCTCTCCCGCGCTGGGCGCGTGGGGCCTGGGTTGGGAGGTATGGCTTGATGGGCTGGAGATCACGCAATATACCTATTTCCAGCAGGCCGGCGGCCTCCCGTTGGACCCTATACCGGTGGAATATACCTATGGCCTCGAGCGTATCGTCATGTATCTCCAGAACGTCAAAGAGGTGTGGCAGATTGATTGGGACGGCAAGCGTACCTACGGTGATCTGATGATGCGCCCGGAGATCGAGCACTGTACCTATGACTTCGAGGTTGCAGACGTAGGCCGCCTCAATCTGATGTACGATCTGTTCGAGGCCGAGGCGAAGAATGCGTTGGCCCACCGGCTGGTGATGCCGGCGCATGACTACGTCCTGCGCTGCTCTCACACGTTCAACCTGCTGGATGCGCGCGGCGCGATCGGTGTGACCGAGCGGGCGGCGTACTTCGCTCGAATGCGCGACTTGGCGCGGCAAGTCTCCGAGGCCTATGTCGAACAACGGCAGCACGAGGAGTATCCGTGGCTGGAGGAGGGCGGAGGCGCGGAGGGGCAGAGGAGCGGAGGAGCGAACCCAGAAAAAGACCTGGGTTCGGAGCGGAGGAGCGGAGGGACGGAGCCTGCCGCGTTTTTGCTTGAAATCGGGACGGAGGAGTTGCCGCCGGCGGATGTGGTGGATGCGATCGCGCAACTCAAGGTTGCTGCGCCGAAGCTGTTGGCCGACTTGCGGTTGGAGCATGGCGAGATTTTCGTCAGCGGCACGCCGCGGCGGCTGGCGGTGCTGGTAGATGGCGTGGCGGCAAGGCAGGCGAACGAGGAATCGCTGGTGAAGGGGCCGCCCGCCGATCGGGCCTTCGATGCGGACGGCGCGGCGACGCCTGCCGCGGTCGGGTTCGCTCGCAAAAACGGCGTGCCGGTGGACGCGCTGGAGGTGCGTGAGGAAGGTTCCGCGCGTTATGTCTACGCGGTGGTGCGACGTGAGGGTCGTCCTGCGGCTGAGGTGTTGGCCGAAGCGCTGCCGGGGCTTGTGAGTAGTTTGCGTTTCGGGAAGACGATGCGCTGGAATGCGTCCGGCGTAGCCTTCTCCCGGCCTGTGCGCTGGCTGGTCGCTTTGCTTGGCGACCTCGTCCTGCCCTTCGCCTATGCGGGGCTGACGTCTGACCGCGGGACGTTCGGCTCGCGCCCCGCCGGCTCGCCCGCGCTCTCCGTGTCCGACGCTTCAAATTATCGGTCTCTGATGGATGAACAGGCCATCATCGTGGATCGCGAGGCCCGGCGCGCAGAAATCGCGCGGCAGGTTGCGGCGCTGGCCGCGGGGGTGGGCGGTGCAACGCCCGACGATCCGGCCCTGCTTGATGAAGTGACCGATCTGGTAGAGCAGCCAACGGCGTTCCTGGGCGACTTCGACCCGGCCTATCTGCGGCTGCCAAAAGAGGTGCTCATCACGGTGATGAAGAAGCACCAGCGCTATTTCCCGGTGGTCGACGCGGAGGGCCGGATGTTGCCGCATTTCATCGGGGTGCGCAACGGCGGATCGGAATATCTGGAGGTCGTGCGAGCAGGGAATGAGGGCGTGCTGCGGGCGCGCTATGCGGACGCGGCCTACTTCTTCAAGGCGGACGCCGCGCACACGTTGGAGGAGTTCAGCGCGCGCCTCGCGACGCTGACGTTCCAGGAGAAGCTCGGCTCGATGCTGGATAAGGTCGGTCGGGTGCAAGAGCTTGCTCCCGTATTGGCCGAGATGTTGGGGCTGGACGCCGATGAGCGGGCCACGCTGGCGCGCGCCGCCGCCCTGTTCAAGAGCGACCTGGCGACGCAAATGGTGGTTGAGTTGACGTCGTTGCAGGGCATCATGGGGCGGGAGTACGCGCTGCTCTCCGGTGAGACCCCGGAGGTGGCAAAGGCCATCTACGAGCATTATCTGCCGCGCGCGCAGGGCGACAGTCTGCCCGAGACGCGGCCCGGCCTGGCGTTGGGGATCGCCAACCGGTTGGATAGTCTGGTGGGGTTGTTCGCCGTCGGCCTCGCGCCGACGAGCAGCGCGGACCCTTTCGGGTTGCGGCGCGATGCGTTGGGGCTGGTGCAGGCGTTGATCGGCGCACAGCAATCGCTCGATCTCCGACCCACGATCCGCGCGGCGGTAGAGCGAATGCCGTTTGCCGTTCCTGACGCCGTGTTGGCGGACGTGCCGGTTTTCGTGCGCGATCGGCTTTACGTGCTCCTGCGCGACCAGGGACTGCCGCACGATGTGGTCGCCGCCGCGCTGGATCAGCAGAGCCATGACCCGTATCGGGCGGCCGCGACGGCGCAAGCCCTCGCCCAACTGGTTCAAGCGCCGGATTGGGCCGATGTGTTCACGGCCTATGCGCGCGCCAAACGGATCGTGCGGAACCTGAACGAGCAATATCCGGTCGCGGACGAGCATTATGTCGAGCCAGCGGCGCGTGAGCTGTACGCGGCGTGGCAGGCGGCAGCGACGAGGGTGAAGGCTGCGCCGGACGATGAGGCAGTTGCGGTTCTCGGTGAGGCGCTGCGTGACCTGCGCGCACCGATCAACCGCTTCTTTACCGATCTGTTGGTGATGGCCGATGACCCCGCGGTGCGGCAGGCGCGACTGGCGCTGCTCCAACGTATCGTCGCTCTGCCCGATGGCGTCGCCGACCTGAGCCAGTTACAGGGGTTCTGATCCCGTGATTCCTTATCGCCTGCGCCTGAAAAGCTTCATGTGCTACCGTGAGGAGCAGTCGCTCGACTTCTCCGGGATGCAGTTCGCCTGCCTCACCGGTGAGAACGGGCACGGCAAATCTGCCTTGCTCGACGCGATCACGTGGGCGCTGTGGGGAAAAGCGCGCGCCCACCGCGACGACGAGCTCATCACCCTCGGCAACAACATTGACGAGATGTGGGTAGATTTCGAGTTCGGGCTGGGCGGGCAGCGTTATCGCGTCTGGCGACAGCGCAGTAAGCGCGGCCGCGGGCAGAGCGACCTGCACTTCTACGTCAAGCGGGACGGGGATGAGTGGCAACTCCTGGATGAAGGCGGGCTGGTCGAGCGGCAGCGGCTGATCACCCGCACGCTGCGCATGGAGTATGACACATTCGTCAATTCGGCCTTCGTGTTGCAGGGCAGGGCCGATTCCTTCACGGTGAAAACCCCCGGCGAGCGCAAGCAGATATTGGCCGATATCCTGGGCCTGAACCGGTATGACCTGTATGAGACGCGCGCGAAGGAGCAGATCCAGGCGCATCGCGAGCGGGCCGCGCGGCTGCAGGGCGAGTTGAAAACCATTGACGACGAGATGGCGCATCGGCCCGAATATGCGGCGCAGTTGTCTGCCGCGCGCGTTGAGGTCGAAAAGGCGCGCGATACGTTGCACGAGTTGGAGGCGACTCAGGCCGAGGCGCGCCAGCGCGTCATCGAGTTGCGCGGCGGGCGCGACCAGTTGAACGCGCTGAAGAACCAGATCGAGCGCGCCGACCGCGATCTGGCCGACCTGCGCGCGGGTTTGGGTCGCGCGCAAAAGCGGTTGGCCGGCTTCGAGACGATCCTGGCGCAGCGCGACGAGATCGAGGCCGGGTGGGAGGCGCTGGTCGCCGCGCGGCAGCAGGACGCCGCCTTCAACGCGGGTCTGCGAGACTACAGCCTGCTGCAGGAACAGAGCAACCGCATCGAACGCGAGGTAGACCTGGCGCGGGCGGAGCTTCAATCCGAGAGTCGCAGGTTGGCGAGCCGGTTGGGTGAACTCGAGCGCACGGTGAAGGCCGCCGAAGAGCAGGCGAAACATCTGGAAGAGATACAGACCATTTTGACGCAAATGGACGCGCTGCAAGCGCGCCGTGAGGAAGTTGGCGTCGAACGCGGAGAGATTGCCGAACGGTCGGCGGCGCTGCGCGTGGAGATAGACCGCTTGAAGGTCGAAGGTCAGGCCGTCAAAGATAAGATCACGATGATGGGGCAGGCCGAGACGGCCGCGTGCCCGTTGTGCGACCAGGCGTTGACGACAGATCATCACGACCGGATGCTGGCCGACTTTGACGCGGAACGCAACGTGCTGGCCGGGCGTTATCACGAAGATCAGGCGGAACAGAAAGCGCTGGCCGAGCGGCGCAGCGAGCTTGATGCGGAGGATGCGGATTTGGCCGGCAAACTGCGGTCACGTGATGCGCGGCAGCGTCAGGCCGCGCAGGCCGAACGGGCAGTCGCTGAGGGTGAACAGGCCGCCATAGAACAGACGACGCTGGCCGCGGAGCTTGCCGCGCTGGAGGCAAAGCTGGCGACGGAGGGCTACGCGCTCGATGCGCGGACCAAGTTGGATCAGGTGCGGACGCAAATCGCCGCGCTGAACTACGACAGCGCGGCGCATACGCAGGTGCGTAAGGCATTGGAGCAACTGGCTGCGTTTGATAGCGTGTATCAACGCCAACTGTTGCCAGCGATCGAGGGCGTGGGCGAGGCGCGCACGCAGGCGGAGTTAGCGGCCGAGCAGCTCGAGCGGCGCGAGGCCGAAGTCGCCGAAGATCTGGCGCGCCGTGATGCGCTTGCGGCGGAGGTCGCCGCGCTGCCCACCCTGGAAGCGGAGTTGAGGTCGGCTTCCGTGGCCGTGGAGGCGGCTTCCCTCACCGCGACGCGGGCGCGACAACAAGAGGGCGCGGCGATGCAGCGATTGGACGCGCTGGATCGCCTCAACGAACGGCGCGAGCAGGCGGCAACCGAACTCGACGGCGTGAATACAGAGGTGGCCGTCTTCACCGATTTGCGCGAGGCGTTCGGCAAGCGGGGGTTACAGGCCATGATCATCGAGAGCGCCATCCCGGAGATCGAGATCGAGGCGAATCGGTTGCTCTCACGCATGACGGAAGGGCGCATGGGGCTACGCCTCGAGACCCAGCGCGAAAACGTGACGGGCGGCGTGCGCGAGACGCTCGACATTCGCATCTCTGATGAACTGGGCGAACGGGAGTACGGCATGTATTCGGGCGGTGAGGCCTTCCGCGCCAATCTGGCGTTGCGCATCGCCATCAGCAAGCTGCTGGCGCGCCGCGCCGGGGCGCAACTGCAAACGCTGGTGATTGACGAAGGTTTCGGCACGCAGGATGCGCAGGGGCGCGATCTGCTCGTCCAGGCGATCAGTTCCATCCAGGAAGATTTCGAGTTGATCCTCGTGATCACGCACATTGATGAGCTAAAGGATCTCTTCCCGGCGCGGATTGATGTGGTCAAGACCTCCGCCGGCTCGCAGATTTCGGTGGCCTGAGGCCGGGCGGCCCGCTTTCGCCGAAGGTTTCTTTCCCGGTGTGATTTTGACACCTTTGCGGCAACATGGTATTATTGGCGCACGAGTTTAGCACTCCCTGTGATGGAGTGCTAATGTTTTTGAGAGTGACCAAATGACCGAAATGACACCGCGATGCCAGGCGATTTTGGGTCTGGTGATTCGCACATACGTTGAAAAAGGCACGCCCGTCGGCTCGAAGATGGTCGTGGATAGTTACGGCCTCAAGGTGAGTCCCGCGACCATCCGCAACGAGATGGCGGTCCTGGAAGAAATGGGCTATCTGGCGCATCCGCATACGTCCGCGGGCCGTGTGCCGACCGAAAAGGGCTATCGCTATTTTGTGCAACACCTTTTGGGTGATACTGTGTTGCCGCCGGCGCAGCAGTTGATGATCCGGCATCAGTTTCATCAGGCGCCCCTTGAGTTGGACCAATGGGTGAAGCTGGCGGTTGCAGTGTTGGCGCACACCACGCACAAGGCTGCGTTGGCGACCGCGCCGCGCGCCCGCGAGGGTAAATTCAAGCATCTGGAGTTGATTGTGCTGCGCGACACACTGGTGCTGATGGTGCTGGTGTTGGAGGGCGGCGCGGTCAAGCAAGAAATGCTCACCCTGGATGCACCGGTGGATCAGGCCGAGTTGAGCCGGATTTCCAACGAATATAATGACCGCTTCGCGGGGATGTCGGCGCTGGCGATTTCGGAAATTTCCGGGCCGTTGCAAGGGTTGAATCGGCGCATCCGCGGCATTATGGTCCAAAGCCTGCTGGCGATGGATCGCCAGGACAACGAGTCTATGTATCGCGATGGTCTGGTACACGTGCTCGATGAGCCGGAATTTTTCGAAGGCCCACAGGTTCGGCAAATGTTCAGTACCCTGCATGGCTCGTCGTTGGTAGACGTGGTTACGGCGGCGGCTGAGCCGCTGGAAATCGGCGGGGTGCAGGTGTTGATCGGCGGCGAAGGGCGTTGGCGCGATTTATCGGAGTTGAGCCTGGTGCTGTCGCGCTACGGCGCGCCGGGCGGGGCCAGCGGCCTGCTTGGCGTGTTGGGCCCGACGCGTATGACGTATGATCGCATCATCGGGACGGTACGCTATGTGTCCGGGTTGATGAGCGCGTTGGTCACCGACTGGTATGACGGTGAGAGCAATTACATCGAAGGGGCGTAAACGCGCCTACACTCCAGAGAAGGATGAGTGCAAGGACGATAATGGACAACAAGACCGAAAACGAACAAGTCAATCCGAACGCAGAGGCGACCGCTGCACTCTCTATCGAAGAGTGCCGGGCCGAGCTTGAGAAGGCAAGGGCTGAATCCGCCGAGTACCTGGATCAGTGGCGGCGGTCGGTGGCCGAGATGAGCAACTTCCGCAAACGGATGCAACGCGAGCAGGCCGAATACAACGTCAATGCCACGGCGCGGGTGGTAGAGCGCATGTTGCCCGTCATGGATGATATGGACCGGGCAATTGCCGCGCTGCCCAATACGCAGGCCTCGAACGATTGGTCTACCGGGTTTCGTATGATCCAGCAGAAGTTGCACGCCGTGTTGGACCAGGAAGGGATTACCCCGATTCCAACGACGGGCCAGATGTTCGATCCATCGCTGCACGAGGCGGTTAGCTACGAAGAGCAGCCTGGTTATAAGGAAGGGCAGATCATTGCCGAGGTCTCGCGAGGCTACAGGCTCGGCGATCGAATCTTGAAGCCCAGCATGGTGCGGGTGGCAAAGCAGCCGACGGCGCGCTGAGCGGCGTATTTGCCAGGATGGGGCCAGGTTTGACAATCAATTTTGGGATGACCTCGCGTAACACGAACATTGGATGAGCACAAGGAGCATAATCATGGGTAAGACAGTGGGTATTGACCTGGGGACGACTAACTCTGTCGTCTCGGTGATGGAAGGCGGCGAGCCGGTCGTGATTCCGAGCGCCGAAGGATCGCGTCTATTCCCTTCGGTGGTCGCAGTGAATCCTAAAACGGGTGAGCGGATGGTGGGGCAGGTGGCGCGCCGGCAGGCCGTCACAAACCCCGATAACACGATTTACTCGGTGAAGCGGTTGATGGGGCGGCGGTATAACGAGCCGGAAGTCATGAAGGCGCGTGAGATCCTGCCCTACAAGATCGTCGAGCACAAGAACGGCGATGCGTGGGTCGTGATGAACGGCAAGGATTATTCGCCGCCCGAGATTTCGGCGATGATCCTGCAGAAGCTCAAAGCGGACGCGGAAGCATACCTTGGTGAGCCGGTGACGCAGGCCGTCATTACGGTTCCGGCGTATTTCAATGACAGCCAGCGTCAGGCCACGAAGGACGCGGGCAAGATCGCCGGCCTGGACGTGCAGCGCATCATCAACGAACCGACGGCCAGCGCACTGGCCTATGGGCTGGATAAGACCACCGATCAGAAGATCGCGGTGTATGATCTGGGTGGCGGCACGTTTGACATTTCAGTCCTCGACGTGGGTGAAGGCGTGTTCCAGGTGTTGAGCACCAACGGCGACACTTTCCTCGGCGGCGATGACTTCGATCAGCGGATCATCAACTGGGTGGCCGATGAGTTCAAGAAGGATCAGGGCATTGACCTGCGTAACGACCGGATGGCGTTGCAACGCCTGAAGGAAGCGGCGGAGAAGGCGAAGATCGAGCTTTCGACGGTGCAGCAGACCGAGATCAATCTGCCCTTCATCACCGCGGACGCCAACGGGCCGAAGCACTTGCAAATGACGCTGACGCGTTCGAAGCTGGAGCAGCTCACGGAAGACCTGATCGCGCGCACCATCGAGCCGGTGAAGAAGGCCATGGCCGACGCGAACCTGACCACCAGGGATATCGATGAGGTGGTCCTGGTGGGCGGCATGACGCGTATGCCGGCGGTGCAGGAGGCTGTGCGTAAGTACTTCGGGAAAGAACCGCACAAGGGCGTTAATCCCGATGAGGTCGTTGCCATCGGCGCGGCGATTCAGGCGGGCGTGCTGGGCGGCGAGGTGAAGGACATCCTGCTGCTGGACGTGACCCCGCTGACGCTCTCTATCGAGACGATGGGCGGCATTGCGACCCCGATGATCGAACGCAACACCACCGTGCCGAGCAAGAAGACGCAGATCTTCTCGACGGCTGCGGATTCGCAGACCGAGGTGGAGGTGGTGGTGACCCAGGGCGAGCGCCCGATGGCGCGTGACAACAAGCTGCTGGGCAACTTCCGGCTGACCGGTCTGCCGCCGGCGCCGCGCGGCGTGCCACAAATCGAGGTCACTTTCGACATTGACGCGGACGGTATCCTCCACGTCAATGCCAAGGACAAGGCCACCGGCCGCGAGCAGAGCATCAAGATCACGGCTTCCAGCGGCTTGTCGAAGGACCAGGTGAGCCAGATGGTGAAGGACGCCGAGGCGCACGCCGAAGATGACCGGCGCAATCAGGCCACCATCGAGGCGCGCAACAAGGCGGACAACCTGCAATATCAGGTGCAGAAGTTCATGCAGGACAACGCGAGCCAACTGCCCGATGACGTACGGAATAACTTGCAGCAGAAGACGGACGCCGTCAAGGCCGCGCTGGAAAGCAACGCCGACGCCGCCGAACTGGATCGGCTGGCGGCGGAGTTGAACGACGCCTGGCAGCAGGCTGGCACGCGCATGTACGAGCAGAGCGCCCAGCAGACGCCGCCTGAGGGTGGTGAGCAGGACGGCGGGTCTTCGGACGACGGCGGCGAGGACGTGGTCGAAGGCGAATACCGCAGCGTCTGAGTACCTGGTCTAGCAAAGCACTCAAGCTTAATTACATCCTCTAACATACTGGCCCT
Source organism: Anaerolineae bacterium (assembly GCA_038214535.1). Classification (GTDB taxonomy): domain Bacteria; phylum Chloroflexota; class Anaerolineae; order CG2-30-64-16; family CG2-30-64-16; genus JBBQRS01. The sequence continues at coordinate 18,792 of JBBQRS010000028.1, forward strand.
CACTCCGTGTAATGCGGGTGGGGGCCGATTTCTTATCAATAAAATTTATCTACAGGTTATATTTATTGATATCTATTGACAACAATCTCAAAACGTGGTATATCAGAATCGGAAAGTTTGACGCACGCGGAGGAAACATACCATGTATTTGCGGCCAAGCCATTGCCCCGTTTGCGATGACGTCCTTACGGTGACGCGAATGCACTGTAACACGTGTGACACCTCGATCGAAGGCCGGTTTCAGGTGAGTCGCCTGGAGCAGCTCAGTCCTGAGCAACTGGCTTTCGTCGAGTTGTTCGTGCGCTGCGAGGGAAAGCTCAACTGGGCGGCGCAGGAAATGAAAATGTCGTACCCGACCGTGCGGGCGCGTCTGGATGACGCCATCCGGGCGATGGGTTATGAAGTGCGTGAAATGCCCCCCGCCGAAGAGCGGCAGCGCGCCGCTGACCAGCGTCAGACGATTCTCGATGACCTGGCCGGGGGGAAGATTTCATCCGCTGAGGCCATTCGGCAGTTGCAGAGTTTGTGAGGCGTCATCATGGCTGAAATGATCCATTATCCGGCGGAACGCATTCGGCAGCTTGTCATTGAGGAGATGGCCGCGGACGCGCAGTTGTTCGGCTCGGAGACGGCGGAGATCGAGATTCAACATCTTGATCGCGATCTGAGCGCGAACGCGGCTCTTGAACTCGACCAGGATGTATTATATTTCCGAGGCGGGGCTGTAAAGCGCGTGATTGCACCTGAGGGGGTTGCCATCGCCGTGAAGCAGGCGCTAGGTGACTTGCGCGTGATGGACCTGAAGGCAGCGGTTGACCTTGAAAACGTGCAGGGGACATTGCGCTTGACCGAACTGGCGGGGCCGGTGCGGTTGGGGTGGGTTGCATCCGACATTCGGGCTGCCAACGTGGGCGATTTGCGCATCGAGGTTGGGTGTGGAGGGGATGTGCGCGTGGACGCCGGCGAGGGCCTGTCGGGAGAATTGATTACCGGGGACGTGCGGTTGCGCGATATGGCAAGTGTGCGTCTGGGGCACGTGCGGGGCGATCTCTGGCTCGAGCACGTGCGCGGCGCGTTGCAGGTCGAGCGCGCCGACGGCGACGTCCGGCTCAGCGAGGTGGACGGGCCGACCGCATTGAGCGAAGTCATGGGCGATTTGCGGGCTGCGGCGGTGGCCGGGGGCCTGTCCGCAGGCTTCGTGAGCGGGGACGCTATTTTGAGTGGACCGTTCATCGCCGAAGCCGGTTATGAGCTTTCGGTGGACGGCGATGTCAGCATCAACCTGCCGACCGACGCCGATGTGCGCCTCGTCCTGCGGGCGGGTGGCCGGATACGCTCGGATGTGACGCTGACGCCGACGACGGACGGCTCGCCGACGTATAATGCCGTCGTGGGGCGCGGGGCCAGCCGCATCCGACTCACCAGCGGCGGCGACTTGCGGGTGACACAGGCGGGCGCGCGTCACGACGCGGGCGCACAACGCGGCGCATCGTTCGATGAACTCGTGGACTTGCGTAACCTTGGCGAGCGGATTCGCCAACAGGTGCAGGCTTCGCTGACGGCGGCAGGCATTGCGCCGCCCGATGGTGAAACGCCGGCCCGGCGCGAGCGCCCGCGGTCTCCCGCGCCGGAACGGGCGAAACCCGCGGCGACCAAAGCCGTGAGCACGGAAGAGCAGATGATGATTCTGAAGATGGTCGAGACGGGCGCGATCAGCCCGCAGGAAGCCGATACCCTGTTACGCGCATTGGAGGCTTGACGGCGATCATGGCGGTATCTGTACTGACTCGCGCCGACACGCTTCAGGATGGCCTGCACGCATTCGACGCGCGGCGACACCTGGGTGGCGTGGCTGATCTCGTCGGGCGTGTCTTCGTGGATGAACTGGACGCCCGCGGGCGCAGCGCGATTCGAGAAATGCAGACGGCGGGTAAGTTGGGGCCGTTGCTGGGCGGGCTGATGCAGGTTGCCATGTTCCAGGAGATGATCGCCGGCTACGTGTGGTTGGCCGACGGCCGGATCGTGGGCAATGTCACCATTCAGCCCATAGATCAAAGTGGGTTGCGCTGGCGGATCAGCAATGTGGCGGTGTCTGTGGAGCAGCGCGGGCGCGGCATTGCGCGCGCGCTGATGGCGGCGGCGCTGCGTGAGATTGCCCAACGCGGCGGCGCCTGGAGCATTTTGCAGGTGCGCGCGGATAACCCGACGGCGCGGCATCTATACGATCAGTGGGGATTCAGCGAGGTGACCAGCGACGGCGTTTGGCGTTTGCCGGTGCTATCGGTTAAGCCGCCGGAGGTCGAAGGGCTGGATTGGTTGAAGCCGCTGCCGGGCACGGCGTGGCGTTCCAGCTATGAGCTTGCCAAATCTATCCAGACGCCGCTGGAGATGTGGGCGGAACAGATTCGGACTGACCAGTATCGCTTCGGCAGGGTGGCGCTGGCCGGCGAGACGCTGGGTCGCTTGACGGGCGTGTGGCGGGTGGCGCGCTGGGCTGCGTGGGGCAATGACGGCCTGACGGGCATGGTGGAGACGCGCGCGGCCGCGGGCGCGCCGTTCACGTTGCGTTTTCTGGTCCGGCCCGCGGCGCGCGGGACGTTGGAGAGCGCGCTCGTCACACGCGGCCTGCATGATCTGGTGGCGGCGGGTCATGGCCCGGTGGAGGTGGAGCATAAGGCGAATCACGTTGAAGGCGTGACCGCGCTGGAAGCGGCCGGTTTCCGGGCGCAGCGCATCCTGGTGAGCATGCGCCGTCGCGTCGAACCCGGCGACCGTCAATTATAAATAATGCGGATTGCAAGATAGCAAGGATGAAACGATGAGCACCAACCCTTTGGCTGAAGAGCGTATGCGGATTTTGAACATGGTGAAAGAGGGGCAGATCACAGCCGAGGAGGCCGCGCGGTTGCTCGAGGCCCTGAAAGCGGGAACGGCTGCGGCGGATGGCGCGTCGTCTGCGAACTCTGCGCCACCCAGGTGGTTACGCGTGCGGGTGACCGACCGCGCAACCGGTAAGACGAAGGTAAACGTTAACGTGCCGATCGGGCTGCTCGATGTGGGGCTGAAGATGGGGGCTCACTTTGCGCCCAATATGGGGGGGATGGATTGGAGCGCGATCCAGGCGGCCGCCAAGGGCGGCGTTCACGGGCGGATTTTGGAAGTGGAAGATGAAGAGGACAATGAGCGCGTGGAGATTTTTGTGGAGTAACACGCTGTATTTGAAAAGATCGCCCAACAAAAAGCGGGAGACGCGCTTGCAGCGTCTCCCGCTTCGCGTGTCAATGCAAGATTACTTCTTACTCAGCTTCTGGCGGGCATAGACGGCGGCCCCGAGCAGGGCGGCGTTGTCGCCCAGCTTGGCCGGCACGATTTTCACCGTTTCAATGTCTTTTTGGTTCAGGCAGTACTGGTATGCAATCGGTCGGATGGGGGCGAGGAAATCTTCATCCAGCGCCTCGACGACGCCGCCGCCAAACACGATGATTTCGAGGTCAATCAGATTGATGATGGCGGACGCGAGCAGCCCCAGATAATATTGGGCGCGCCCGATCACCTCGGTGACCAGCGGGTCGTTGGCGCGATAGGCCTGCGCCAGGGCGTTGCTGGTGATGCGTTCGTGCGCTTCGCCCTTGATCAGGTCGGACATCATGCTGGTGCGCCCCGCCTTCAACCCGGCGCGGATATCGCGTTCGATGGCGGTGCGGCTGGCGACCGATTCGGCGCAGCCGCGCTTGCCGCAACCGCAGTACGGCCCATCGGCCAGGACAACCATGTGACCCAGTTCGGCAGCGTTCTTGCGATAGCCCTGGCGTAACTCGCCGTCCAGAACCAGCCCGCCGCCGATCCCCGTGCCGACGAAGATGCCAACGGCGTCACGTGCGCCTTTCGCCGCCCCCAGCGCGTATTCGCCCAGCGTCCCCATGTTCACGTCGTTGTCTATGAAAACCGGGACATCGAGACGTTCTTTCAAAAGCGCCGCCAGGGGGATGTTATTCCAACCCGGCAGGTTGGGCGTGTGCCAGATGATGCCCTCATCGGGATCCAGCGGGCCGGGCGCGCCGGAGCCGACGGCCTGAATGTCGCTCATCTTGAGTCCGGCGTCTTCCACGGCGTCGCGGACGGTCTTCGCCATCCGTTCGATGACTTCCTCCGGCCCGGCATAGGCTTTGGTCGAGCGTTTGGAGGTGCTGAGAATCTTCCCGGAGTCATCCACGACGCCCGCGAGGATTTTGGTGCCGCCCATGTCCATGCCAACGACCGGCTTCTTTGGTGCTTTGCCCATGCCTTCTTCTCCTATGCTGGTGAGGATGAGAATATTATAGCACAAGGCCGCAAAACGGGTGTGGCGTTGGAGACAGGGTCAACCGGAAGGCTCATAGCTCACAAATCATGTGGATGTCTTCCGGCTCCAGCGCGAACATATCGGGGTCGGGCGTATCGGTTGGGCGGAAACCGCGGCTGGTGTAGAAGCCAATGGCTGACGTCGAGGGCACGGCGGAGACGTAGAGCCGGGATGCGCCGCCATCACGCGCCATACGCATGACCTCGGCCATCAATTGCGATGCAACACCCTGCCGTCGGTAGGTCTGGCTGACGTGCAAGGTGGTCAGTTGCGCCATGCCCGGCTGGAGCCGATGACGCAACGAGGCGAGACCGATCAGTTCGTCGCCGCTGAACGCGCCGATCATCACGTCGGGCCGCAGCGTCAACCACCACCCGGCCAGCCGTTGCTCCCACAGGTCGGCGTCCCACCGGGGGCGTTCCCATTCGTGCGGGTCGGCCCCCATGGCCCCGTCTACCCAGGCCAGCACTACGTCGCCGCGCTCCGATACGTCAATCGGGTTGGCGTGGCGCAGGTCGGCCCAACTCACCGTCCGCACCGTGAATGACGCGGGCGATTGACTCGCAGTTCTGTAATCATCTTTCATGGCGGGACATTCTACGATCCGGCGCGCTTGCCGTCAAGAAACGCGCGGCTTTGGAAGCGCGGCGACTTGCCGCTGGGCGTCGGGGTGCGTACAATGGATAGATAAGGAGCGCAAATCATGACCGCACAACCCGAAGTCTATTTCACCCCCGAAGAATATCTGGCGATGGAACGCGAGGCGGGGACCAAGAGCGAATATCACGCCGGCAGAATCTACGCGCTGGCCGGCGCCAGTGAATCTCATGTGTTAATTGCCAGCAATCTGGTAGTTAGCCTGGGCGCGCAGCTTCGCGATCGGCCCTGTCGCGTCTACGCTTCGGATATGCGCGTCAAGGTGACGACCTTCGGCATGTACACTTACCCTGACGTGGTTGTGGTGTGGGGGCAGGCGCGTTTCGAGGATGGCCGGCGCGACACGTTGCTCACCCCGACGGTAATCGTGGAAGTGCTCTCGCCATCCACGGAAGGTTGTGATCGCGGCCGGAAGTTTGGGTTCTACCGCGGGCTCGAGTCGCTCACCGATTACGTGATCGTCGCACAAGATCGCCCGCTCATCGAGCACTACCTGCGCTTACCTGACGAGACCTGGCTGCTCAGCGCCGCAAGCGATCTCGATGCCGTGGCGCACATCGAGACCATCGGCTGCGACCTGCCGCTGAGTGACGTATACGCGAAGGTCGAGTTCACACCTGAGGACGAAACGGATGGGGTGGGCGGCATCTTTCGCGTCAAAGAAGAACCGGTTGCCTATGCGCCACGTCCGGGGCAGCGATGATGCCACGGTGAGGACTCTTGCCGTCCTGACTCTGGCGTCGCTGGCCGTCGCCGCGGCTGCATTCGGCATCGTCAGCGTTGTGCAGTCGCGATATACGCCCCGCATTTCGGAGGTTGAGGCCGCCCCGGCGCGCCCGGTGGCGATCGTTTTCGGCGCGGGCATCCGTTCGGGCGGACAGCTCAGCCCCATTTTGAAGGACCGCATGGATACGGCGATTGCGCTCTATAACGCAGGCAAGGCGCGCAAGCTGCTGGTGAGCGGCGACAACAGTACGTTGGATTATAACGAGCCGGGCGCGATGTACGACTATGCGGTGGTGCAGGGCGTGCCGCCGGAGGACGTGATTCGCGACTACGCGGGCCGCCGCACCTACGACACCTGCTATCGCGCCGGTCACATCTTCGGCGTGGACGACGCGATCCTGGTGACTCAGCGATTTCACCTGCCGCGCGCGCTGTATACGTGCAGCAGCCTCGGCGTCGAGGCCGTGGGCGTTTCAGCGGATCGCCGGCCCTATCGCTCCAACGGCTATTATCGTCTGCGCGATGCCCTCGCGACCCTGCGTGCGGTCGCCGATGTGGTGTTGTTACGCCCCACGCCCATCCTCGGCGAGAAGATAGACATCGGCCTTTAGCGGGTTTGCGGTTGCGCCGGGCGGCGTCTACACGTAAAATCAACGCGCGCGGTCGTTGTCGCCGTATCTATCATCATGAGGAGTTGTTATGTCACTGCCCAACCGAGAAGAAGCCTGGGAACTGCTCTGCGAGTGGATCGAGTCTGAAAGCCTGCGGAAACACGTCCTGGCCGTGGAGGCCGGCGTGCGCGCCTATGCCCGCCGTTACGGCGAGGATGAGGAATTTTGGGGCGTGACGGCGCTGTTGCACGACATGGATTTCGAGCGCTATCCCGATATGGATGATACGGTGAACGGCCACCCGCGCACGGAGTTGCGACTCTTCCGGGAATGGGGTTATCCCGATGAGATGGTTGACGCCGTCGCGGGACATGCGACTTTCTTGAACGTGCCGCGCGACTCGAAGTTGGCGCAGGCGCTGTTTGCGACCGACGAATTGACGGGTCTCATCATGGCCGTGGCCTACGTGCGCCTCAGCAAGGACATCCGCGATGTCGAGGTGAAGTCGGTGAAGAAGAAGTGGAAGGACAAACTCTTCGCCGCCGCCATCAACCGGGAGGACATCGAGCTCGGGGCCGCGGAGCTTGGCGTGGATACCTGGGATCACGTTGCTATCGTGTTGGATGCCATGAAGGAGATCGCGCCGGAGTTGGGCCTGGATGGCCGGCTTGCTTCGCCGCCGAATTAAGCTGCGCCCTGTGCTATAATCATGCGAACGAAGCGCGCCGCCGATGCCATTCATCGAGGAGACCCATGAAATCCAGGCTCGCCCTTTCTTTCCTGCTCATTTTCGTTGCGCTGATGGCGCAGTCCCCCGCTCACGCCGCGCCTGGCCCCATCCGCGGCCCTTTCTTGCCTTTCGTCACGCATGAGTTCACGGGGGCGTCGAGCGGCTGGGTGACTCTGCTGGCCGATAGCTTCGAGACAGAAAACGTCGCCTGGGACTTCACCGACCAGAACGGCGCAACCGGCGGCGATTATCGCCCGACGCGGCGAACCTGTAGCCCGCGCACCGGCCTCCATAGCGTGTGGCTGGTCGGCGGGGGCGCGGACGGCTCGCTCTTGCCGTGCGGCGCCGATTATCCCAACAACGCCGATAGCTGGATGATTTACGGGCCTTTCAGCCTGGCCGATGCGACGGCGGCGCAGGTTAACTGGCGCTTCTGGTTCAACAACGCCGACGGGGGTGGCGTTTTCGACGGTGGCGACCAGTTCTGTTACCTCAGCTCGAACGATCACACCAAGTGGCGCGGGCACTGTCTGTCGGTGCCAACGGCGGGGTGGAGTTCGCTGACATACGATTTTAGAGATGCGATCGGCAGTACGTATAATTTCTGGGGCGAGCCGCAGGTTTGGCTGGCGTTTCGCTTTGTTTCAGACGCCAGCGTCACAAACGCGTTCGGGGCCTACGTTGATGACGTGGTGATCAGCAAGTGCATCACCGGTGGTTGCCCGTCTCTGGCGATACCCGCGGCGCAAACGTCCACCTCTCAGACTTCTGTGATCTTGAGCGGCCCTCCGTAATCCAACAAGGCAGACGATCATGACCCGACGCAAGCTGGCTTTCGTTCTCGCGGGCGGCGGCGCACGGGGCGCATTGCAAGCGGGCGCGTTACGCGCTCTCTACGAGGCCGGCTATCGGCCCGATCTGGTGACCGGCACGTCTATCGGCGCGATCAACGCCGCGATCCTGGCCCGACACAGCTTCACACCCGAGGCGCTTGCGATCCTGGATTCGGCCTGGCATCACGCGGTGGACGCCAACCTGACGTCGAACAATTACGTCGGCTTGACCTTGCACGCGCTGTTGGGGCGGGGAATCTCTGCGATGGAAGAGAATATCCGTGCGTTCTTGATTGCGTACGGCATCACGCGTGAATTGACGTTCGGGGGGCTTCCCGGTGTGCCGATTCGCATTATCGCCGCAGATCTACGTTCTGGGCAGACCGTGATCTATGGCGCCAATCCCGAAGATTGTTTACTCGAAGCTGTACTCGCCTCTGCCGCGATTCCACCCTGACTCGAACCTCTCAGGACGGATGAACGTTTGTTGCTTGACGGTGGTGCGGTGAGCAATCTCCCGATCGAGCCGGCTCTGCGCGCGGGGGCGACGGAGATCATCGCCCTAGACCTGCTGGACCTGCGCCCGCCGCCGGGACTGCGCACGTTTGGCAGTTATGCGTTCCAATTACTGAATACCGTGCATGTGCGGCAGGCCGAGGTGGAGCTGGCCCTGGCGGACGCGTACAACGTCCCGGTGCGCATGATGCGGCTGCGCTGCGCCGAGCATCCGGTTGCCATTTGGGATTTCTCGCATACGCAGAAGTTGATCGAGGAAGGGTATCAGTTGGCGCGTGCAGAGATTATGGCCTGGCAATCGACGCCTATCGAAACAAATCTTTGACGCCGCGCCGCCAGCCTATTTGACCGCGCCGAAAGCAGCAAACGGACCGTTCTTGTGCAGCACTTCAACCGTGGGGAAACCGGCCGCGCGCAGCGTGTCGAGTTGATAGACCAGCGAGCGCGGGGTGTCTTCCTGCTCGATGTACGCGAAGACGTGATCGCGGTAGTCATCGCCCTTCAAGCCGCTGAGATACGCGCCGTATTGTGCCCACATCATCGTATGTACCGCCGGGTGATCGTGGGCGACGAGGTCGGAAATCCAGAGGGAGCCGCCGGGGCGCAGCGCCCGATAGCATTTCGTGAAGACATCGCGCCATTCGGCGTCTTCGCGCAGATGATGAAACACCGCCGCGGCGAGGATGACATCGAAACTCGCGTCGCTCAGCACCACCTCGCGGATGTCACCCTGCACCGCCACGGCCTCACCTCGCGTGGCCGGTTGCACGCGTGCGACCGCGCGATCCAGCATCGGACGACTTAAGTCGAGGAGCGTGGCGTTCAGCCCGGGGAGCGTCTGTAGCAGCTTCAGCGTGAAGTTGCCCGCCCCGCAACCGATATCCAGCACATCCCTGGCGGCGGGTGTGACGGCGGCCGCGGCCTGGGTGATGCGTTCCATCGCCATCGGCGCGTCGATGGTCGCCGTCTGGCCCGTCTCCAGGTTGGAGAACCGCTCAACATCGTTGTCGAACCGCTCGCGTATCTGCGCGACTGTAGATTTCATGCGTCCTTCGTTTGCGATTTTGCACCGAATTGCGCGAATTTATCTTCGTAGCCTGACCGGCCACTTTGTAGTGACGGCTTCAGCCGTTGTAGTGCCCCCTAACGGCTAAAGCCGTCACTACGAAGGGAAAAACGGTTGGTTCACGCGCCGGATGCGCGGATGTAATCGTCTACATCCACATTATACGCGATGTCTTCGATATGCCACACTGCCCACGGCTTACCGTCGTTGACCCAGGTCAGTTCCGATGGGTTGGCGACTTTGATCCGATTAAACTCGCTCCAACCCGTCACTTCGCCGCGCCAGGGTTGCTTGGCGGCGTCGGTTTCTTCGCGCCAGCGCGGCGCTTCCAGTGAGCGCAACAGCCCGGTCGCCGGGTCGAAGTGCAAGGTTAGGGCGTCTTCGTCTTCGTGTGCAGGCACGATGACGCGCGCGCTATCGGCGTCGAGCGCCTCCCAGCGCACGCGGGGATCGGTAATCAGCACCGAGGGCAGCCACGTGAGCTGCTCGGCCCACATTCCCAGATTCGCCGCCGAATTGGTCTTTGGCTGGTTGTCCACTGTATTCCCTCCCGGTAGCTCCAGACGGGTCACGCCGTCCAGATTCCATTCGTTGATCTTGAGGATCGGGTATCCCAGGAGCATCACCTCGAAATAGTGGCGATGATTGCGCCCGGCTTGATGCACCATCTTGAATCGGACCGGCATCTTGAGCCCTTTGACCCGCATCTGCACGCGTCCGGTCAGCACGACGGATGTGATCACCGGGACGCGTTCGCCGATGACGGCGCGGAAATGCCGGCGCACAGGCACGGGCAGATCCTCTGGTAGCGGGACGAATTCGATAAAGTGGGTTGGCTCGGGGTAAGCAGGGAATGATTGCATGAGAGGCTCCTTGTCTGGTCAGTATTATTTACGCAAGGAGGGCCTGCGGGTCGCGCGTTACCTGGAATCGCGCATGGCACGTATAATGCAGTCCATCAACGGTACTCTTACAGCACCACAGCCCCCAGCGGCGAGCGCGAGATCAACCTGGGGCCGGACCCCCGGCAGCAATAAAGAGTTCAGAATCTTTGTAGCAAGCAGAGATAGACGGAGACAGAAGCCTGGCTGGTCTAGTTTGATCGTTTGGCGACGCACGAGCCAGCATGTTAAAATGGCTTTAAAATCCGTCCATCAAGCGGATTGAGTTGTGCTATAATCTGGAGGTGAGTGTGCGGATTACTGGTGTCATCTGGCTGCGAAGCATCGTCGAAAAACTGGAACAGAAACATCAGGTTAGCACAGGCGAGGTGGACGAGGTATTAGCACGGCATCCCAAGTTCCGTCGTATCGAGGCCGGGGATGTGATCGGTGAGGACCTTTACGCGGCATCAGGCCAGACGTGGACAGGTCGCTATCTGATCGTTTTCTTTATTTTTAAAGCGGGCGATCAGGCCCTGATTATTAGCGCACGAGACATGAATCAGAAGGAAAGACGCGCATATGGAAGAAAATAAAAAAGACCGTGACCCCATTCCCGAGCATTTCGCCACACTGCACGAAGCAGGCGCGTTCTGGGACACGCATGATTTGACCGATTATTGGGATCTCACTGAGGAAGTCGAAATCGAAGTTGATTTACAGCGCCGCACCCATCTCTTCGCGCTCGCGCCCGACCTGGCTGAACGCCTGGCAAAACGCGCCGCACAGCAAGGGCTTTCGGCTGAGACACTCATCAACCTATGGCTCAGCGAAAAACTGAGCGATAAGGCGGCCTGACTCGCCGCCGGAGCCGCGTTGGCAGGTTTTGAGAAATTGCTTGACCTTCTGGCAGCAAAGCGAGATAGGATTCGAGTTTCATTTCCCGCAGTTTCACACTGTTCTATTTGCTGCATTACGCCCCTCGCGTCGAATCGTGATACGATACGCGCATGAGCACCACGCGCACACCGTCTGACCCCCCGCCTTCCCCGTTTCGCGGCCGGTGGCTGCCGCTGACCCTCGCGATCATCGCGCTGACGATCATCTTCATCCTGCTGGGCCTGTGGCAGTTGCAACGGCTGGGGCAACGTAAGGCGGCGAACGCGAATCTGATCTCGCGGATGGAGCAGCCGCCCCTGACGCTGGACGGCAGTGCGGTGGATGTCGAGGCGGTGGACTTGCGGCGCGCGACCGTGACCGGCGCGTTCGATGTCGCGAACGAAGTGGTGTTGCGCAACCGTTCCTATAACGATTCGCCGGGCGTCCATATCCTGACCCCATTGCGGATCACGGGGAGCGACGCGGCGATCCTGGTGGATCGCGGCTGGATTCCCTATGACGCATCGGTGCAGCTTCCGGCGTTCGCGCCGCCGCCCGGCGAAGTGCAGGTGCAGGGCATCCTGCGCCGCGGACATACGCGCACCAGTTCGCTCGCGCCCGTTGACCCTGCGCCCCCGGCGGGAGGACGGCTCGACGCGTGGTACCGAGCAGACATCGCGCGCATCCAGGAGCAGACGCCTTACCCCTTGCTGCCCGTCTTCATGGAAGAGGAGCGCGCGCCCGCCGCGCTCTTCAGCCTGCCGCGCCCCGATCCCGATATCGCGCTCGATGAGGGGCCGCATCTCGGGTATGCGATTCAGTGGTTTGCGTTTGCGTTCATTTCTGGATTCGGTTACGTCTTCTTCTATCACACGCGGTCGCTCGCCAACGGTGTCCCCGAAGATCTGGACGAAGATGCGTTTGGATAAACTTCTACTGTTTGTGATATGGCGCACACGCTGCACATTCATTTCACAAACCTAATTTGACAAGCAGACGTAAGCCGGATAAAGTTATGCGCGCCCATGGCAAGGCGCGCGTCTGTTAAATATTGCGCGAAACGTACCGCGAATTACTGCGCAAATGGTCCGCAGACTTTATCATGGTTCAGTTGTTCGGTTAATCGGTTTTTATACTCAGGAGACATCATCCGTATGTCGCATGGAATCTCCCATAACGGCGAGCACGAGACATCACCATCTACATTCGATAATACCGGGAAGTTGGCCGCGATCCTGATTGGCGTGATCTCGGCAGTCGCCGGTCTCTTGATGTACTGGTTTAATCCGCTGCTGAATAACGCCGCGTCGTTGCAAGGAACCTATATTGACGACCTGTTCGGCGTCGCGATGGGCATCGGCACGGCTGTCTTCTTCATGGTACAGGGCTTGCTGCTCTACTCCATTATTCGTTTCCATCGTCAGGCCGACGACGACGAAGACGGCCCGCCGATTCGTGGGAACACCAAGCTTGAGATCGTGTGGACGGTGGTTCCCGCGCTGGTGATTATCTTCCTGGGCATTCTGAGCTATCAGGTGCTGGTGGCCGCCGAACGACCCGACCCCGACGAGTTGATTGTCGAGGTCAGGGGCTTTCAATACGCCTGGCAGTTTTACTATCCCGATTATGATATCACCACGTCGGAGATGCACCTGCCCGTAGATCGGCCCGCGCGCCTGAAACTGCGCTCGAACGACGTGATCCATGCGTTTTGGGTGCCTGCGTTCCGTATCAAGAAAGACGTGATGCCGGATCGCGTGACAGAGACCTTTATTACGCCGATCGAAGAAGGCACGTATCCGATTGTGTGCGCCGAGCTTTGCGGGGCTGCGCATTCGGCCATGCGTTCTCAGGTCGTCGTTGAATCCGACAGTAGTTTCAAGCAGTGGGTCAGCGGCCAGGGTGCGGCCGTCGCCCGCGCGTCCGAAGCGGCCGAAACCGACCCCATGGCGCAGGGGCGACAGGTATTCAATCAGAATGGCTGCAACGCGTGCCATGTGCTGGCCGATGCGGGCGCGGTGGGTCAGGTTGGCCCGACGTTGAATAACATCGGTGCGGAAGCCGGCGCGATGGTTCCGGGGCAGGCGCCCGAAGATTACATTCATGCCGCAATCGTGGATCCCAATAAATTCGTGGTTGAGGGGTATCCGGCCAACGTCATGCCTTCCAATTACGGCACGACGATATCGGAGGCCGATTTGAAGGCCCTGGTTGATTATCTGATGGCGCAGAAATAGGGACGAGAGGGATTATCGTGGAAGCGACTATGGAAGCTACGATAGAAGCCAACGCTTACGACAACCGCGGCTGGATTCGGCATGGCGGCCGTAAACTGAGCGATTACTTTGTGTTCAACACGGATCACAAGGTGATCGGCATTCAGTATATGGTCGTTGCATTTATCTTCTTCATCATCGGTGGCCTCCTGGCGGAGACGATGCGCACGGAGCTGGCGGCGCCGGGGACGCAGTTCGTCGGCGGCAGCAGCTACAACCAGCTTTTCACCCTCCATGGGACGATCATGATCTTCCTGTGGATCATCCCGGCGTTTGTGGGCCTGGCGAATTATGCCGTTCCGTTGATGCTCGGCGCGAACGACATGGCGTTCCCCAAGCTGAATGCCTTCTCGTTCTGGCTCACCATTCCGGGGGCGATCTTGCTGATCGCCAGTTTCTTCGTCGGCGGCGCGGAAAGCGGCTGGACGGCCTACCCGCCCCTCAGTTTGCAGACACCGGCGGGGCAGACGTTGTGGGCCATCGCGCTTCAGTTCATCGGTTTCGCTTCGATCTTCAGCGCGATCAACTTTCTGGTGACGATTTTCAACATGCGCGCCCCCGGCATGACGCTGATGCGGATGCCGTTGTTAGCGTGGTCCATGATCGCCACTTCGATTATCATCATCCTGGGGACGCCCGTGTTGTCGGCGGCCCTCGCCATGCTGACCGTCGAGCGTCTGTTGGGGGCTAACTTCTTCTCCGGCGGCGTGGGCGGCGATCCGCTGATGTGGCAGAACCTCTTCTGGTTCTACTCACATCCGGCGGTCTATATCATGATCTTGCCCGGTTTCGGCATCATCTCCGAGGTGATCCCGGTCTTCTCGCGCAAACCGATCTTCGGTTATAAGCTGATCGCCTTCTCGAGCCTGGCGATTGCCATCTTCGGCTTCCTGGTGTGGGCGCACCACATGTTCACCAGCGGCATGGACCCGTTCCTGCGCGTGCCGTTTATGATCACATCCATGATTATCGCCGTGCCGACGGGCGTCAAAATCTTTTCGTGGCTGGCGACGATCTGGGGCGGCAAGCTGCGCTTCACCACGCCGATGATGTTCGCGCTGGCGTTCATCTCGATGTTTGTCATCGGCGGCATCAGCGGCGTCTTCCTCGCCTCCGTGCCAATTGATATCCACGTGCAAGACACCTATTTCGTGGTGGCCCACCTGCACTACGTGCTGTTCGGCGGTAGCGTCATGGCGATCTACGCAGGCGTCTACTTCTGGTATCCGAAGATCACCGGGCGCATGTACAGCGAGCGCATGGGCAAGCTGCACTTCTGGATGAACTTCATCGGCTTCAACATCACGTTCCTGCCGCAACACGTCCTGGGGTTGCAGGGGATGCCGCGGCGCGTGGCCGATTACGCGCCGGAGTTCATGCTCTGGAATCTGGTCTCGACGCTGGGGTCGTTCTTGCTGGCCGCCAGCACGTTGCCGTTCTTGTGGACGGCTGTCGCGAGCCTGTTCAAGGGCAAGCCGGCGGGCAACAACCCGTGGCGCTCGCTCACGCTCGACTGGACGGTGACCTCGCCGCCGCCGATTCATAATTACCCTGTGCCGCCGGTTGTGACGTCGGATCCGTATGGCTACGGCGAGCGCACGATCGTGCAACCACCTGTCCCCGTACCCGCCCCCAGCGGGGGCGGCGGCGACTAACGCGCGTTCACGTGTTGAATCCTGTGATGAATCTCGAATCAGTTTGGGGACTTACGTTATGAGCCAGACGCCTGTCACGACTGCGATCGAACATGAGACGACCTATTCCAGCACCGGGCTGGACAGCCGCAAGCTGGGGATGTGGATTTTCCTGGCGACCGAGGTGATGATCTTCTCGGCGCTGATCGGCGCGCTCTTGAGCGCCAAGCAACGCAGCCCTGCCGACGCCAACGATATGCTCAATATCCCGATCACGGGCATTAACACGTTCGTTCTGATCATCTCCAGCTTCATGGTGGCGATGGCGCTCCAGTCGGCGCTCAACAACAATCAGAAGCGGGTGCGCCTGTTCTTGCTGGCGACGTTAGGGTTGGGCGCGACCTTCCTGGGAATTCAGATGTTCGAATACCGGACGCTGCTGCACGAAGGGTTCACGCCAACCACCACGCCGTTTTCCGGGGCCTTCTTCACGGTGACCGGGCTGCATGGGTTCCACGTGTTCATCGGGTTGATTCTGATCCTGTGGCTGTTGCCGCAGGTGTTCAAGGGGAAGTTCGGCCCTCATAACTACATGCGGATCGAGGTCTTCGGTCTTTACTGGCACTTTGTTGATATTGTCTGGATTATGCTGTTCACGCTGGTTTATCTGCTTTAGAATTTATTCGGCCCCTTCGTAGTGACGGCTTCAGCCGTTGTAATGCCCTCCCCAACGGCTGAAGCCGTCACTACGAAGGGGAAGACAATATTCGGCGCTTATCCGGGAGAGAAGTACATTGTATGAACGACGAAGGATACACTGAGTTGACCACGGCCCACGAGGTCGCATCCGAGCACGAAGATCACACGCGGAACTACATCATTGTCTTCATCGCCCTGGCCGTGTTCACCGGGCTTGAGCTATTGGTGACGCGGATTCCCGCCGTGCCGCAAGCGCCCACGCTGCTGGCAATGTCCGCCGTCAAGGCGCTGCTGGTCATCTTCTATTTCATGCACCTGCGCTGGGATAGTCGTTGGTATGGCTTTATCTTCTTTGCGCCGTTCCTGCTGGTTGTACCCATGATCATCGTAATGCTCATCTCATGATGCCTCGTCCGGCTTCCCTGCTACGGGATCGGAGGAATAAAATGTCATGGTCCTGGTCTGCCCTGTCTCGCCCGCGCCACATGTGGCCGCCGAGCAGGGTTTTTGATTTTGGCGCGCTTCTCCTTGTCCTGACCTTCTCGTTGGCCGCGTGTGGGCGGATGCAATCCGCCGCGCCTGCCGAGGATGACGGCTATGCCGTCACGATGACCAGCGAACCGGCGACGCCCGCAGTGGGGCCGGGCGTGCTGACCTTCACCCTGCGCGACCCTGCCGGCGCACCCTTGGAAGGCGCGACTTTGACGGTGGTCGGCAACATGAGCCATGCGGGGATGGTGCCGGTGACGGGGGCAGTTCAATCCGCTTCCGGGGATACATATCAGGTCGGCATGGATTGGACGATGGCGGGCGACTGGTACGTGGACCTGACGGCGAAAACCTCCGATGGCAAGGATATCTTGCGTCGTTTTCCGATCCAAGTAAAGTAACTCCGCCTATTCATGCCTCGTCTCGATCTTCTGCGCTGGCCGCTTGTCGGTCCATTTCTGAAATGGCGCCACGCCCGCACCGTGATGCAGGTCATCCTGTTTGGCGTTTCGGCGCTGATCATCTTCGACGGCCTGTTCGGGCCGCAGCTTGCCCCGAAGAATCTGGCGACCGTCGGCGCATGGTTGCATTATCGCGGGCTGGTGGTGTTGGTCTTGCTGGTTGCGGGCAACCTGTTTTGCATGGCGTGTCCCTTCATGTTGTCGCGCCAGGTCGCGCGCTGGGTGAGGGAGCGGTTTTTGCGTAACGGTCTGCCCTGGCCGCGCGCCTTGCGCAACAAGTGGCTGGCGGTTGCGCTAGTGGTCCTCTTCTTCTTCTCCTATGAATTGTTCGATCTGTGGGCCAGCCCGTGGTGGACGGCCTGGCTGGCGATCGGCTATTTCGTGATTGCCTTTGCCGTGGACATGGTCTTTCAGGGCGCATCGTTCTGCAAGCATATCTGTCCGCTGGGCCAGTTCAACTTCTTCGGTTCGCTGGTCTCGCCGCTCGAAATCAAGGTGCGCGACCTGCCCACCTGCGCCGCCTGCCCCACCAAAGACTGCATCACCGCGAAGCCCTTTACCACCAAGACACCAAGAACACCAAGAGAAGAAAAAGGAAATCTTGGTGAGCTTGGTGCCTTCGTGGTGAATCCGGATGCGCGGGGGTGCGAGTTGGCGCTGTTTCAGCCGCGGAAGGTGGGCAACATGGACTGCACTTTCTGCCTCGATTGCATCCATGCCTGCCCTTACGACAACATCGGGATCATCGGGCGCGTGCCTACTGCCGAGTTTTGGGATGACCCGTTTCGTTCCGGCATCGGGCGTTTCAGCCGGCGGTTTGATCTGGCCGCGCTGATGATCGTCTTCGTGTTTGGCGCGTACCTCAACGCGTTTGGCATGATCAAGCCCGTGTACGCGTTACAGGCCGCGCTGGCGCAGGCGTTGAACGCGTCGTCGCCCGCGCCGGGTCTGGCTCTGATTTTCTTCGTCGGTCTTGTCGTTCTCCCTGTGGTCTCACTGACCACAGCCGGGTTGATGAGCCGCGCCCTGGCCGGGCAACAGACCCGACCGCTCGCACAGGTCATCGCGCGCTATACGTTTGCTCTCGTCCCCATGGGCTTTGGAATGTGGCTGGCGCATTATAGCTTTCACTTTCTCACCGGTGGCCTGACCTTGCTGCCCGTGATACAATCATTCATGGCAGACATTGGCCTCTATTCCGGCGCCTCGCACTGGAACGTGGGTACCGTGGTTCCGGCGGGCTGGCTGTTCCCTATCGAGGCGGTGATGTTATACGCCGGGGGGTTTGGGTCTATCGTGGCCGCGTTCCAGGTGGCGCGGCGCGATATTGGAGAGGATGACGGCGCGGCGCGGGCACGTATCCTGGGGTCGGCTGTGCCCTGGATCATCGTGACGCTGCTCTTGCTGGGCTTCGGGCTGTGGATTCTGATTCAGCCGATGGAGATGCGAGGGACGTTGATGATGCTTTCGTCGGGAGTGACGCAATGAGCCGCAGCAAACGGCTAATCTTGCACGTGATTTCGCTGATCGTCGTGACGCTATGGTTTGGCGGTATGTGTGCGCCCATGCCGGCGCGCGCTGAGAACCTGGGGCCTGGTGGCGGCACGCGCATTATTGTCGGCGATCAAGTCGTCGGCCCGTATCGGCTGTACATCACCGTTTCGCCTGATCCCACCTATGTCGGCAAGTTGACGTTTGTCGTCCGCATCAGCGATCCTGCTGATGGGCAAAAGGTGTTGGACGCCGACGTCTTCGTCGAGATGACGCATAGCGAAGACGGCGCGAAACTCACCGGGCAGGCTACGCACAAGGATGCGGGCAACCCCGTAGACTATGCAGCGCACATTCCCGTCGAGCGCACCGGCATGTATGACGTCGTGATCCGCATTAGCGGCCCCGCCGGAGACACCGAGGTCACGTTCGTGCAACAGGTGATGCAGAAGCGGGGTCTGACGGGGATCCTGATCGCGGGGTTCCCATTCCTGGTTCTGCTGGCCCTGCTGGGCGGATTCTGGTATGCGCGGGCGGGGTCGCGCCCGGCGAAGAAGCCGGACGGAGCGCCGTCGTCGCCCGCGTCCTGACATAAAGATGGGCGGCTCGCGCCGTAAGTGTCTTTAGCTACTTGCGCACTTGCGCATTTCGCGTGCATTCGTTATACTCGTCTGGCTTGACGCCCCCCACCCATGCTTCGGGCGTCCGAGCGTCCAGATCGAAAGGAGCTTCGCGTAATGCCCAAGCGTATCTTACCGCTTGTGGTGTTGTTGATTGTGTTTACGCTCGCCGCATGTGGAAATAGCGGCTCGGCTACGCCCACAGCGCAGCCTCGTGGGAACGCCGAAAACGGCAAAGCCCTATTCAATCAACCAACCCTGGCTAACGGCCCCGGCTGCACGACGTGCCATGCGATCCAGGCGGGACAGGTGATCGTCGGCCCATCTCTGGCGGGCGCGGTCGCAGACGCGGAAGCCGCGCTGCAACGGCCCGGCTACAAGGGCGAGGCGAAGGACGCCGCCGGCTATCTGCATGAGTCTATCGTCAACCCGGATGTCTATGCGCCGGAAGGATTTTCGACCGGCGTGATGCCCAAGAATTACGCGGACCTGTCGGCCCAGGAAGTGGATGACCTGGTCGCCTATCTTCTGACCCTGAAATGATTCGCTCAGAAATCTATTCTCTCCAACCGTCCCATCGGACCGGAGCGCGCCCATGATTACTTCCCTCTATCGGCAGAACCCGAGGCTGTTTTGGGCCATTGCGATCGGGTTCGTGGTGTTGTTTGGCATCCTAGCGGCGGGGCTTTTCCTGGCGACGCGCGCGTTCGCCATGCCGCCGCAACCGCTGCCCTATAGCCACCAGGTTCACATCGCCGCGGGAGCCCAGTGTATTTACTGCCATCCCGGCGTAGATAGCGGCCCCGTAGCGGGTATCCCATCGCTGGCGAAGTGCATGGGCTGTCACCAAAACATCAACCCGCAAGACCCGGCGGCCCAGGCCGATATAGACAAGCTCATTGCCAAGTGGGACGCTAAAGAGCCCGTGCAATGGGTCAAGATCAATGACCAACCCGATTTCGTGCATTTCAACCACCGGCCGCATATCGCGGGCGGCGTGGCGTGTGAGACGTGCCACGGCGACGTTTCCCAGGTGGATCAACCGAACCGCTATAACCAGAACATGGGTTGGTGTTTGAACTGCCATCGCGATGTGGGTCGCGAGCACCCGGAGAAATTGACCCGGCTGCTCGATTGCGCCACGTGCCATTATTAGAGCTGCGAAGAGCGAGCCGTAAGAAGGGGATTCACCCATGACCCGACGCATGAACCGTCGTCAGTTCTTCCAGTTGAGCGGCCTGACCGGCGCCACGATGGCGCTGAGCGGTTGCACGATCAACTTGCAAAAGTACGAAACGCTGGAACCTTACGTCGTGCCGCCGGAAGAGGCGCTGCCCGGCGAGAAGGTTTGGTATGCGAGCACGTGTCGCCAGTGCCCCGCCGGTTGCGGCATCATCGTGCGTATCAGCAACGGGCGCGCCAAGAAGATCGAGGGCAACCCGCGCCACCCGTTGAACCGCGGCCGCCTCTGCGCGCGCGGCCAGTCGGGTCTGCACGTGCTTTACAATCCCGATCGGTTGCGCAACGCGGTGACGCAACAGCCGCGCGGCTCCAAGACGTTCACGCCGCTTCAATGGGAAGACGCCCTGACGACGGTGACGGAGCGGATTCAGAACGCCGGGCCGGGCGGGGTAGCCTATTACGGGCGCGTGGGCGACGATAGTCTCGCCGCCGTGGTCGGGCCGTTCATCCAGGCGCTTGGCGGGCTGGCCCCGGTCTATTATGACGGGCTTTCCGCGCTGACCGGGCGTAACTTGCTGGCGCGCACGACCGGCGAGATTTATGGCGTTGCGCCGAATCTGCCCTTCTTCGATATCTCCCACGCCGACGTGGTGTTGTCTTTCGGCGCGAACTTCACCGAGACCTGGCTGTCGCCTGTGGCTTACGGCAAGGCATTCGGTGCGATGCGCGGCCAGCCTAACGGCAAGCGCGCGACGTTCGTTCAGTTCGAGCCGCGCATGTCATCCACCGGCGCGATGGCCGACAAATGGATCCCCATCAGCCCCGGTACGGAAGGGCCGGTTGCGTTGGCAATCGGGAAGATCATCGTCGAGGAGAACATCAACGGCGCGGCGGACAGCCCTTATGCCGGGCTATTTGCCGGTGTGGATGTCGGCGCGGTCGTGTTGGCGGCGGGCGTCTCCGAAGAGTTGCTCGGTGAATATGCCCGTCTCTTCGGGCGCTTCCCCAACTCGCTGGCCTTGCCCGGCGGCGCAACGGCCGGCAGCACAAATAGCGCATCCGCCATGCAGGCCATTATGGCGCTCAACGCGCTGATCGGCCAGGGCAACGGCCCCAACAGCCTGATCTACCTGACCCCACAGCCGCCCGCCCCCGCGTTTGCCGGAACGACGGCGTCTTCTTACGATGATGTCCTGGCGTTGACCGATAAAATGGCGGCCGGTGACATCAGCGTCCTCTTTGTTAACGGCAACCCGTTGTTCGACTTGCCCGTCGAGGCCGGTTTCGCGCAGGCCCTGGCCCGCGTGCCTTATGTGGTGTCGTTCGCCGGGGTGGTGGATGAGACCGCGGCGCAGGCGGACATCATCCTGCCGGAAAATAGCTATCTGGAAAGTTGGGGCTATCAGATGGTCAGCCCGTCCGGCGATCACCCGGCGATCAGCGGGCAGCAGCCGGTGGTGCAGCCGCTTTACGACACGCGCTCGACGACCGACGTCTTCCTCGACCTGGCCGACCGGCTGGGCGGGCCGGCCAAGCAGGCATTGCCCTGGCCGAACACCGTCGATTTTATGAAAGCGACGCTGGCGGCTCTCGTTGGCGCACCTGCCCCGTATGAAACAGCCAACCCCGCAAAGATCTGGGGCGGCTGGCGGCAATACGGCGGCTGGTGGGATGAGAGCGTCTCAGCCGAGACGCCAGCTTCAGCGCCCAGCATCCCCGGCCCCATCGCGGTGGAACGCCCCGTGTTCGAGGGCGAAGGCGGCGGCTACCCCTATCTGCTCTATCCCTATCTGAACGTCGCATTGAGCGATGGCCGCGGGGCGAATCAGCCGTGGTTGCAGGAAGCGCCCGATCCGATGACGACGGCTTCGTGGAAGACCTGGGTGGAGCTTAACCCGGTGACCGCGCAGGAACTCGGCCTGGAGCATGGTTCGGTCGTCAAGCTCACGTCGCCTTATGGGTACATAGACGCCATCGTGTACATCTATCCGGCCATCCGGCCTGATGTGGTTGCCGTGCCGGTGGGCGGCGGGCACAATGAATATGGGCGCTTTGCGGCCGGCAACGGCGCAAATGTCCTTGCGATCCTCCCTCCGCAAGCCAGCGGCGGTGAATGGAACTGGGCCGGAACCCGCGTCAAGCTGGAACCGCTCGGCCGGACGGAGCAACTGCCGCGCATCGAAAACAATATCGGCGTGGAGTCGGCGCGTGAGGCCGGGCATATTCCGTTGCGTTAGCGCCGACGCCTTCGCGGCGATCAGGCGGGGAGTGTTGAGGAGTGATGACGCATGAGTGAAACTGTCGTGAACGATCATCAGTGGAAGATGGTGATTGATCTGGATACATGCACCGGTTGCCAGGCATGTGTTGTGGCCTGTCACGCCGAGAATAATGTGCCCACGGTCGGCGCTGAAGAGGTGAGAAGGGGACGCTCGCGGCACTGGATTCGGATCGAACGCTATTGGGACGGCGAGTACCCGGATATCAAGGCTCGCTTCATGCCGGTGCTGTGCCAGCAATGTGGCCATGCGCCGTGTGAGCCGGTTTGCCCGACCTTTGCCACCTATCACAGCGACACGCAAGATCTGAATGTGCAGGTGTATAATCGGTGTATCGGCACACGGTACTGCGCGAACAACTGCCCCTACTCGGCGCGGGTTTTCAACTGGTTCGAGCCCTATTTTCCCGATCCGATGCAGGAGCAACTCAACCCGGATGTTACCGTGCGCGGGCGCGGTGTGATGGAGAAATGCACCTTCTGCATCCAGCGCATCCATTATGGCGAGGAAACCGCGCGGAAAGAAGGCCGCTCGATGCGAGACGGCGACATGGTTCCGGCGTGCGCCCAGTCATGCCCGACCCATGCGATCACGTTCGGCGACTTCCTGGACCCCGCAAGCCCCATCCATGCGCTGATGGAAAGCCCGCGGGCGATCCGGCTGCTCAATGAACTCGGCACCGACCCTGCAGTGACCTATCTGAAGGGAGGCGACTCCAATGTTGGCTGACGCCCAGACCAAGTTCAAAAACCTCGTGTGGCCGCACGAGGAAAACCCCAGGGAACGTCTCCTGCTGGATCCGATCCCGCAGGAAGAGATGAACCAGATCATGCTCAAGCCGATGCTGTCGGCCAGTCCGGCCTACTGGCTGGTGGTCGCCATCCTCGCGGCGATTGTCGCCGTCTGCATCTTTGGCGTGTGGGCCTACCAGATCCGGTGGGGCATGGGGATTGACGGCACCCGGCGGCCCGTGGGCTGGGGCATTTTCATCTCCACCTTCGTCTTCTGGATCGGTATCAGTCACTCCGGCACATTCGTCTCGGCTATCTTGCGCGTGTTCAACGCCGAGTTTCGCCGGCCCATCACCCGCGCCGCGGAATTGATGGTCACCATCTCGTTGGCGTGCGGCGGCCTTTTCCCTGTAGTTCATCTGGGCCGCATGTGGGTCGTCTATTTCATGGTCCCAATGCCCAATCAGCGGCAACTCTGGCCGAACTTGCAATCGGCGCTGGTGTGGGATCTGCTGGCGATCACGACCTATTTGATCAGCAGCACGATCTACGTTTATCTCCCGATGATCCCGGATCTGGCGATGGCGCGTGACCACACGACCGGCTGGCGGCATGCGCTCTACAAAATCACCTCGCTGGGGTGGCGCGGCGCGGAATACGAATTTCATTATCTGCACAAAGCCCTCAACATCATGGCCTTGGCGATCATCCCGATCATGTTCTCGGTGCATACCATTGTGGCGTGGGATTTCGCCATGACGCAACAGATCGGGTGGAGCACTTCGATCCTGGGTCCGTATTTTGTTATCGGCGCGATCTTCTCCGGCGTGTCTGCCGTGATCACCTTGTTGCTGGTAGTGCGGCGCACCATGCACCTGGAATACTTCCTGCGCCCCGAACATTTCGACGCGCTGGCCAAGCTGGTGCTGATCTTCGCAATCTCCTGGGTCTATTTCTTCTTCAATGATTTCTTCGTGGAGTGGTATGGCGGCGAGGCGGCAGGTCACGCATTGCTCAGTTTTCAGATGCACGGAGGTCTGGCCCCCTATTGGTGGGCGATGTTGGTCCTCAACATCGTGATCCCGCTGGGGACGTTGTGGAGCAAGAAAGTACGCAGCAGCCCGATCGCCCTGTTCCTGATTACTATCGGGATCAACATCGGTATGTACCTGGAACGCGTTATAATCGTCCCCGGTTTTCTGCAACGCAACCGGATGCCGTTCAACTGGGGCGAATACACGCCGCGCCTGCCCGAGCTTTCCATTGCTTTTGGTACGCTGGCGTTCTTCATATTGCTCTACATGCTGGCGTCGAAAATCATTCCGCTGATCCCGGTGTGGGAAGTGCTCGAAGGTCAGTTGAGTCACTCGCGCCGCCGCATCGGTCAGACGGTCGTCACCTCCGTGGCCGACCTGGAATAGGGATAGGAGGATCTGATGCCCACACGCATGACTTTGCTGGGTTTGTTCAATACAACAGGGCCGGGTCATCCGATTGATTATCTGGGTCCGGTGACCGGGGCGATGGATTCGTTGCGAATCCTGGGTCTGCGCGAGCAGGATATGGCGCTGATGATGGGCGTCCCCTACACATCCAAGATGTTGGGCCGTCCTAAGATTCACGAGCGGATTCCCTGGGTCACGCTCATCGGTGCACTGATCGGCCTGGGGACTGCCTGGGCGTTGACGTTCGCCACACAGTTCCATTATCCGATTCGGGTGGGCGGCCGGCCGTTCTGGGGCAACCCCACGGCGTGGATTCCCATCTTCGAGTTGACCATGCTCGGCCTGATGCTGGGGACGTTGTTCAACTTCCTGTGGAAGTGCGCGTTCCCGTCAACGCAGCCCCAGGTCTACAATCCGGATATCAATCACGGGCGCATCGCGCTGGAGGCCAAATTCGACATGCGCTATGAGGACGACGTCCAGCGGGCGATGCTCGAAAATGGGGCCGAACAGGTATATGAACCGGAGAAGAAGCCGCTATGATACCACCGAGTGGATATCTTCGCCGGGTTATCATCACCCTTGTGCTGCTGACCATCCCGTTGCTGTTGGGCTTGCCGTTTCTGTATGACGTCATCAAAGTGAACTGGACCAGCACGATGGAGGATCAGATCGCGGTTGAAGCGCAGCAAGGCCCGCGTCTTTCCGCGCCGGTTGGGGCCGTGCGTTTCGACGGGCCGAGTTTGCCCCAAAATGGTGAACTGCCGATCAATCCTGTGCCGGCCGATGACGTGTCGCTGGCGCGCGGCAGCGTGCTGTTTGCCCGTAATTGCTCGGTGTGTCACGGCAATGGCGGGTTAGGCGATGGCCCCATCACGGAGTTCTGGAAGCCGGATATGAACCGGCCCGCAAACCTGACCGAACCCCGTATGGCCGAGCAATCGGACGGTTCCATCTACCTGACGATTTCACAGGGCTACGGCGCAATGCCGCCGTTGAATGAAAATCTTAACCAGCGCTCGCGCTGGGATGTGGTGAATTACGTTCGGAGCCTGAGTCAGTGATGTATCCCCGACCCGGTTTGACCATCAGGCGGGGCAGGCACACCTCAAAGAGGAAGCAGCTTATGAAGACACGTATCTTGCTTGTTGCGATCATCGGTCTTTTGGGGCTTGCCCTGGCGGCCTGCCAGACTCCTGCTCCGTTGCCGGTCGCGCCGACGCCGATCCAGACGTTGGTTCCCGCGACCCTGCCGCCGCCGGGCGCGCCGACGCCGATTCCCGGCATGGAAGCCGTGAAGTTTCCTGTCGCCCCGCCGGAGCAACTTGCGGGGCAGGCCGTGTATGAGGCCAACTGCGCCAGTTGTCATGGGGCCGACGGCGCAGGCGTCGTAGAAAACGCGCGTAACTTCAACGACCTGGACTACATGCACGCCTCCGCGCCGGTCTCTTTCTACCAGTCCATCACCGACGGCAAAGAGACGATGCCAGCCTTCGGCGATAGCCTGTCGGACGAGGATCGCTGGAACGTCACCTACTACTTGTGGCATTGGACCGTGCCGCAGGCTGTGTTGGACCTGGGCAAACCGGTCTATGACGCCAATTGTGTGGCCTGCCACGGGCCGGACGGCCAGGGCGCGATTCCGCAAGCCGCTAAGTTCACCCCGGAGTTCATATCCAAGTCGCCGTCTGGCACGTTCTATGCGGCGGTGTCCGGCGGCATGGGCATCATGCCGGCGTGGCAAGATCGCCTGAG
>JBBQRS010000029.1:0-44957 GCA_038214535.1 Anaerolineae bacterium
CTGCGTTGGCTTTTTTTGTTTTGCATCCTCTATCCCAAACCCCCGTTTCCCCCCCCTGCGTTGTCCGGGATCCCGCGTTGGGGGGCCACACCCCGGGCTCACCCCGTCACTACGAAGGGAAAGACACGATAATCTGGAAATATTCGGATAGATTCTAATTGTGAGGACGAAGGAGCGACACCCGGCCTTCGTCCTTTATTTCTCCATCACCGATGCACCTGAACCGACTGTCGCTGACCAACTTTCGCAATTACACCCGGCTCGAGCTCAGCCTGCCGGATCGCCTGCTCGTTTTGCAGGGGCCGAACGCCCAGGGCAAGACCAACCTGCTGGAGGCGATTCACCTCCTGGCGACGGGCCGGTCGCCGCGCGCCGTGGCCGAACGCGAACTCATCAACTGGTTGACCCTCGAAAGCAGCCTGCCCTATGCGCGGCTCGAGGCCGACATCGGTGCGGGCAAAGACGCTCAACGCCTTGAACTGGTGCTGGAACTATCGGCCAACGGCGGCGGCAACCCCATCGTCCGCAAACAGGTGCGCATCAATGGCGTGCCCAAACGCGGGCTCGATCTCATTGGCCGCCTGAGAGTGGTGTTGTTCCTCCCCGAAGATGTCAGTCTGGTCTCCGGTGCGCCTTCGGAACGGCGGCGTTATCTCGATATCATGCTCTGCCAGATTTCCCCAGTCTATTGCCGCGCGCTGGCCGCGTATAACCGCGCCGTGATGCAGCGCAACACACTCTTGCGGCGGCTGCGCGACGACGGAGGCGACCCCGCCCAACTCGATTTCTGGGATGAGCAACTGGGGGAAAACGGCAGCCTCATCTACAACTGGCGCAGCAACGCTCTACGCAGCCTCGACGACATGGCCGGTTTGCGCCACGGGGAACTGAGCGGCGGCGAGCGGCTGCACCTGATGTATCTGCCCGGCTTCGACCCGGACCGTCCCATCACCGAGCCGGCGATGTCAACCCAGGCGGTGAAGCAGGCCCGGCTGGCCGATGGGCAGACGCCCTATCAGGCCTTCGCGCAGGATGAGGTCAAGCAACGGATGATCGAGCGCCTGCATCGGCTGCGCCGGCGTGAGATCGCCGCCGGGACGTCGTTATCCGGCCCGCATCGCGACGATGTCGCATTCGTGGTGGATGAACATGACCTGCGGCTTTACGGGTCGCGCGGCCAGCAGCGGACGGCGGCGCTGGCATTGAAATTGGCCGAGCTGCGTTTCATGCGCGACGAAACCGGCGATAGCCCGCTGTTGCTGCTGGATGATGTCATGTCGGAGTTAGACGCCACGCGCCGCCACGCGCTGTTAGATGCGCTGGAGGAAGTCACCCAGGCGCTGGTGACGACGACCGATTGGGGCGACTTTGCGCCGGAGATGTTGCGCCAGGCGCGCACGATGTGCGTCAGCGGCGGCCGTTTGAACCCGGCAACGCTGCCCGGTCAACCGGGGTAAGTCTACAGATCTGCGGGGTCAGGAACTTCAGGCAGTTCAAGCGCGCCCAGCGGTTGCTTGCGCGGCAACCCGCGGCTGCGTGGGTACGCATCAGGGGTCGAGCGCACCTTATCAATCACGACAATCACGCGCGTCTCGGCCAAGCCGGGAACCTCCACAGGGATCAGCTTGCGAAGCTGCCCACCCAGCAGGCGGATCGCCTCCTCCGCCGCCAGCGCTTCCTCATGCGCCGCCGAACCCTTATATGCCACCACCCGCCCGCCCCGCCGCGCCAGCGGCAGAAGATACTCTACCAGCGTCGGCAATGTCGCCACCGCCCGCGCCATCACCAGATCATAGGCTTCCCGATGCGGGGGACGCAACCCCAACTCTTCCGCGCGCCCCTGAACGAACGCAACCTCCGACAGCCCCATTGTCTCGGACACATGTTCCATGAAGCGCACCTTTTTGCCGGTGGCCTCGATGCACGTAAGGCTGAGCCGCGGCCAGACGATGCGCAGCGCCAGGCCGGGCAGTCCCGCGCCCGCCCCCACATCGGCGGCCCGCAGGTTGCGACTCAGCAGAATTTGCAAAGGGATGCCCTCGAGCGCGGCCAGCGCCGGCGCGAGCGCGAGCGAATCCAGATAATGACGCACCTCGATCTGCTCCGTCTCAGTGATCGCCGTGAGGTTGAAGCGGGCGTTCCAGTCGTGCAGTTCACGCGTATACGCGTCAAATGCCGCGGCCTGTCCGGGCGACAGGCTGAAACCCATTTGCGAGGCTCTGGTAACAAGACTTTGCATAACCGATATTATACCATCGGTTTGTCATAGAGGGATGAAACCACCATCGCTGAACTTTGTAGTGACGGCTTCAGCCGTTTGATGCGCTCTGAAACGACTGAAGCCGTCACTACAAAGCTGCGGCGCGGACGATCACTCAGAGGAAATTTGGCCCGTGTCTCCATCAACGTAGATCGTCGCGCCGGTCTCAGCATTGTCCACAAACTCCGCGGCCCCGATGACTGCCGGCAGCCCTAACGCCTGCGCCACAATCATGCCCGGGCTGCACATCTCCGCGGCGGCAGAGACCAAACCCGCCGCGCTAAACCAGTGATCCGTCCAGCCCGCATCCGGGTTTTGCGTTACTACGATGCCCTGAGCCTGTGGCGCGACGGTCTCACCCGGTGCGACGCGCACGACGGAGCCGGTCGCCTGCCCGCCGCCCGCCGGTCGCGGCGAGCCCACCGTTGCAGCCTCCTTCGGGCCGTCGAGTCGGGTGCGCCGGAGTTCGATCTGCTCCTGAACCGCCTCGCGCTTGCCGCCGTGCCATTCGCCCGTTGCCACCTGCTTCAACTCCTCCAGTTCGAGCAGGAGGACGTCGGTGCGATCCGAGATCAGCCCGGAACCGGCAGCCTCAACCGCAGCCGCGCCGATCCAGCTTTGTGCGGCGGCCATCACCAGCGCGATGCTGTCCCACGCCACGTCCGCGCCCCGCGCGAGATCGCGATACATCTGCAATGCAGCCTCACGCCCACGTCCGGCGTCCGGCGCGCCGGGGAAATCACGCGGCGCGCCCGTCTCAAGCGCCAAACGCAGCCGCGCCGGGTGATCCTGCCAGCGCGCCGCCGCAGGGGTCACGTCACGCGCCCCGCGATGGCCGTAACGCACAAGATAATCCTCATACGCCGGCCCGGACGTTCCGAATGAACTGAGCACGGCCAACGCGCGCACCGCTTCCACGCTCGGCAGTCCCGTCAGCCCCGCAAGCAGCCCGGGCGCGGCGGCTGCATCTTCCAGCCGCGCCCGCGCCGCTTCCAGCCCCGCCCGCAACGTAAAATACGCTTGCAGCGCGGCCAGCGCGTTGGGTTCGAGTTCTTCCATCACCTGCAACAAGTCGGCCTGCGTCCAGCGCAGCCCGCGCACCCACTGGCGCCAATCGAACAAACGCGCGTTCAGCGCCGTGACCGCGGCCAACGTCGTCTGGATCTCCGCCTCGGTGCGTCGGATCACCGCCGGCGGGCGCAAGCGCGCCGCAAAGCCGGTCGGCGCGTTGCCGCGCACTGCGCCCAGCCACGCCGCGCCCTGGGCCGCCCAGCTCGCCGCAGCCAGGTGTACCGCGTTCAGCCGGACGTAGCCATCCGCGCCGTATTGCCAGAATGGCGTCTGAGGCAAGCCCGCAATGCCAAACGCGGCCCACATCTGCCGCATCGCGGTTTCTGCGGGCTCACGTAACAGCGTCCACCCAAACGGGGTCGTGCGACCGGGGAACAAATCTCGGGCCAGATCCCTCGTCCAGGGGGTCTGGCCCGGCGTTTCGTTGCTATGAGTTTGCGCTTGTACCACAAGCCGGTCCTTTATGAATGAATTTACATGCCCGTGATGCCCAACAGGAGCAAGTCTACAATACCGCTCAGCCTTTCGCCCAACGGGTACGGTTTCTCCGCCTGGCACCAGCGCACGACTTGCTGCAGATAGAGCGCGTCCAGCGCCGCGGCCAGCATATCCGGGTCCAGGTCAGGGTTGATTTCCCCGGCGCGTTGCGCCTGGTTGATGAGCAGCGCCGACATGGATTGCAGGCTGAAGCCGCCCGCATCGCCCGCCAACAGATCGGGCACGGTGATGCCCCGGCGGAACATCAGGCAAACGAGATCCCGGTCGCTTTCCAGGCTGGCGGCCAGGGCCAGCATCAAACGCTTGAGCTTGCCCACCGAAGACGTGTCGCCGTTGGTAGTAATGATAACGCTGCTCAGCCGGCCGATCTCGCGGGTCGCCAGATAGCGCAGCACGGCATCCTTGGTGGGGAAATAGTTAAAGAACGTGCCCTTCGCCAGCCCGGCGCGTTGCGTGATCTGGTCTACGGTCGTTTCCTCATAGCCCTGATCACGAAACAGGCTCAAAGCCGATTCGTAGAGCCTCTCTCTGCGGTCGGCTTTCGCCGATTCGCGTTTGCCGCCGGGTTTTCCGTTCATAAACGCCTCCCTGAGTTGCGCTTCCGACCTCGTCGCGGGATTCTGTCTCCTTGCGATGGGTCGTGCGCTCTCTATACGTCTATCAAGACGCAGAAGGCGCTCAACGGTAACGGCAAAATTGACCGGAGTTCAAAAATCCGAATTACAGGCCCATTATAAACGAAGAACGGGCATGGACAATTCCACGCCCGCTCAATGTTAAGCATCTATCCGGATATTCGTAGTCCAGCCCCTTGTGGGCGTCGCGCGACGGGCACGAGGCCCTGGACTACAAAAATCTCGGATAGATTCTAAGCATCAGTCGAGTCGGTCAGCCCTGTGCGGCCTTGAAGTTCGCCGCAACGTTCGACCAGTTAACGACGTTGAAGAACGCCGCCACGTAGTCAGGCCGCCGGTTCTGATACTTCAGGTAATACGCATGTTCCCACACGTCGAGCACTAACAGAGGGACCGAAACCCACTGGGTCAGCTTCTGATGATTTTCTGCCGTCAGGATGACCAGCTTGTTGTCAACCTTGCGGTACGCCAGGATGCCCCAGCCGTTGCCCTCGACGGCTGCCGCGGCCGCGCTGAATTGCTTCTTGAAGGCCTCGAAGCTGCCGAAGTCCTCGGTGATCTTGGCCGCCAGCGCGCCGGTCGGTTCGCCGCCGCCGCCGTTGCCCGCCGCCGCCATGTTCGGCCAGAAGATGCTGTGGAGGAAATGCCCCGCGCCGTGGAAAGCCGCCTGGCGCTCCCAATGCTGAATGAGCGAAAAATCGCCCGTAGAGCACGCTTCGGCCAGCTTCGTCTCGGCGGTGTTCAAGCCATTGACATAAGCCAGGTGGTGCTTATCGTGATGCAACCGCATCGTCTGCTCGTCAATGTGCGGTTCGAGTGCGTCATAGTCATATGGAAGAGGGGGAAGTTCATGCGTCATGGTGATCTCCTTGCGTACAGAGTGAGTTGCTGCGGATCACGTTCTGGAATATCCGTAGTTTAGCCCCTTGTGGGCGTCACGGACGGGCACAAGGCCCTAAACTACAAATTCTCTTACCGTAGCAACAGATTGATAGATCAATGAAGACAGTATACGGCGAAGAAAACCATTTGTCAATATTATAAACGAATAAGTTTATAAACTCGACAGCGCGGCAACCCGATCAACAAAAACGTGGGCAGAGCCGAAGCCCTGCCCACGCAGTAAACTCTTCCTCGCCAGTGGCGTTACGTCCGGGGCGCGGCAAACAGGTCCGCTAACCCCTCACGCGCTTCCGGCCCCACCACTGCCAGCACTTCGTCGCCCACCTCGAATTCGGTCACCCCACGCGGCAGCACGATCTCGCCCTTGCGGATGATCGCGGCGATGACGCACTCCTCAGGGAACTGGATATCTTTGAGCGCCTTACCGACGACCCTGGCCCCTGCCGGGATCTTCTCCTCAACCAGCGAGTACTGGCCGCGGCGCAGCTTGAGGAGCGTGGTCATGTCGCCCCACGACATTTCTTCTTCGATGAGGCTGGACATGATGGCCGCCTGGTTCACCGCAACGTCAACGTTAAACGTCTTATCGAATAACCATGCCGAACGCGGGTTATTGATGCGCCCAATCGTGCGCGCCACGCCGTAGTCAGCGCGGGCCAGGTAGCAAATCACCAGATTGTCGGCGTCTTCGGTTGTCGTGGCGACGATGGCATCGGCGGTCGCGATGCCCGCAGCTTCGAGAACTTTCGGATCGGTCGGCTCACCCTCGTAAATCACCTCGGTGGGCAACTCGTGATGAATACGCGACAGCACATCGCGCCGGGTTTCGATCAACCGCACCTTACGATTCTGGTTGATGAGCAACTGCGCCAGATACGTGCCGGTGCGCCCGCCGCCCGCAATGATGACAAAAGATTCGGCCATCTTAGTTTTCCTTTGCCCCACTCATCTGGCGGCGAATCGCTTCGATCCCCTCGAACGTCGCGCTGATATGCACCACATCTCCAACCTGCAATACCATCTCGTGATCGGGCAGCATCGCCTTGCCGGCGCGCGTTACCGCCACCGGCACGCACCCACAGTCATTGACCAATTCGCCCACCCGGTGGCCCGTCCATGATTCCGGGATCGGCAACTCGTAGATTTCGACCTCGCCATTGCCCGCCGAGAAGACGGTCTTGAGCGTCACACCGGCCATCATCTCTTCCATGCGCTGCGCGCCCCAGTCACTGGTGCTGAGCGCCGTCACGCCGAAAGACTGGTAGAGACTGCGATAACGCGGGTCATAATTGCGGGCGACCACGTAAGGCACGTGGTAAATCGTGGTCGCGATGTGCGCTACAGCGACATTAACCGTGTCTGAGCTGGTCACGGCGGCCACGCTGTCGGCGCGTTCGATGCCCGCGCGGCGCAACATATCCTGCGCCAGCACATCCCCTTCCAGGGTGCGCCCGCGGAAGTTAGGGTCCAGGTTATCGAAGGCGGTCTTCGATTCATCAATCACCGTGACCTGCATCCCCTTCTGGTACAGTCGGTTCGCCAGTTGCGCGCCCACACGGCCGGACCCGACGACGATGACTTTCATGACGTTTTCCACGTGTTTTGAAAACCTTTCTACGGCGTCAACGCGTCTGATATGGGACGTTGGTAATCACAACGCCGGGTTTGAAACGTAACGCCAGCCCCAACATAAAGGCAGTCTGCGTGTGCAGCGCGTTGGCCCACCAGCTTTTCGGAATAAACTGTGGCACGACAATCGTAATCGTGTCGTTCGGCTGTCGGGTTGAGTTGACTTCTTCGATATACTCCAACAGCGGCTCGACCAACAGCCGGTAGGGCGAATCCAGCACCACCAGGCGCACCCCTTCACCCCACTCCTCCCATTTCTCCTGAAGCCTGGGCACCTCATCCGGGTCCATACTGACGTGTACGGCAGTCACATCATCGGAGAGCGTCTTAGCATACTCCAACGCGGCCAGCGTGCCCCGATGGACGCTACTGACGGGTAATATCACCCGATGCCGGCCCAGGCGAGGCGGCGCGCCATATTCACTGAGCGACAAGTCCTTCGCCAGTTCCTGGTAATGCCGGTGAATCATCGAGAACATAACAACCAACGCCGGGATCAGGATCAACACAATCCACGCGCCGTCTTCAAACTTCGTGATCGCAAAAATCAGGGCTACCAGCGCCGTCAGAACCGCGCCGATCATGTTGACGGTCATCTTGAGCTGCCAGCGCGGATCATAACTCAGCGTCGAGCCGGGCTCTTTCACTTCCACGCCGGGCGACAACTTACCACACTTACGCCAGCGCACCGCCATCCCGGCTTGCGACAGCGTGAACGACAGAAATACGCCGATCGCGTACAGCGGAATCAGCAGCGTCACGCTGGCGCTGAAGATTAAAATCAACAGACAGGCAAAGAGCGCCAGGACCATGATGCCCCGCGAATAGACCAGCCGGCTACCCCGATAAGTCAACTGCCGCGGCAAAAAACCATCTTCCGCCAGCATGGCGCTCAGGCGGGGGAACCCGGCGAACGGCGTGTTGGCCGCCAGAATCAGGATCAACGTGGTCGCCAGAATGACCGCGAAGTACATGAAATTGCGCCCGCCGTAGATGGTACGGGCCAACTGCGAGATCACCGTCTCTTCTTCAGACGGTATCGCCCCGATGTGCGGGGCCAGATACGAAATGCTCATGAACAACGTGCCGAGGATGAGCGCCAGCCAGATCAGCGTAATACCGGCGTTGCGGCTGCGCGGTTCACGGAAGGCCGTCGTGCCGTTGGAGATCGCCTCGACGCCGGTGAGGGCCGCTGTGCCGCTGGAGAAGGCATGCAGCAGCAGGAACGGCGTGATGAGCACCAGCGTGTCGGGCACGTGCATGGGCGGCGGGTCCACCACCTGGGCCAGATTGCCGGTAAATGCGCGCAGCAGGCCGAGGCCCACGGTCAGGAACATGACAAAAATGAAGTAATAGGTGGGAATCGCGAACGCGTTCCCCGATTCGCGC
Organism: Anaerolineae bacterium; assembly: GCA_038214535.1. GTDB lineage: Bacteria > Chloroflexota > Anaerolineae > CG2-30-64-16 > CG2-30-64-16 > JBBQRS01. The sequence goes on from JBBQRS010000029.1 coordinate 8,386, forward strand.
ACCCCGCGCAGGTTCATCAGCATCACGAACATCACCAGCGCGACCGCCAGCAACACGCGATAGGGATAGACTGACGGGACGGCGGAGACGATTTGCGCGACGCCCGACGACGTGGAGACGGCAACCGTCAGAATGTAGTCGGTGAGCAAGGCCGCGCCGGCGATCTTCGCGGCCATGTCGCCGAAGTTGTCACGCGAGACGATGTACGCGCCGCCGCCGTTGGGGTATGAGTGGATGGTCTGTTCGTAAGACAGCGTGACGATGCCCAGCAGGACAACGATAGCAATCGAGAGCGGAAACGCATAACCGAACGCCATCGTGCCCGCAACCGCCAGGATCACCATCATTTCCTGAGTGGCGTAGGCGGTCGAAGAAAGCGCGTCGGATGCGAAGATCGCCAGCCCGACCAGCTTACCGATCGTCTGGTGAGGCGCGTCGGCGGTTTGCAATGGCCGACCAAACAACCACGTGCGCCATGAGCGCGGCGGTCGATACTCGGCCGTGCGGCGCATAACGGCGCCGCCGCTCTCGGTTTCCAGCGGTCCTTGAGTGCTCATGGGTGGATGAATTCTCTTCAGGCCAAAAAATTAAAAAGGAGAGGGCGCAGGCAGAGATGCGCCTGTGTCCCCTCCATCGGTTCACACATCAAATCATAATACCGGCTGCCCTTGGCGTCAAATAAGGTAGCAGCGCTATACTGGCTCGCGATAGAGTTGGCGCTTGCTGATGTAGCGGCGCACGTCATCGGGCACCAGATAGCGGATCGTGCGGCCTTCGCGCACGCGTTCCTGAATCTGATGCGAGGCGATCTCCAGTTCGGGCATATCCAGCAGGCTGACGCGGTCGCGAATACCGGGCAACTGCTTCTCCAACACATCCCAGTCGAGCGGGACGTTATAGCGGGTGAGCGCCACCAGCCGGCAGGCTGCCACCAGGTCTTGCGCGCGGTACCAGTTGGGCAGATCGGCCAGGCTGTCGAAACCCATCAGGAAATAAAGCTCGCCGCCGGGGGGAAGCTGCTCCTTGAAAATCCGCACCATGTCCAGTGTATAATGCGGGCCGGGCCGGTCGGCGTCTACCCGCGATTCGAGGAACGCCCGGTTGCTGGCAATCGCCAGCTCGATCATGTTCAGGCGATCATCCACCGGGGCCAGACGACGGCCCTGTTTGTGCGGCGGGTCGGCGGCGGGGACAAAATACACCACGAAAAGATCGAGCTGATCGCGCGCCTCTTCAGCGAGGATCAGATGCCCGATGTGGATGGGATCGAAGGTTCCGCCCAAAATGCCCACGCGCGCCCCCGGCGGTAGGGTAACGGGGTTGCCCGGATTGAGAGGCGCAAGCCGGGGCCGACCCTGATCCACTAATCACTCCATTCCAGTTCTTTAGCGCCGATACGCACGGTATCACCGGGCTGCACGCCCCGGTTGCGTAACGCCTCGGTGATGCCCAGCGCTTCGAGAATTCGCTGGAAGCGCATCACCGCGTCATAATATTCCCAGCGCGTCATCTTCACGATGCGCTCGATGTGCTGCCCCTCCACGTTCCACACATCATCGGGGTCTTTCCAAACGGTGAAGCTCCGGTCAATCTCACGTTCCGCCGGGGCGGCGACCGCAAGCGGCGTGATCTCCGGCGGCGGCAAGGTCGCCAGCAAGTCGGCTACCCGCCGCAAGAGCGGGGTCACGCCGTCGCCGGTGGCCGCCGAGATCGCCATCGGTTCGTCAACGCCCTTGCCGCGCAACGATTTGGCAACCGAGGGCCACCGCGCCTTGACGTCCGGTAGGTCCATCTTGTTGAAGACAACCACCTGCGGCTTGTCGGCCAGCAACGGGTTGAACAGCTCCAACTCCTGGTTGATCGCTTCGTAATCGCCGACCGGGTCCGGGCTGGCCCCGTTCAGCACGTGAACGAGTACGCGCGTCCGCTCGATGTGACGCAGGAAGGTGTGCCCCAGGCCCGCGCCGGTGTGCGCGCCCTCGATCAGGCCGGGAATATCGGCCCACACCATGTCGCGGTCATCCACCACCACGACGCCCAGGTTGGGTTCGAGGGTCGTGAAGGGGTAATCGGCGATCTTCGGCTGGGCGGCGCTGATGCGGCTGAGCAGTGTGGACTTGCCGGCGTTCGGCACGCCCATAATCCCCACGTCGGCCACCAGCTTCAACTCCAGCTTCAGCCACATCTCCTCGCCCGGCTCGCCGTTTTCCGCGATACGCGGGGCCTGGACGGTAGACGAGCGAAACGAGCGATTTCCCCGCCCCCCGCGCCCGCCGCGCGCGATCAGCACGCGCTGGCCCGGCTCCACGAGATCGGCCAGCAGCGCCCCGGTATCCCGTTCGTAAGCGACCGTGCCCACCGGCACGTTAATCAGTAAGTCGTCGCCCTGTGCGCCGGTCTGGTTTTTGCCGCGACCATGCTGCCCCGCGGGCGCGCGGAAGTGAACTTGCTTGTCGAAGGCAATCAGGGTGTTGAGCTGGGGGTCCGCGACGAGGTAAACATCGCCGCCTTTGCCCCCCTTGCCGCCGCTGGGGCCGCCGAGAGGCACGTGCGCCTCTCGCCGGAAGGCGACGACGCCGTTCCCGCCATCGCCAGCCTTGACGTAGATACGTGCTTCATCAAAGAACATAGCGCGAGAATACACGCAATAGCGGCCCTTGTCAACTGGTGCGGCTCTTGCCGCTTGTGTTAACACACCTCACACACTTTTCTAACACTGCGCAAACGCATTTTTAACGCGACGGGTTTATGTTATAGATGTCAGAATTTCTTGAGGTGTACGCCTCATCAAATCAGTCAAAAACAATATGGGGGTGCTTCAATGGCCGATGTTGTAAGATGGGAACCGATGCGTGAATTGACCAGCCTGCGCACGGCGATGGATAAGCTATTCGAAGATAGTTTTATCCGACCCGATGCGTGGCGAGCCGGTCTGCCCGCAGAGATGCTGCCGGTAGATCTCATCGAAAGCGATGACCAGGTCGTGGTGAAGGCGACTGTGCCCGGCGTCAAACCCGAAGATGTCGAGGTGACGCTTACGGGTGACCTGCTGACCATCAAGGGCGAATTCAAGGCCGAGAATCGCGAAGAGCACGCCAACTATGTGCGACAGGAACGGCGCAGCGGCAGCTTCTGCCGCCAGATCGGCCTGCCAGCCGGCGTGGACGCCGACAACGTCGAAGCCGCGTTCGAGGACGGCGTCCTGACGCTCGAGATGCCGAAGCTCGCAAACAGTGGCATCAAGAAGATTAAAGTGACCGCTAAAAATTAAGATACATGCGGAGGAACCCGTGCCGCTCTATTCCTATCAGTGTACAACGTGCGGCGCCCACTTCGAGCGGGCGCAGAGCTTCGATGATCGCTCGGTTCCGGCCTGCCCCAACGGGCACGCCGCCACGCGCCGGGTGTTCAGCCCGCCGACGATCATCTTCAAAGGCGCGGGTTTCTACAGCACCGATCACCGTCGGGCGGGCAAGAGCAAGGGCAGCGCGCAAGACGCGTGAGGCGCCGCAACGCAATACACATCCAAATATCCGTAGTGTAGGGCCTTGTGCCCGTCTGTAGCGCCTTGTGCCATCGCGGACGCCCACGAGGGGCTAGACTACGAGTTTTCGGATAGCCACAAAAAGCAATGGCCCCGTATAAAACGTCTCCTGGTTGCTTTTTGTTTGCCGGATGGTCGGTTCGGGTGTAAAATAGCCCGGTATGGGAGAAACTTGCCAATAATGGAAATGCGCGCCTATTTCGATATATTGCGTCGCCGCGGTTGGATCATCCTTGCCACGGCGGCCCTGGCGGCTTTGCTGGCGTTGGGCTTGAGTCAGGTCCAGACGAAGACTTATCTCGCCACCACCCGGATCAGCGCCGTGCCCGCGCGGCCCGACTGGGGTCTGGGCAACTCGGCCAAAGACCTGTTACGCAACTTCGTCAACAACATCAAGACGCACGACATGGCGAACAAGGTCATTGCGGACGCGCAACTCGATATGAACTCATACGACCTGCTCGCCAAAGTCACCGTCAGCGCCGAACCCGATAACTTCCTCATCCGCATTGACGCCAAAGACCGGGACCCCGAAATCGCCAAGCGGATCGCGTTGACGATGGCTAACGAGTTCGTGGATGAGCGGGTAGCGTATTATCAGACGCAGGATAAAAGCAACCGGATTGACGTGAAACTGGTTGACAGCGTCATTGACGCGCCGCTCTATCGCCCCAAACCGATGACAAACGCACTGGCCGGGCTGGTGCTGGGCGCGCTGATTGGCGCGCTGATCGCGCTGTTCCTCGAATGGATGGCCTCTGACGTGCTGGCGTCCCCCGCGAGCGTCGAGCGCAGCCTGAAGATTCCGGTGATCGGGACGATCCCGGTGACACCGGCGACCGCGCATCTCGATCAGGTCACCACTCGCCCCGCGCCGATTGTCGCGCCAACCGTCGAAGAAAGCGGTCAGGGCGTGCAATGAGGCTCAACATCGCTATCGAGGGCTCATGACCACCCATCTCGTGTGTATCACCGATCCCGCGTCGCCTGCCGCGGAAGCCTATCGCCGCTTGCGCGTCAATCTCACCTCACCCACACAGGGCGCGCCGCTGAGGACACTATTGGTCGCCGCGGCCGGTCCCGAGCCCGATAAGGCCGGCGTGGTCGCCAACCTGGCCGTCACGTTCGCGCGCGTGGGCAAGCGGGTGATCCTGGTGGATGCCGATCTGCGCCACCCGGCCCAGCACACCATCTTTGGCCTGCCCAACGACCGGGGCCTGACGACAGCGCTCAACGCGCCTGATCTCGCAGTGCCATTACAAGATACCGGCGTCCAGGGACTACGTGTCTTGAGCAGCGGGCCGTCCGTCGAGTTGCCCTCGGAATTACTGGCTTCCCCCGCGATGGGCGAGTTGGTCGGTCGCCTGCGAGACGCCGCCGACATCATCCTGTTCGACGCGCCGCCCGTGGTGTCGGCGACCGACGCCGCCGAGCTGGCCGGCGTGGTGGACGGCGTCCTGCTGGTGGTGGCCGCCGGTCGCACCAAGCGCGACCAGGCCGAGCAGGCCATGCAACTGCTGAATCGGGTGGGCGCGCGGGTGGTGGGGGCGACCCTCATCAACACCCCGGCGCCCGCAGCAATGGCATGAGGTAAAGGGACGCAAGACGCGCGGGCGTAGTTCACCGGCGAGCAGGCGCTCTATTGCGACTCTCGCGTAAGGGCGGGTTGACACCAACTCGCCCTTTGCTATTGACTGAGAAGGGACAAGCGAAAATGCAGAACCTCATGGTCACCGGCGGGGCCGGATTCATCGGATCCAATTTCGTCCGCTACATGTTGGCGAAGTACCCGGACTATCGCATTCTGGTCTATGACAAGCTGACCTACGCGGGCAACCCAGATAACCTGCTGGAAGTGCATGACGACCCGCGCTATGCGTTCGTCAAGGGCGACATCTGTGACGCCGCGGCGGTCGAAGAAGCCATTCGGGCACATCAGATTGACACCATCGTGAACTTCGCCGCCGAGACGCACGTGGATCGCTCCATCATGGACCCCGACGCGTTCATCCAGACCGATGTCTATGGGACCTATGTGCTGCTCGAAACGGCGCGGCGGTTGGGTCTCCCACGCTTCCATCAGATTTCCACCGACGAGGTCTACGGTCACGTCCCCGGCGATCAGCGTTCCCTGGAGACGGACACCGTGGCCCCGCGCAGCCCCTACGCCGCGAGCAAAGCCAGCGGCGACCTGATGACCATCGCCTACTACATCACCTACGACCTGCCCGTCACGATAACCCGCGGCGCGAACAACATCGGCCCGTATCAGTATCCTGAAAAGGTCATCCCCCTGTTTGTAACCAACGCCATTGACGACCTGTCGCTACCCATATACGGTGATGGCAAACAACGCCGCGACTACCAGTACGTCATGGATCACTGCGAGGGCATTGATCTGGTGCTGCATAAGGGCGCGCTGGGTGAGATTTACAACGTGGGCACCGGCGGCGAGATGGAAAACATGACCATGGTCGAGATTTTGTTGGACGAGTTGGGCAAACCGGCCAGCCTGATCCAACACGTAGAAGACCGCCCCGGCCACGACCGCCGCTACTGCCTGAACGTGGACAAGCTCAAGGCGCTGGGCTGGCAGCCGCGCCACATGCACGAGGAAGCCATCCGCGCCACCGTGCGCTGGTATGCCGAAAACGAATGGTGGTGGCGAAAAATCAAAACTGGGGAGTTCAAGGAATATTATAAGCGTCTATATGGCGACCGCAAGGTCATCGGCGCAACGGCATAGTTGCATGATGGAGGAACGACGCCCATGAATGCCAGCGGCGTGAAAATGTACGGCGACTTGATGGTCTTCTCGGGCACGGCCAACCGACCGCTGGCCGAATCCGTGGCGGCAAGCCTGGGCATCGAGCTGGGCGGCGTGGATATTTTGCAGTTTCCCAACAGCAACACGTTCGTGCGTCTGCATCAGAGCGTGCGCGGCAAAGACGTCTTCATCATCCAACCCACCTCTGCGCCGACCAACGAAAACCTGATGGAGTTGCTGATCTTCATTGATACGCTGCGCCGCGATTCCGCCGGCCGCGTGACGGCGGTCGTGCCCTATTACGGCTACGGGCGGACGGACAAGAAAGATCAACCACGCGTGCCGATCACGGCGCGCCTCGTCGCCGATCTGATCGCCGTCGCCGGGGCCGACCGGTTCGTCACCGTGGACCTGCATGCCAAGCAGATTCAGGGGTTCTTCTCGATCCCGTGCGACGAGATTCCCGCGGTGGGGCTGTTCGTCAACTATTTCCGCGAGAACCCCATCCCCGACGCCACCGTGGTTGCGCCCGACGTCGGCGCGCTGCGCCGGTCGCGCAACATCGCGGAGTTGTTGAACCTGCCGCTGGCGATCATCGAGAAGCGCCGTTCCCTTGACGGCTCACGGACAGACATTTTCAACCTGATCGGCGACGTGCAGGGGCGCAATGTCATCATCGTGGATGATGAGATAGATACCGCCGGTACCCTGGTGCGGGCCGCCAACTTCGTGCAGGCGGCGGGCGCGCGGGAGGTTGTGGCGTGCGCCACCCATGCGGCGCTCTCCGACCCCGCGGCGGAGCGCATCTGCGACAGCACCTTGCGTGAAGTCGTCGTCACAGATACTATCCTCATGGAGCCGGACAAGGGTGAGCGGGTCGGCTGCAAAACCCAGATCCTTTCGGTCGCGCCATTGCTGGCAGACGTGTTACAACGCATCCATGAGGGCCGGTCGGTCGGCGAGTTGTTCAGCGAATAAACATTGTAGTCTTTTTCACCCCAACTCGGCGCGTTGGGCCTCCGCCAGCGCGGCCAGCTCCTCCCACTCGGCGCGGCGCGCCGGGTCATACTCGGCCTGGGCGCGGTAGCGTTCCACGGCGCGCTTGACCTCGCCGCGCAGGTACTCGACCTGCTGTTGGGGGATCTCCAGCCGGTTGGCCCGGCCCAGGGGATCGGCATCTACCTTGCCGGTACCTGCGCCGGCCTGCCGCAGGGCACGCGCCAGGATGTGTACGGTCTCCTGCTGAGGGTCTATGAAGGTCTCGAAGATGCGCCGGTCTGAAACTTCAATCGCGCGCCGGCGGTAGTTCTCGGCCAGCGCCAGCAGGGTGCGCGCGGCCACCAGCTCACGGCGCAACGCCTCGGCCTGCGCCTCGCTGCTCTCCACCGCGACGGACGCTTCATCCAGCCCCGCCAGCAGATCATCTTTCATGTCCGTGGGCAGCGGGATACGCGAAGCGGCGAGCACGTAGGCCTCCCGCGCGGCCATCTCCTGCCTCAGGCCATCCGGCATCACGTTGGAGAAGCCCTTCGGGTTGTGCTGCGACGTGTGACACTCCCACGCGGCCATCCGGCGCGGCACGCCGTCGGGGGCGTCCACCACCACGTCAATCTGGTCGTCGGGCGTGCCGTAGAAGGGCAACTCCGCGCCGTTCAGTTCCACGCGAAAATCGGCCAGCGCGGGCGCGGCCTCGAACATGCTCTGCGGCAGGGCGCGCACGAAAAGGCGCGCGGCGGCCCAGGGCGCGCCCGCATCGGGATAGCGTTCCCCATCGGCGGCCGCGGCGAACGCATCACGAGTCATCTCCCACACGACGAGGTGATCTGGGTGAGGGTAGAGGCCGTTCTCCGGGTGGGTGATGATGACGTCGGGCTTCAAGTCCCGAATCTGCCGGACGATCTCGCCCACCGCCGCCTCACGCGGCAGGGTGTTGATCGCGCCGTCGGGCCAGTCGAGCCAGCGCAGTTCGCTGACGCCAAGGTGTTCGCACGCGCAGGCCAGTTCGCCGGTGCGCACCTCGGCGATGGTTTCCGGTGTGGCGCACTCGTCGCAGAAGATGGTGCAGGCTTCGCCGCGCGAGGCACAGACGAGGACGGTACGCACGCCCAGATCACTGTAATGGGCCAGCGTCGAGCCGACGCCGATTTCGTCATCGGGATGGGCGAAAACGCACAGGATGGTGCGAGGTGATGATGTCACGAGATGAAGGACTCCTTCAAAATGTCTCAGCTTTTTCCCTAACCCCTTTCCCTCACCCTAACCCTCTCCCACAGGAAGAGGGAACCGGACGAGGAGAGCGGGTGAAGCTACGGGGCGACCTGGACGAACTCGCCGTCTTTGACCTGGAAGATGTAGATTTTGGCGTCGCGCAAGTCGCCGTTTTCCTGATATTGCACTTTGCCCAGTGGTGTCGTTATGTCAAGACCCCGCACGGCCTGGGCGACCCGGTCGGCGCTGAGGCTGCCCGCTTTCTTCGCGGCCTCCATGAGCACCTGCATGGCGCTGTAGCCGTTCACCGAGTAGGTGTCGGGGTTGCGGTATTCGACGGCCTGATACGCCTGCGTCCACGTCTGGTCTACGGCGCTCTTCGGGCTGGGCGCGAAGCCGGTGACGTACATCCCTTCGGCCGCGCCATCCGCGTTGTCAATCGTCGCCGCCAGGAAGCAGCCATCGGAGGCCATGAAGGTCAGCCCACCCAACCCGGCGTCGCGCAGGTCGGCCCGCAGATAGGGGCACTCCACTTCGTAACCGGCGTAGTAGATCGCGTCGACGCCGGAAGACTTGATGCGCGCCACTTCATCCGTGAAGCGGCCCTGCTCGACCTTGACCTGGATCGAGAGCGGCACTGCCACGCCCCGGCTCGTCAGTTCCTGCGTCACGAGTTTGCTCAGGTCAATGCCGTAGGGATCGTCGTTGTAGAGCACGGCGACCTTCTTCGCGGCGAGGTCGGCGGCGAGATAATCGGCCCCGACGCGCGCCTGGATGTCGTTGCTGGCGTTGATGCGGAAGAAGTTGCGGTAGCCGCGCTGCGTCAGGGCGACTTCCGAGGCAGTCGGCGTGATGACGACGATGGGCAGGTTCTTGTAGATCTCCATCGCCGCTGCCGTCTGGCCCGAGTTGGGGTGCCCGATGACGCCCAGCACGCGGTCGCCGCGCTCGACGGCCGCGCGGATTTCCTCGGCAATCGCGACTGCCGCGTCGGAGTCCGCTTCGTCATCGAGGGCGACCACCTTGACCTCGTAGCCCAGCAGGCCGCCGGTCCGGTTGATCTGCGCGGCCATCAGTCGCACGCCGCCCGCCACCGTCTGCCCGGTGTTCGCCTGAAAGCCCGATAGCGGCCCGACGACGTAGACGATCACTTCGCCCTTGGTGGGCCGGCTTGCGGTCGAGGTGCAGCCGACCAGAGCCAACGCCATGACCGTTACTAGAATCCACCAACCCCGATTGCGCATGGTTTTCTCCCTTAGGACTGGCGGTTCGCCATCTGTTGCGGAGGGCGCGCGGCAGCGCTCATCTCCGACTCTATATCGTCAAAGCCATCGCTGTAGACCTCGTTCAGCGAATCCACCAGGTCATCAAGCGTGGCGACTTCGTTGCGGATGTCCTCTTGCAGCCGGGCGGCGCGGTCCGAGTCCACGTCCTTGCTGCCAATCAGCAGCATTTGCGCGTAGACCGTGCCCAGCGACGACAGCGAGTGATCTAGCTGCAAGTCGGCCCGCTGCATCCGCCGCCCCAACTCCAGCAGGTTATCGAACTGGCGTTGTTTAGATTCCAGGGTCTGCGCCATCTGATCCTTCAGACTCGGGTCTCTTTCCCGATCATATTGCCCTTGCAACACACCGATCTCTTTAGGCACTTCCTGCAAATCGGTCTTGATAATCATGTCCATGCGGTAGGTGTCAATCCGCTCGGCCAGGCGCGCCATGTTGCCGATCCACTCGTACACATCGGAGGTCGTAGTGACCATCCGGTCATGCAGGGGGCCGGCATCCTGCTGGTTCGCCAACTGCTGGATGCGCCGCCGGTATTGATCGGCTTCCTCCAGCTTGGCGCGCAACTGCCGGTCGCGGATGCCCCGAAAGTTATATTTCTCGCGGAACATGGACTCCATCACCTTCTGGATTTCGGCCTTGTCCGTCAGGGTGGAAATGATCACCGCGGCCTCGCCGATCGCGCCGATCAGCGGCCAGGCCCATATCGGCCAACCGGGGAACGGTTTGACGAAGACCGTCAACAGGATCGTGCCGCCGACGATGAACGCGCTCTCCAGGCGAAACACCGCGTTCCACAGCAGGGCGCGCTTCGCGTCTTTTTCGATCCGGTCACGAATAGAGTCTTCGGTCATGACATTCCTTGCGGATAGAGTCCATCCGCGGAGTGCGCATCCTCAAATGCGCACTCCGCGTTGTTAGTTATTAGAAATAGCTCGACAAAATCTTATAGAGATCGCGGATGGTTTCGGGCGTGCCTTCGCGGACCTGGCCGCCGCTGGCCTGCGCCACGGCCTCCAGCGTCGGATAGTCCGCGTCGTCGCCATAGGCCACCGCGAAGATCACGATGCGGTTATCCTGGTTGGCCTGCTCGATGCCCTGCACCAACTCCTCCGTGGAGAGGTTCGACGCGTTCTCGCGACCGTCGGTCATCACCACAATGGCGTTGATGCGCTCCTGATCGTTCAGCCGGTACAGGCGGTTGTATGCCGTGGCGATGGCGTCCAGCAACGCCGTGTTGCCGCCGGGGAACAGACCTTCGACCTCGGCCGCGAGGATTTCGCGGTTGTTGTCCAGCGTATCCAACTCGACGATGTTGGCGATCCCCGAATTGAACTCAACCATCCCGACGCGCTCCTGGTCGCTGACGATCTGCGACAGGAAGACGCGCAAGGCGGCCTGGGCGTTGTCCAGTTTCTCGCCCTCCATCGAGCCGGACGTATCCACCACCAGCATGATGTTGGCCTTGCGCTTGGTCAGCGCCCAGACGTTCTGCACCGAGGCAACGACCTCGGCGGACGGAAGCTGGAGCGTGGTCTGCGGCTCCGCGGGATTCACCCCTCGTTCGGCGGTGAGCGGCGAGCCCGCGCCGGTGAGCGGGATGCTGAGATCGGCAGGGCGATAGCCCAGTTCCAGCACGCGGGCCTGCACCTCCGGCTGCGCCAGGTACTCACGGAACGCCTGGAACGTCCGGCGCTGATTCGAGGTCAACTCGGCGGATTCCAGCAGAGCGAGCGGGTGATCGGCCCAGAGCGTCCCTTCCGCGGGGTAGAGCGCCACGAGCTTCGCCGGCGGCGCGCCGTAGTCGCCCTCGTTGAAGGCCGACACCAACTGCTCGGAAACCACAAAGGCATCCAGATAGCCGGGGCCTTCCTGCGCCGCCCGCTCGATAACTGCCGCTTCGGCCTCGCCGTAATAGCGCACGGTCTTCTCGATCTCCGAGACAAATTCCAGCGTCCGCGGGTCTTCGACCATCTCTGAGGTCAACCCACGCTGCACGCCCGCCCCCGCGTAAAATTCGGCCAGCGTCGCCAGCAGCCCGCTGGCGTGGGCCGTGCTGGGGTGGCTCCACTTGAAGTTGGCGTCGTCCCGGGCGCGCGATTGCAGATCGGTCCAACTGACCGCCTTATCGGGCCAGCCCAGCGAACGGGCCACGTCTTCCCAGGCGGCGATGACGATCGGCGTGACGGCGTAACGTACGGGGTTGCCGGTGAGCCGCGGCGGGATGGTCCCCGGCTCAGCGCCCGCCTGTGATTGCGCCCAGCGCCGGTTGAGCTGGTCGAGCCAGAGGGAGGAATCGGGGGTTAGCGCCTGGAACGGCGCTTGCCCCGAAAGCGCCTGGTTCAGCATTTCTTCGGGCGACATTTCGATCAACTCGACGCGGATCTCTTGCTTATCGTCCGTGCGTAACTTTTGCGCGTTGAAGCCGTCGGCCAGCGCCGCCATCAGCGCACTTTTCTCCGGCGAATAGGCCAGCGTCAGCGTCGCGGTGCGCGGGTCAACGGCGACGGGACCGTCTGTCGTCGTTTGTGTCGTCGTGGGGATGAGCCGGGTAAGCGCAGGCACGGCGACCGACAGGCAGCACAGCCCCATCACGCCCAATACGACGACCATCAAAAGCGGGCTAGTGCGACGTTCTTGCTTCTTCCGGGCCATGGGTGCTCCTTCGCGGCTCGCGCTACTTACCCACGTTGAGATCGAACCAGCGCAATAACGCCTGGAGGACATCCCGGCTGGGGGACGCCATGCGCGTGGTGCGCGGCACCACCGGCGCGACCCCCTGATCCTGCCACTGTGTGAAGAGCGTGTCGCCTTCGGTCACGCTCACATCGGTGTTGGCCGGGCGCAACCCCTGTTCGACCGCCAATTGTTGCATTTCCGGCGTCAACAGGAACTGCTGGAATTGCAGGGCCGCGTTCTTCTCAGCGGCGGTCGTTTCGGGGCCAACCCAGGTGGAGAACGGGAAGTCGAACCAGGTGACGTATTTCGGGTAACGGATCACCAGCGGGTCGGACCAGCGCTTCTGGATGCCCTCGATATTGGTCAACAGGTCGCTCTCGAGGAGCTGGCCGCCGTCACCCACGGAATACCCGAAGAGCGCGAAGTCCTCGGCAGTGTACGCACCCGCGCCGCTGACGTCGGTCAGCGCGCTCATCAACTCGCCCAGCCACTTCTGGAACTCCGGATTGGTGACGTCTTCGACGGTGATGTTGGTCTTGTCGTAGTATTCGCCGGCCGCAGCGACCATGGCCGCGAGGCCGCCGACGTTGCGCCGCGGGTTGGGTACCACCAACTTGAAGAAGCCCCATGCCGGGTCGCCGCCCAGTTCGGGCCAGCCGCCCTTAGCCACCGCCGCGTCATGGATGGTAGACCAGTTGATCTCGCCGAATTTCTTTTCGAGGACGTCGTCGCGGCTTTTGTAGAGGCCCCAGGTGAACAACGAGACGGCGACGGGACGCGCCCGATATTCGCCGTCGGTCAGGAAGACGTCGCGGCCCAGGCGCTCCTTGTAGGCGGCGTTCGCCAACTCCACCAGGTAGCGGCTGTCGGGAATCCACGCGGTGGGGAAGGTATCTTGAAGGCGCGCCAGCTCTTCGGGCGTGAGGTCCGCGCGCGCGCGGTCGCCCAGCGCGCCGAAATCATCGCGGTCGAACTTGCCGAGCGCGGTCAGGCCATCCATCGCAATCACCTCAACCTCGATGGGTTGGCCGCCCTCGGTGAAATCGCCCGCGTTGAACTGGCGGGCAGCTTCACGTACCCAGGGTTCAACCGGCAGGGCCGTGAGGATACGCACCCTAACCGGGCCGCTTTGTTTGGTGGGCGCCAGCGCGGCCGGGCCGGCCGTGGTCGGGGCGAGTTGCTGCCAGGCCATCCCCGCGCCGGCCACCATCAGCACGGCGCCCAGCACGAGAAAGAAGACGCCCTGGGTGCGCCGGCCACTCTGGCCGCTCTTTGACAGGAAGACGATGGCCGCGACGAGGGCCAACGCGCCCGCGACGGCGACTGCAATAGCGATAATCAGCGGAACACTCATGCTGTTCTCCTCAACAACCTGACAGAGCCGGGTCAATCACAACTCGGATTACTGAGACTTGGGCGGCGTGATTGGCATACCGAGGCGCGCCTTGCGCGCGTCCAGTTGGCTTTCCAGTTCCTGGCGTTTCAACACTTCCGGGGTTTCGCCGTGCGCCAGCGCGCGCTGTTCCAGTTCCTGGATTTGCGTCTCGGCCTCGGAAAGGCGGCTGCGAATGGAGTTGACGACGCGCGCGGCGTCCGAGTCGCCGGTTCCGTTCAGATCGTCCAGCGATTCCATGGTCGTTGCCGTCAACTCTTTGGCGCGGGCCATGCCGACGAGGCTATCCACTTCGGGCGCACGCTGTTGCAACGCGCCGACCCGCGCGGCCACCTGGGCTTGCGCTTCGACCATCTGGGCGTACTGCGCCTCCAGCGTTTCGAGTTGCGATGTCAGGTGAGCCGCGGCGAGGCGCGTCTGGTTGAGGCGATCCTGCGCGGCCAGGGCGTCTTCCTGCAAACCGGCCTGCAACAGAGCGTCAACTTCCCCATCCTGTTTGACGAGCAAGGCTTGCTGCTCGTCACTCTTGCGGCGTAAGCGTGTAAGTTCGGCGCGCACGCTCGCCAGTTGGCCCATCAGCTCATCTTGCATCACCTGAAGTTGGCGCACGTGATGTTGAAAGACGGCCGTTTCGTTGGTGTGCAGGGCGCGATCCACCATGCGGTTGAGATCCGCCGACACCAGAACTCGAATCTTGTCCAGCAAGGATGCCATTTCAGCGCTCCTGTTTGCCGACGCCCACGAGGGGCTATGCTACCGTCTGCGCCCACGACGGGCCAGACTTATCCGCGGAAACTTAGCCGGCGCTGCTGCTAAGCCCCAGGCGGGCCTTGCGGGCCGCCAGTTGGCCGTCCAGTTCCGTACGGTCCAGAACTTCGTCCATTTGTTGATCCAGGCTGGTCGCGCGCATTTCGCTTTCGGCGGAAGCGCGATCGAGGCGCGCCCGGATGGAGTCCGCGATGCGGGCCACATCGGCGTCGCCGACGCCCGAGAGATCGTCCAGCGACTTGATCGCCTTGACGGTGATCTCTTTGGATTTCGCCAACTCGAGCAGGGCTTCGAGATTTTCGCGCTCCTGCTTGATGGTGGTCAGCTTCGCTTCGAGTTTCAGGCGGGCGTCGCGTAGGCTCTGATACTCGCGCCCCATCTGCTCCATTTGTTGCGCGTAGGTTTCCACCAGGCGCTGGGTCGAGTTGAGCTTGCTTTGTGCTGCGCGCGCCAGGTCCTCGCGGCCCTCTTGCAGGAAACGATCAATGTTGCGGTCCAGGTCGGCGGCCCGCGCCTGATACTCCTCGTGTTTGCGGCGCATCGTCTTGACCTGGCCGCCGACGGTCGCCGTGGCCTCAGACAGGTCTTCGAGGTTGTCTTCGACCTCTCGGATGTACTGGTTGATCACGGCGATCGAATTCTGCTTCAGGGCCTGATCTACGAGATAGTGCAGGTTCGCGGAGACGAGAGTCTGAACTTTGTCCAACAAGGATGCCATGCGGATGCCTCCCGGAATGTAATGCTTTACCCGTTATGATAGATTACCGCGCGTCGGCCGATAGCGCTTGACGACGGGCGGACAGAAATCTGACATGTTTTGTCATATGGAACGAAGTGTCATGCTGAACGCAGCGAAGCATCTGGGTTGCGAGCCGGAGATTCTTCGTTCCACTCAGAATGACAGGGTCTGAGATCATCCATCGGCGACCAGCTTGTAACCCCGGCCGCGGAGGGTCAACAGGTAGCGCGGGTTGGCCGCGTCCGGCTCGATCTTCTGGCGCGTCCGGCTGACCAGCTTCTCGATGCGCGCGTCGTCCACCTGATCCAGATACTCCTCGCCCCAGACGGCCTCAACGACTTCATACTTATCACAGATTTTACCCATCCGGCCGTAAAGAAGCAGTAAGAGCCGATACTCAAGGTTGGTTAATGGGGGGATTTGCGCGCCGTTGACCCACACTTCGCCGCTGTCGAGGTCTACCTGCACGCCCTCGCGCGCCGGCCGGCGTATCACCATCTGCCGTTGGACGAACTCATCGAACGCCCGGCTGAAGATCCGGCGCTCAGCTTCTTCGCCCACGACCAGCCCCTTGGCGACCGCCGAATCCATATCGCCGACCGGCGTTTCGGGACCGTCTGCACGGTGCAGCCAGAGCAAGGCGTCCTGCTCGCCGGGTGTGAGGTCGTGCCAGATCTTCCGGCACTCGGTCTGCACATTGAGGTCTTGCTTCAGGATTTCGGCAGCCTGTCGGTGGATGATCCAATCTTCGGAGCTATCGCGCACCGGCTTTCCGGTGAGCATCCCCAGGACGCGCGCTGTCGTCTCCAGCAAGACGGGATGCCCGCCCGACCAGGTGCGCATGAACGTCACGTCTTCATCGCTGAAAGTGACGTGTTCCGTCGCAGCGAACCGCGCGGTATAGTCCGCGATTTCCGCCGCATTCAACGGCGCGACGTAGAGGGTGTGATGTGAGAAAATCTCGCTGAACTCGGCAATGTCCCGATCCTGGCGCATCTGCGGGAAGCGACAATTCGTCGCGGTGATGTACGTCAAGCCGAGCCGATGCCGGTCATAGAGCGCGCGCAGATTGAGAAACACGCGCCCATCAATCCCTGCGATCGGCCCATCCAGCTCATCGAACAGGAAGACCACTTTCTGCTCCAGCCGGTCGCCGATGGCCGCCATCGCCTTCGAGAAGCTGAGCGGGATTTCGAAGCTGGAGGCCGGCGCGACCACCCCCGTATATGACGCCTGAATCTGCCTGAGCGCCTCGCCGTCGGAGACTGCCTGCCCGTTGCGCAGGGCGTCCATGGCGCTACGCAACACCAGCTCGTAAAATGCCTGCTCGGTCATTTCGAGCATCTGGTTGAAGTCAATGTAGATGAAGATATATTCATCGGCGGCCCCACCCAGGTAGCGGCGCTCTGTGTCGGGCTGAGTCATAGCGCGCAGCAGCGCCGACTTGCCCGTGTTGCTCACCCCGACCACCGACAGACAGCGCATCTCGCGCACGGACTGAAACAATGCTTGCAGGTCGGCGTGCCGGGGCGATGACGCGCGCGTCAGGGGCATCGGCATCGTCAGTTGTCGGGGCTGCGTTCGGGTTGTGCTATCGGCCATGCATGATCGCTTTCGTCAATTTCATCGGCGGCGCTGCTTGTTGCGGGCGGGGGTTTTCCCCTTGTTCGATGGCGACACCGTTGGCGCGCCTTGACCCGCCGACGTGCCCGCCGTGACCGGTGCTTCGCCGCGGCCCTGGTCGGCGCGCAGGTGGCAGTTCTTGTACTTTAAGCCGCTGCCGCACCAACACAGATCGTTGCGGCCCGGCGCGTTCTGGCGGCGGGCCGGCTGCGGCGCGGCCGACGCTGTGCCCGCGTCGCTGCGATTCGTTTGCACCTGGCGCACCGGCACGAGTGGGCGCAACACCAGTTGGGCGTGATAGATGGCAAGCACCACATCGCGCGAGATGGACTCGATCAACTCGGCGTACATCTCGCTGGCCTCACGCTTGTAGGCAATCAGCGGGTCTTGCTGGGCGAAGGCGCGCAGCCCGATCCCTTCGCGCAACTCGTCGAGATCAGTGAGATGGCGCACCCAGCGGTTGTCTACGGCCCGCAGCATCACCAGGCGCTCGAGGTGGCGCATGTTGTCCGCGCCCATCGCGGCTTCCTTCGCCGCGTAGGTCGCCGTCGCGAACTCCACCAGATGCTCTGCCAGTTGCCCGGCGTTCATGCTGCGCCAGTCTTCAGGGTCTTCCGACTCAGGCAGCGGGAACACCTTGATGACCTCCGCGGCCAGCGCGTTCAAGTCCCATTCGCTGCGGTCGGTGTCGCGCGTGAACGTGTCCACCAGGCCCCGCAGGTAGTCCTCCGTCATGCCCAGGATCGTCGGCTTCAGCGTCGGTTCGCTGAGGATCTGGCGTCGCTGGGTATAGATGACCTCGCGCTGCTTGTTGACGACGTCGTCATACTCCAATACGTGTTTACGCACGTCAAAGTTGTAGCCTTCGACGCGCACCTGTGCGCTCTCGATGGCCTTGCTCACCAGCCCGTGCTCGATGGGGACGTCTTCTTCCATCCCGAAGCGTTCCATCAGCGAGGCGACGTTCTGGCCGCCGAAGCGGCGCATCAGGTCGTCTTCCAGCGCGACGAAGAAACGCGAGGAACCGGGGTCGCCCTGGCGACCGGAGCGACCACGCAACTGGTTGTCAATGCGGCGCGCCTCGTGGCGTTCGGTGCCGACGACGTGCAGGCCGCCCACCGCGATCACCCGCTCTTTGTCGGCATCACACTGCGCCTTAGATTCGGCCAGCGCGGCCAGCCAGACAGGATCCTCGTCGCTTAATTCGGTGAGATCAACTTCCTCGTGGCGCAGCTTTTCGCGCGCCAGCGCCTCGGGGTTGCCGCCCAGCAGGATGTCCACGCCACGACCGGCCATGTTCGTGGCGATGGTCACGGTCCCCGGTCGCCCGGCCTGGGCGATGATGCCTGCCTCACGTTCGTGCTGCTTGGCATTGAGCACGTTGTGCGGCACGCCCTTGCGGCGCAGCTTCTCCGAGAGCATCTCGGAAGTCTCGATGGCGACCGTGCCCAGCAGGATCGGCTGGCCCTTCTCGTGGAGCGTCTTGATTTCTTCCACCACGGCATCGAACTTGGCGCGTTGCGACTTGTAGACCTGGTCGGGGTAGTCATTGCGGATCACCGTCCGGTGGGTTGGGATGGCGACGACATCGAGGCCGTAGATCTTGTACAACTCTTCGGCCTCGGTGGCCGCCGTACCGGTCATACCCGCCAGCTTGCGGTACATGCGGAAGTAGTTCTGGAAGGTGATAGTCGCCAGGGTGAGCGACTCACGCTGGACGCGGACGCCTTCCTTCGCCTCAATGGCCTGGTGCAACCCCTCGGAGAAGCGGCGACCATGCATCAGGCGACCGGTGAACTCGTCCACGATCACGATCTCGCCATCGGCATTGATGTAGTCACGGTCGAGCTTGTAGAGCACGTGCGCCCGGAGGGCGTTGTCCAGATAGGGCGTGCGCTCGTAATGCTCAGCATCATACAGGCTTTCGTCGGGGCGCAGGTTGAGCGCCTGTTCGACCCGGCTGATGCCTTCCTCGGTAAGCGTGACGATGCGGTCTTTCTCATCTATCGTATAATCGCGTTCCGGCGCGAGCCGGCGCACGATCTGGGCGAAATGCGCGTAATCATCCGAGGATTCCTGCGCCTGACCGGAGATGATCAACGGCGTGCGCGCTTCGTCAATCAGGATGTTATCCACCTCATCCACAATGGCGTAATTGAGCTCGCGCTGCACGCATTGCGGTGCATCCTGCACCATGTTGTCGCGCAGGTAGTCGAACCCGAATTCGTTATTCGTGCCGTAAGTGATTTCGGCATGGTAGGCTTCGCGGCGGCTCATGGGACGCAACCGCTGATAGCGGTCATCGGCGGCGGGGAAATCCGGGTCGAAGACGAAGGAACCCAGCTCAGGGTTCACCGCCGCCGATTGGATCACGGCGACGCTGACCCCCAGCATGTGATAGATCGGCCCCATCCACTGGACGCCGAACTTCGACAGATAGTCGTTCGGGGTCACGAGATGCGCGCCGTGGCCGGTGAGCGCGTTGAGATAGAGCGGCAGCGTCGCCACGAGGGTCTTGCCTTCGCCGGTCTTCATCTCGGCGATCTTGCCCTCGTGCAGCACCATGCCGCCGATCAACTGGACGTCGTAATGGCGCAGGCCGATGGAACGCTGGGCGGCCTCGCGCACGGCGGCGAAAGCCCGCGGCAGGATTTGCTCCATAGCCATGGCCTCCTGCGCCTTCAACTCGCGTTCCAGGCGATCCAGCGTGGCCTTCATCTGGGCCTGGATCTGCGGGTCGGGTTCGAGGATCCATTCTTCGCGCGCTGCGTTCACCTCTTGCTGCAACTGGCCGACCTCGCCGGCGATGAACGCCCGGAAATCGTCGGTCTGGGCGCGCAACTCATCGTCGCTCATGCGCTCGAATTCGGGAGCCAGCGCGTTAATTTTGTCTACAACCGGCTGAAGCCGCCGGGCTTCGCGGTCACTCGCATCACCGAAAATCTTTTTCACAACATTCTTGAACATACAATCCTACTTCTCTCTACAAATTCGTTCTGCTAACCTTGTCGTCCAGGTTCTGTTGACATTTGGTGCAGGATGTTCCCAAAAAGGGAAACATCCTGTCACTCATAGCGAAACCTCAAATGATGAGCGGACGCTATCGCGTTCCCCATCTGTATCATCAAACGCCTTTAGCGTGATCTCATTCGGAACGCGCACTTCAAACGGCAAGCCCCGATACCACGTAACCTGTTGATAGAACAGCGTGATCGCCTGAGTAGTGGTCAGCCCTAACGCCTCGAAAACGCTTTCAGCTTCCTGCTTGAGATCAGGATCCACGCGCGCACGAATCATAGCGGATTTATTCATGTGCCCCTCCGTGATCACAAAACTGTATCACAAATGGGATACATCGTCAAAACATGGTCGGCCCTTGTGCAGTCACCGGGGTTAGCGTTTCGCGGGTTTTGACCTCGCGATTCACCTGTTCGGCCAATTCCAGCTCTGCGACCTCCAGATCATAACGCGCCTGTAAACGCATCCATACATTCGCGCTCGTGCCGAAATAGCGCGCCAGCCGGAGCGCCGTGTCGGCGGTCACGGCGCGCTTGCCATGCACAATCTGGCTGATGCGCATCGCCGGGACATTAAGGTCCTTCGCCAACCGGTACTGGCTCAGTCCAAGCGGTTTCATGAAATCTTCCAGCAACACTTCACCTGGATGCACCGGCGGCAATCGCTCTTCGCATTTCATCTTTGCTTCCTCAGTAAACGACTCGATCATGCGATTGATTATAACACCGGCTCACCCATACCGGCACTCCTCCGCGACCACCTGCATCAGCCAGCGCATCCGGCCCACGCCCGTGCCCGCGGCGAGCGACCCGGCAGTCGTCACGATCAGGCCACCGGACGCGCCCGCCTTCGCGAAGTCAGCGCGCGCCCGCGCGCGGATGGCTTCCGGCGCGCCGTTGCGCAGCAGGAAGGGCGGCATCTGCCCGTTGATGACCGCGTCGGGCAGCTCGGCGCGAATCCTGGCGGCGTCCACCTCGGGGCCGTAGTTCACGCTGTTGATCCCCAGCGCACGCTGCTCGCCCAGCAGATGCCCCATCGCGCTATCGGAGTGCTGATGGCGGCGCGCATCGTCGGGGGCCATCGCGTCGAGCACAGCGGCCAGCACCGGCGCACAGAACTCGCGATAGAGGGCGCGGTTGAACAGCGCGCTGTTGTCGTCGGTGATCCACCAACCGGCCTCCGTGTTATCGCTGAACGCACACAGCGCCACATTCAGTTCGACCATCTTGCGCGCCAGGATGTCGCGGAAACGGCGCATCAGCTCGGGCCGGTCGAGCATCCAGAAGAAGGCCGTCTCGGGGTGGAGGACGGTGGTCATGATGGTGGCGGGGCCGCGACTGCCGGTTCCCAACTGCGGCATCGTCTTGCCCTCCGCGCGGCGCGCCTCCCATTCACGCACGAATGCATCGGGGGTGGCCCATTCCGCCATATCGGTCGCCTCGGCGCGGTCAAGCACCGCCGCGAATTCATCCGGGTCATTCGTGACCGCGGTCAGCCACGGGGTACCGCCCTCGGTGTAGGTGAAATCGCTGCCGAACAGATTCTCGATGCGGCGCGGTTGGTGGGTGAAAGTGTCCTCGTCGAAGAAGGTCTTGCCGACGTAAGCCTGCGTGATCGCGTTGGCTTGCCGGTGCAGGTCGTCGCGGTAGACCTTATCGTGATAGTAGCGGACCGTAGAGGGCGCGTCGAGGAACTCGAACAGCCAGTGGTCATCGGGCGCGAAGGTGAGCGCGCAGCGCGGCTTGTCCGTGGTGAACGCCGCGCACAAGGCGTCTTCCGCCCAGAACGCCGCCACGTCGAGATCAGCCGTCAGGTCAAGAAACTCCGGAGCGAGGATCGGCATGGTGTGGCCTCCAACCCGCAGTGTATGCGTTCACCGGCCCGGCTGCAAGTTGCTCTATCCCTGCGTTAGGCGCACTTCAATGTTATGACAACTTGACTAGAACACATGTTCCGTAGTATAATAGGGCTCAATCAAATCAATCCCAACTCTTAGACTGTTAGACATTTAGACATTTAGACCGGCCCCATTTCCGTCTAAGGGTTGGAATCAGCCAGGAGTGGCTTGCAGGGAGATTGTTAACCCCTTAAAAGACACTTCTGTTTTGACGCGTCTACGTTTCGGCGCACAACACGCGTTAAGACGTTTTCTCCCTAACGTGCGCAGCCTTTAGACAAAATGGGGCCGGTCTAAATGTCTAAAAGTCTACAAGCTGACTCTGACCTGCATCATGGCGGCGCGCGCCGATTCCTGCTAAGATATTCGCGAGCATACCAGCCGCTCACCGATCGTGGGGCAGACCCACAAATCAAACTCCCGCTTACCAATGGAGGTACGCGTGATCGAAACGAGAACCGAACCCATCGTCCGCATGTTATCGGGTAATGAGGCCGTGGCGCGCGGCGCGTGGGAGGCCGGCGTGGCGGTCGCCTCCGCCTATCCCGGCACCCCCAGCACCGAAATCCTCGAAGAATTCGCCCGTTTCCCCGGCGTTTACGCCGAGTGGGCCACCAATGAAAAGGTCGCCGTGGACGTGGCAATCGGCGCGGCCTACGCGGGCAAACGCGCCCTGACGACCATGAAGCACGTCGGCCTGAACGTCGCGGCCGACGCCTTCATGTACGCCGCGATGACCGGGGCCGAGGCGGGGCTGGTGATCGTCTCCGCCGACGACCCGGCGATGCACTCCAGCCAGAACGAGCAGGACAACCGCACCTTCGCGAAGTTTGCCCGCGTCCCCTGCATCGAGCCGGCGGACAGCCAGGAGGCCAAGGACTTCACCGTCGCAGCCTACGCGCTGAGCGAGCAATTCGACACGCCGGTGCTGCTGCGGCTGACCACGCGCATCTGCCACTCCGCCACCGCCGTGACGCTGGGCGAACGCATCGAGCTTGCGGCGAAGACACCGAAATTCCCGCGCAACACGGAGAAGTACGTGATGGTACCTGCGAACGCACGGCGACGACGCCCCGTCATCGAGCAGCGCCTGCACGCCATCGCGCAGGCCGCCGAAATCTCGCCGCTGAACCGCGTTGAGCCGGGCGACCGCGCCCTGGGGATCATCACGGCGGGCGTGGCGTATCAATATGCGAAGGAAGTCTTCCCCACAGCGAGCGTCCTCAAGCTCGGCATGACGTGGCCACTGCCCGAAGGGATGATCCGCGCCTTCGCGGCCTCGGTGGAGCGCCTGATCGTGATCGAAGAACTCGACCCGTTCATCGAGGAGGCGGTGCGGCTGATGGGCATCCCGGTCGAGGGCAAGGCCATCTTCCCGCTGACCGGCGAGTTCGACCCGCGGGTGGTGCGCGAGAGCGCCGTCGCCGCGGGCCTGTTGCCGGAGTCGGCGCACGTGCCGCTGATCGAGGTAGACCCCGGCCCGCTGCCGGCGCGCCCGCCGGTCTTGTGCGCGGGCTGCCCGCATCGCGGCGCGTTCTACGTCCTGAACCGGCTCAAGGTTCCGGTCAACGGCGACATCGGGTGTTACACGCTGGGGCTGATCCCGCCGCTCAGCGCGATGCACACCTGTGGCTGCATGGGCGCGAGCATCGGCGTGGCGCATGGCGCGGCCAAGGCGGGCAGCCCTGAACGCCACGTGGCGGTGCTGGGCGATTCGACCTTCTTCCACTCCGGCATCCCGGCGCTGGTCAATGCGGTCTACAACCGCAGCCCCATCATCACGATCATCCTCGACAACCGGGTGACCGGCATGACGGGCCACCAGGACAACCCCGGCACCGGGCGGACATTGCAGGGCGAACAGACTACGGTGGTGGAAATCGAACCGGTGGTGCGCGCGCTGGGCGTGCGGCATGTCACAACGGTTCCCGCCTTCGATGTGGACGCCATCGAGACGACCCTGAAGGCTTACCTGAAGCTGGACGAGCCGGCGGTGTTGATCGCCCGCGAGGAGTGCGCGCTACTGCCCGAAGCGCGCAAACGGTGGGTTCCGCTGGAAGTGGTCAGCGACGACTGCAACGGCTGCACACTCTGCTTCCGCATCGGCTGCCCGGCCATCCTGAAGGGCGCCGAACTGGACGAAAAGACCGGCCGGCCCAAAGCGTTGATTGACGCCGCACTTTGCACCGGCTGCGAGGTGTGCGCGCAGCTCTGCCCGCGCGACGCGATCCTGTTCCGCGCCGATGTGACCGAGAACTGATCTGATACGGACGCGGCGAAGAAGGGTTATGTGATAGGTGTGGCATGAAAGAAGCAATAAATTTTCTACTGGCGGGTGTTGGGGGGCAGGGCACGATCCTGGCGAGTGACGTGCTGGTCAACGTGGGGCTGGCGGCGGGCTATCAGGCGAAGCAGGCCGAAGTCCACGGCATGTCGCAGCGCGGCGGCAGCGTCACCAGCCACGTGCGCTGGGGCAAGATGGTCTACTC
The DNA here is from genome assembly GCA_038214535.1 of Anaerolineae bacterium. Classification (GTDB taxonomy): domain Bacteria; phylum Chloroflexota; class Anaerolineae; order CG2-30-64-16; family CG2-30-64-16; genus JBBQRS01. The sequence continues at coordinate 32,794 of JBBQRS010000029.1, forward strand.
TCCGCTGATCGGCGCGGGTGAGGTGGACGTGCTGCTGGCGTTCGAGAAAGCCGAAGCGCTGCGTAACCTGAGCCAACTGCGCTACGGCGCGCTGGCGGTGGTCAACATGCAGGCCATCGAGCCGATCACGGTGACTTCCGGCGGCCAGCCCTACCCGGAGGATGACCACCTGCGCGCCACCCTGGCCCAGATTTCGGACACGGCGACTTTCGTGGATGGCGAAGGGATCGCGACCGGGTTGGGCAACGTGCGCGCCGCCAATGTGGTGCTGCTGGGCGCGCTGTCGGCGCTGCTCGAACGCGAGGGTTACGTTGGGCCAGAACTGACGCGCGACGTGTGGCTCGATGTCATCACGCAGCGGGTGCCGCCGCGCTACATGGAACTCAACCGGCGCGCCTTCGACGCGGGCCGCACCGCGGTGTGAGGAAGCGTGGCGCCCTAATTGAGCGTCGTCTGTTCGATGCTCGAAACCAGCACGGGCGTCTTGTCGGCGACTTCGTAGTATCCACCGAACCGGTTCACCAACTCCGTGTCATCTTCCAGCAAGTCCTGGATGAACCGGTAGGAGAGCGGCTCGTAGAGCAGTTCGGCCTGCACCGTGAAGGGGGCCGTGAACCCTGTCGTGTCAATACGGTAGTCAATCTCGTCGCCGCCGCCGATGAAGTTGGCATCCTGCGCGGCGTCGCCATATACGGCGATCTCCGGCGCGGCCCCTGCCTTGTCGAAGCCGGTGGGCAACAGCCGGTTGTCCTTCAGATAGACCGCGCCACGCAGCAAGGTGTAGGTGACGTCGCCGTCCGTGTTCCCCATGATCGGCTCGTAGATTTGCACTTGATCCGGCTGAGTGATCAAGTCATAGTGCGGCTCATAGGTCGCCGCATCTTCGTCGGCGTCGCAACCGGCAATCGAGCCGTCGGGTTGCGGCGCGCCCGACTCGAAGACCGGCTTGCCCGCCGCATCAGTCACCGTGACGTGCAGCCAGGCGCGACGCGAGGGGAAGCTCGCCGGGAATTTGTGCCCCGTCATGATGTTGATTCGCATCGCCGCGACCAGTTCATCGCCATCGCGTTCGAGATCGGTGATGTTCAGGGTCGCCGAACGCTTGCCGAGTTGGTCCTCCACGCGCTGGCGCGTCGCGTCGAAGTGCTGAGAGTCCGCCGTCACACCCAACTCTGCGCCGTGATCTTTCAGAATGCTGACCATCAAGGCGTTGCCGCCCGCAAAATAATGTTGGAAGAACGGCTCGCGCGCCGTCAGGTCTGGCGGCGTGGTTGCCACGACCATCTTGCCGTCTGCTGTGGGCATGTGGCAACTCTGGCATGAGGTTCCCGCCGCGCCGTAGCTGCTATGCTGCCACTCCGTGTACGGGGTCTGCTCGGGGAATTCGCCCAACACCGTGCCGTTGGCATCCACGTAGGGCGTGAAGAGGTTATGGCAGGTGGCGCAATGCTCCGGCTCGGTCATTTGCACACCGTGCTGCGGGACAAACCCGGTTGAAGCCTGCATCAGGTCGCCCATCGGGTTCTGATAGGGGCCGAAGATGACGCGATCAGGCGCATCGGTGCTGGTGTCAATCACATAACCGCCGCTGAAGCTCACCTTTTCCCCGAAACCGTCGGGCTGGATCTGGTGGCAGAGCGTGCAGGCAACGCCATCCATGGCCGGGTCATGCAGCGGGTTGGCAGGATTCAGGAAGCCGTCGCCCAACATGGCGATCTGGCCACCGTCAACCTTGGTCTGCTGCACCGCCATCGGCATGTGACAGGTGGTACACTTCTCCTCGATGACCTCCTGCAAGGCCGGGTTGCGCGCCACCTCCGAGCTGACCTTCGCGTTCCACACGGGGTCACGCGCGGCGTTCGCCATCATGGTCGAGCGCCAGTGCGTCGGCATCGCGATATCCACGCCGCTCGCGTCCGGCAGAGGCTGATGACAGGTTGCGCAGATGCCCGCGCCGGAGAAATCTTCGATAGTGTAGGTCAACAGGGCAGTTGAATGCACGGTCGCGGGCGTTGAAGCGGCGGCAGCCGCGGGCGTCTTCGCGGGCGCGGCCTGGCCGATCACCGCGACCTGGGTCGCTTCCTCCTCGGTCAGCGGGCGTTGCAGCGACGGCCCCGGCGCTTGCGTCATGGCCCTTTCCGGCAGCGTCGGCATCTCCACCGACGGCACAATACATCCCGCCAGCCCCAGGGCAACCGCCGCAAAAACTCCCAACATCAGCCTGCGCCATTTGACCATGCCACTTTGTCCTTTCTAACGACGGAAAGCGAAACAACCGATCCCTTGTGACCATTTACGCAAAGCCATTCTACACCTTCCAGCAACCTCTGACAAACGCGCCGATATGCCCCTTCGTAGTGACGGCGTAAGCCGGTGAATGGCCCCCCACCGGCTCACGCCGACACTACGAAGGGAGTGGATACGCACTCCGCGGGTGTTGACAGACAGGACGAACAGGATTCACAGGATCGAAATCTTTACCATCCTGTAAATCTTGTTCGTCCTGTCAAAATCCTCCGTAGGTTGGCGGGCTTACTGCGAGAGGCCGGGCAACCTGCTACACTCATCACGAATCAGTAATTGCACCTTGCACTTATGGAGACTTCATGGAACCCGGTTTCATCCGGCTGGTTGATCTATCGAAATCCTATCGCGAAGGCGACCGCACGCGCGTCGTGCTGGATCACGCTTCCGCCGATTTCGCGCACGGCGAGTTCACGGCGCTGCTCGGGCGCAGCGGCAGTGGCAAAAGCACGCTGCTGAACCTGATCAGCGGCATTGACGAACCGGACGCAGGGCAGGTGTGGGTGGGGCCGCAAGAGTTGACGCGCCTCAACGAGCGGGAGCGCACCCTCTTCCGGCGCAGGAACATCGGTTTCGTGTTCCAGTTCTTCAATCTCATTCCAACCCTGAACGTGATGGACAACGTGACGCTGCCGCTGGAGCTGAACGGCGCATCGCAACATGCGGCGCGCCAGACCGCCGAGCCGCTGCTCGACGCGGTGGGGCTGCTGGATCGCGCCGCGACCAGCCCCGACAAGCTGTCCGGCGGCGAGCAGCAGCGCGTGGCGATTGCCCGCGCGCTCATCAGCGACCCGCTGGTGGTGCTGGCCGATGAGCCGACCGGCAACCTGGATGAGAGCAACGGGCAATCGGTGCTGTCGCTCCTCGATCGGTTGACCCGGCAGGCGGGCAAGAATCTGATCATGGTCACGCATAGCCCCGAATCGGCGGCGCTGGCCGACCGGGTCTACCAACTGCATAACGGTGGGCTGGAGTACATACCGCAGCCCGATCCGGGGACTGCGCCGACGACCGACATCCCCCTGACTACCGAACTGACCTCCGTCGCGCACCGATGAGTCGCCCCCTCTTCAACGTCGGGTGGCGCTATCTCACGCGGCATCCATGGCAAACCGTGCTGATGATCCTGGGCATCGCCCTTGGCGTGGCGGTCGTCGTCGCCATTGACCTCGCGAACAGTGCGGCGGGCCGCGCCTTCGACCTCAGCACCGACGCCATTGCCGGGCGCGCGACGCACCAGATCGTTGGCGGCCCCACCGGGCTGGATGAGAACATTTACGCGCTTCTACGCACCGAGGGCGGCGTCCGCGACGCCGCGCCGATCATCTCCGATTACGTGGGTTCCGCCCAACTGGGCGACCGCCCGATTCAGTTGCTCGGCGTGGACCCATTCGCAGAAGCGCCTTTCCGTTCCTATCTGACGGATTCATCCCCCACAGAGGACGCAGGCGCATCCGGCGCGCCGGTGAACCAGTTGCTCGATTTTCTCACGCGCCCCGGCGCGCTGCTGATGTCCGAAGCGATGGCGGCGGAATACGGGCTGGCGATAGGCGATCCGGTAAAGCTCGACGTGGCAGGCCGTGAGACGACAGGTTTCGTGGCCGGGCTGCTGCGACCTTCGGATAGCCTGACGCAGCGCGCGCTGGAGGGCCTGATCCTGACCGATCTGGCGACGGCGCAGGAGGTCACGGGCCGGTTGGGTCGGTTGGGCCGGCTGGATCGGATTGACCTGATCCTCACCCCTGACGATCCGGCGCAGTTGCAACGCATCCAGGCGCTCCTCCCCGACGGCGCGCAGGTGATGCCGGTCGCCGCGCGCACCGGCGCGGTGGCGCAAATGACGGCAGCCTTCCGCACTAACCTGACGGCGCTGAGCCTGCTGGCGTTGGTCGTCGGGATGTTCCTGATCTACAACAGCATGACGTTCTCGGTGGTACAGCGTCGCCCGCTCTTCGGCACGCTGCGCTGTCTGGGCGTCACCCGCGGCGAAGTCGGCTTGATGGTGTTAGGCGAGGCGGCCATCATCGGATTCATCGGCGCGATCCTGGGGATCGCCCTGGGGCTGCTGCTCGGCCAGGGCGCGGTGCAGTTGGTGACCCAGACGATCAACGATCTCTACTACGTGGTCACGGTGCGCGGCGTCGCCATTTCGGGGTCGAGCATCGCGAAGGGTTTGCTGCTGGGGATCGGCGCGACCCTCGCGTCGGCGGCGCTGCCCGCGTGGGAGGCCGCAAGTGTCCCGGCGCGCCAGGCGCTCTCGCGGTCGGGGTTGGAAGATCGCACCCGGCGCGTCATTCCATTCGTTTCTGGTGTGGGCGCGTTCGCTGTGATAGTCGGCGGCGTGCTGCTGGCATTGCCGACGCGCAACCTGATTCTGAGCTTCGCGGGCATCTTCGCCATCACCATCGGGCTGGCGCTGTTGACGCCGGTCGCCACACTCGCGCTGCTGCGCATCTTCGCGCCGATCACGGGTGGGACGCTGGGCATCCTGGGGCGCATGGCCCCGCGCAGCCTTTCCGGCGCGCTCAGCCGCACGGTGGTCGCCATCGCCGCGCTCAGCCTCGCGGTCTCGGTCACCATCGGCGTCGGGCTGATGGTGGACAGTTTTCGCGGCACGGTGGTCGCGTGGCTGGGACAAACCCTCTGGGGCGACGTCTACATCACCGCGCCCAGTCTGACGGCCACGCGCAGCACAACGACGCTCGACGCACGCGTCTACGAAGTCGCCCGAGACTGGCCGGGCGTGGAACGCGCCGATGTGCTGCGCTCGGTGGACGTGGACGCGCCGGATGGTCCCATTGCCGTCTCTGCGGTTTCCGATGAAGACTTCACCGAGCCGCGCATCTTCGTATCTACGGTCGGGCCGCGAGAGGACGTGATGCCGGCCGTGCGAGAGGGCGCCGTCCTCGCCAGTGAGCCGCTGGCAAACCGGTTGGGGCTGCCCGCGCACGGCGCAACGGTCACGCTCTACACCGACCACGGCGCGGAGGTGTTTCCCGTGGCCGGCATCTATCGCGACTATTCCTCCAGCCAGGGCACGGTGATGATGGCCCTGGACCTGTACCGCGAACACTGGGATGACCCGGCGATCTCTGCCGTCGCCCTAAAACTCGCGCCCGACGCCGACGCGGATCGCGTGGTGCGCGAGCTGAGCGCGGCGCTGACCGATGTGCAGGGTGTGCTGGTGCGCCCGAACGCGGCCCTGCGCGCCGACGCGTTGGCCGTCTTCGACCGCGCGTTTGCCATCACCGGCGCGCTGCAACTGCTGGCGGCGCTGGTAGCGTTCGTCGGCATCCTGAGCGCGTTGCTGGCGTTGCAACTCGAACGGGGGCGCGAGTTCGGCGTGATGCGCGCCATCGGCCTCACGGGACGCCAGTTGCGCGGCCTGATGTTGCTGGAGACGGGGATGATGGGGGCGATTGCGGGGATCCTGGCGCTGCCCACGGGGTTGATCCTGGCCCTCATCCTGATCTACGTCATCAACCGGCGCTCGTTCGGTTGGACGCTGCAATTCGAGCCGCAGCCCGAAGTTTTCCTGCAAGCAATGGCGCTGGCCGTGGGCGCGGCGGTGTTGGCGGGGATCTACCCGGCGATCCGGCTTGCGCGGTTGCAGGCGGCGGCCGCGCTGAGAGGCGATTAGCGATGCGCAAGGCGTTTTACATAATGTTGTTACTGTCGTTGTTTGCCGTGGTGGGGTTCGTGCTGGCGCGTCGCCCGGCTCCACCATTGCGCGCGAGTCTGGTAGCCCAGGCCGCGCCCGTGGATGATGCGGGTTTCGCGCGCGCCGAACCGCCCGCCTCGTTAAGTTTCCCCGCCGCCGATGGCCCGCACGACGATTATCAGACCGAATGGTGGTATTTCACCGGCAACCTGACCGCCGAGACCGGCGAGCATTTCGGTTACCAGTTGACGTTCTTCCGGCGCGCGCTCCAGCCTGCCGATGAACGCGCCGCGCGCGACTCGACGTGGGCGACAGAGCAAGTTTACCTGGCGCACTTCGCGCTGACCGATGTGACAGGCCGCGACCACTATGCCACGGAGCGATTGAGCCGCGGTGCGGCGGGGCTGGCCGGGGCGCAGGCCGCGCCGTTCCGCGTCTGGCTGGATGACTGGTCGGTGACTGCGGTCGAGGATAACGCACTATCCGATGTCGGCGCGCCGGTGAGACTACGCGCAAACGCGGGCGATGTTTCGCTCGACCTGGTGTTGCGGAACACGAAGCCGCCAGTTTTGCAGGGCGAGAACGGCTACAGCCAAAAGGGGCCAGATCCGGGCAATGCCTCGTACTACTATTCGTTGACGCGGATGGACGCGGAGGGAAAGGTGACGTCCGGTGGGAGAAGTTACACCGTAGACGGCCTGGGGTGGATGGATCACGAGTTCAGCACCAGCGCGCTGGGCGCGGAGCAGGTGGGCTGGGACTGGTTCAGCCTGCAACTGGACGACGATACCGAGCTGATGGCCTTCCGGTTGCGCCGCGCCGACGGCAGCGTAGACGCCTTCTCAAGCGGGACGCTCGTCGCGGCCGACGGCTCATCGCGCACGCTCGGGCCGGATGACTTCACGATCACGCCTACGGGCGAGTGGCGCTCACCGCACACCGGCGGAGTGTATCCCAACGGCTGGCGGGTCGCCGTGCCTTCGGCGCAGCTCGACCTCACGCTCACGCCTTACCTTGACGACCAGGAGATGCTGCTGTCGTACACCTACTGGGAAGGCGCAGTGAAGATCGAAGGGACGCATGCAGGCGCGCCGGTCGCGGGGAACGGCTATGTGGAGCTGACGGGTTACGCCGGTTCAATGGCCGGGCAGTTCTGAGTCTCTCTCCTTCGTAGTGACGGCTTTAGCCGTTGGGGCGCACTACAACGGCTAAAGCCGTCACTACGAAGATTAAAGTTTGGGGCGCGGCCACCGCTCGATGTGATCGGCGAGGGGCGGGCGCGGTTTGGGGTTCGGGTTCGCCCTGTACCAGCCCTTTGCGACGCGCTCCGCCTGCTCTGACACCTCCGTGCTGCCCCATACCAGGGATGCACCGAGGATGCCGATCATGGCTGAGGCGAGAAACGGCCGCACGAACAACGAGCGCGCGAGCAGGGCGATCCCCAGACCCATGATGTAAGGCCACCATTGCCAGCCGAAGCGGTATTCGACGCGGATCACCCAGGCGAAGCCCAGCCCGATTGCGAGCAGCGTGAAAAGCCCCAGGAATGGGCCGAGCCAGTTCACGACAGCCTCGCAGGGTCTGCCGCAACCAGCAGCCGAGCATGACGCGGGTTATGCGGGTTGGCGGGCGCGTGCCCGCGTGCGACCCGCTTCTCCTGGCGTTTGAACTCGATGACGTCCCAGATCAGCGTCATACCGACGATGCCGAGCACGCCGGAGGCCAACGGAACACGCACCAGCAAGGCCCCGATCTCGACGGTGATGCCTGCCAGCAAGAAGAGCGGCCCCGGCAGCCACGCCATCCGGTATTCCAGGGCGCGCACCGTGACGTGCCCCAACCAGATGCTCACGAATGCGGTGACGCCCAGCACGACGCCGGCCGGTTGCAGGTTCATTGCTGCGCACCCAGATCAAGCCACTCCGCGCCGGTCACGCGGGCCAGCTCATCCGGCGTGATGCGTAATAGCGTGCGGTCGTCGCCCCCGCCGCCGTAGATCACATCCCAGCCAGAGACGGCGCGGTCGAGCAGGACGGGCGAGGCCAGCCGGTGGCCAAAGGGCGGCACCCCGCCGACCGCGTAACCGGTGTGCATCAAGACCGTCGCGGCGTCGGCCAATTTGACCTGCTTCTTGCCCACGCCATAGCGGTCGGCCAGGACGCGGCGATCCACCGTTGTGTCACCGCACGCGATCACCAGTACTGCCTGGTCACGAATCAGGAAGAGCAGCGACTTGACGATCTGCGCGGGCTGGACGCCCAACGCCGCCGCGGCGGCCGGCACGGTCGGCGTCTCCACCGTCATCGGCAGCAGCTCGGCTGCGATGTCGTACTCACGGATGTAGCGCGCCAGGTCGTCAGGGGCTAACGGCGGTTGATCGGTAATGCAGACCCTTCCTACGCGGTTTTGTCAACAAGTCGGCCTGAGATGTATTTGTGCAGGATACTGGCGATTAAAGTCTGGTAAGGAAGACCTTCTTCCAGCGCTCTTTGTTGTAACTTGAGCAAATCTCGCTCGGAGATACGAATGTTAACTCGTCGATCCTTACGAATTGTAGCTTCGGCATAGGTCTGATAGCGGCGCACGTCTTCCTCGAATTGAGGAACACGCTCCCACTCGCCTCGCTCAACTGACTCTAGTAGTTCTTTCTCTTCCGGGGTCAATTTCACTTTCATTTACTCCGTAAATATCGGCCCGTCATCTTCCGGTTGGGGATGATGGTCTTCAAGAATATGCGCTCTTCGTCCTCAACGAAAGGTACCAGATAAGCATAGTTTTCAACGTTTACAACAAAAAATACGCTGATTGGCGTAACGCCTCTTGTTCGGATGCTCGATCACATCCAGAAGCCCGCCATTGACGATCCAAAACACGATCTGTTCGAAGGAAATGCCACGCTCCTGCCACAGCCAGGCGTTCTTATCGTCATTCCAATCGAAGGTCTTCATGCGCAAATCCTAGCACAATGTGTGCCGAATGTCAACAGGTACAAGTGCAACTCGTAGAGAAGTTGCCCGGCATTTTAAAGTCATCGTGTGACAAGCGGCAAATACAAAGACCTCCCATCAACGGCTGCCGATGTGATGCCCAGCGTGTAACGGGCGCTACATCCGGTGGCGCCGCTCACTGTTCGGCCCACCCTCACGAAGTAAGTTCCCGAACTACCGGGCGTCCACCCCAGTCGTGACGCTTTGCCTCCGCCGCTATTGTCATCCGAGGCCAGCCTGGTAACACCGTCCGTATCGTAGAGTTCCAATAGCGTATCCACACTCGCGCCCAGCGCCGAGGTCTGAAACGTGTAGCTGCGCCCGGCGCTCAAGTCCACCCGATACCAGTCTTCATCCTCCGAGATGTCGAACACGCCGCTCGTAGATGCAGTTTCGGACGCAGAGGTCCATGCCTGAGAATAGGCGTCATTCGGTTCTACATCTCCAGCCGGGCAAAGCAGCGGCGCGCGCAGGTCGAAGTCGCCGAGTTCTGTCGTCTGCGCCTGTGCAGTGTGACTGGCCTGGTCGGCAGTCGTCGTGAGCGTCTGCCAGGCCTCCGATCCCGCTGGGCGAGCGTAGAGGGCCGTCTGGCTCATGTTGAAATGACGCGTGGCTGCCGTGTCCCAGGTGACCTGCAGCGTAATCGGGTGCGGCAGCGTAGTCGGCTCGCTATTGACCGTAGGTGCAGTGCTTCCGGCCTGCGACCCGATCCTCAACCAGAATGATGCACCAGTGTCGAACATCTGAGCCGGGGGCGAGGAGATGGGCGATTGAGAAAGGATCAATTGCGTACCGGGCGTGAATGTACCAGACGGAACCTGCGCACGGATTCTGCTTGTCGGATCTGCGCAAGACATCGGCTGGGGTGTAACGAGACAGTAGTTCTGCTCAGGGTAAGTCCATAGTCTGCTGCTCACCGGGCCGTTCTGATCAGCTACCCAGGGATCGGGCGCTGCCGGACTCATCAAGCGGCCATCCCAGCCAAAGGGATCAACCGGCCGGTCAGTCCCTTCGCCGTCCCATTCGCCGTTGCCATCGTCGCAGTACACACCGAAGTGCAGGTGTTTTTCGCCGGATCTGCCCGTACTCCCCATCGTCCCGATGCGCGAGGCTTTCGTGACCGGCCCCTCTACCGGCCGGTGATCGCCGGTCATGTGTCCATACAACGTGTAGTAGCCATTCTCGTGATCCACGACGACGTAATAGCCGTATCCGGCACCGTCATAATCCACTTTCATAACCTGCCCATCGGCTGCTGGATGGATGATGTCGGAACCGGTGGTGTACTTGCTGTTGGTCAGGTCGACGCCGTTGTGGCCATCGTAGCACAGGCGGCGATTCTCGGGTCCATAGCAGCGGAGGCTGCCTGCATAAGTCAGGTTCTCGGTCAGGGGCCTGGCAGTGTGATAGTAGAGCTGGATGCCAGCAGGCTGCGGACCGTATGTGCTATTGTTGTAAGTTGGGTAGTTGTGGTCGAACCACGACTGAACGCCCCCGATATTCCAGTTCTTCAGCGCAAAGATGAAGTTGGTGACCGGATCGGTGCGGTTGTACTCAAGTGGGAGATCAAGGAAGGGAGCCGCCGAAGGATCGCAGGTTTTCCGACCCGTGAAGTCTTTGTTGGTAACATCGGGTGGCACAGTCACCGAGCGCGATGGTGGCGAGAACGTATAACCAGCCTTAGCCGCGGTGAGTGTGTACGTGCCCGCTGGCAGCCCGCTGAGGGTGTAGTTGCCCGACGCGTCGGTGGTCACGCTATGACCGATGCCGTCTGAGACTAAAACACTGCTGATGGGGCTGAGATCGGCGTAGGTGACCTGGCCGGAGATCGTGTAGGTCGCGCCTGGCGCTGGGGCCACAGCACACCGAAAACCAACGGAGTCGAAACCTCCAGAGTAGTAAGCATTACGATATGCAACGCGCTGGTTGTTACTCCACATACACCAACTCCCACCCCGGACCACTTTGTGGCTCCCCGTCGCTGGCCCCTGTGGATTGCTGCTTGGCGAAATGCTGTAGTAACCAGTATCGTACCAGTCGCTCACCCATTCCTCCACATTACCCGCCATGTCCAGCGCACCAAACGAGCTCACTCCGTCGGGGTAGCTACCAACGGCACTGGTGTCGCCCACGCAATCTGCTGGTACATGTTCATTGTAGAAGTTGGCTTGCGCGCAAGTCGGGAGTGCATCGCCCCACGGGTAGGCCAGGGTATTGCGCGCGCCGCGCGCCGCCTTTTCCCATTCGGCCTCGGTTGGCAGTCGCTTGCCGGCCCAAGCGCAATAAGCGGAAGCCTGAACCCACACGACGGTGATTACCGGGTAGTTCTCATAGGCCGGGTTGCCGTAATAGAATGAACGGGTGCGGGAGCTGCTGTACAGCGGCACCGTGCATCCCCCCGCAGCCACACATTCCGCGTACTGCGCGTTAGTGACCTCGGTCCGGTCGATGCGATAGGCGTCTAGGTAGATCGTATGCAGCGGCAATTCGCCCATCCATTCATAACACTGGTCCGCGCCGTTGTGATCTGGGTCGCAGCCCATTTGGAACGCGCCAGCCGGGATCAGGACCATATCATCTGACGGTGAAGCCGGCGCAGTGGATTGAGCGAAAACCGAGGACGAGAGCATCAACAGCGTGGCGACGAGAATTAGCAGCGATCTGGCGAGGCGAAGAGTCATGGCTTTCCTCCTGCATTGCGGTGAATACGGACCGTGAAGAAATAGACAAGCTCATCGGAATATAACATTGCAGTGATCAAATTGCAACGCAGCAGAAATCAGTTTCGGTTCCTGCGTTGCGCGACACGCGCATACGTTGTATAGTTTGCCTGAGCAAATGACCCACCCATCCCGCGCCAGGAGCGCTGCATGACTTCACCCCGTGAACTGACCGCCGAACAACTGCGCCGCCGCGCCGATGTGTCCGGCTTCCCTTATGCGACGACCGCGGACGCGCCGGATCTCGACGGCATCATCGGCCAGGAGCGCGCGGCGCGCGCCATCGAGTTCGGCCTGGACATCCCCAGCGAGGGCTATAACGTCTTCGCGACAGGGCCGGCGGGCGCGGGAAAGACCAGCATCCTCACGCGCTTCCTCGAACGCAAGGCGGCAACGCGCCCCGCGCCCTCGGACTGGGCCTACGTATACAACTTCGATGACCCCGACCGACCGGACGCGTTACGCCTGCCTCCGGGCAAGGGCGTTACGTTC
>JBBQRS010000030.1:0-43996 GCA_038214535.1 Anaerolineae bacterium
CTGCTTTTTTGCCGCCGCGGCTGCCTTCACCACCTCGACGTGCGTGTTCGTTGGCGTGGCGATCACCACGGCATCCACAGTATTGCGACTTAGCACTTCCTGATAGTCGCCGCTCCACACCGCAATGCCGTGACGCTCCGCTGCCGCCTGCGCCGCCTCCCCCCGCGCGTCCGCGACCGCGACCAACTCGACGCCTTCCACCTCCGAAGAAAGCAGTCGTGCGTACATCTGCCCGATACGTCCCACCCCGATCAACCCGATTCGCACAACCTCTTGCATTTGGATGTCTCCATTGGAGCTTTTTGGATCAAAGCCAACCAGCCTTGATGCCTACGCTGAATCCGCGTTCATCTGCGCTCGTCCGCGTCCCATTTTCGGTGTCAAGAACGTGGGCCGTGAAGCGATGGGCGCGCCTTACATATCCGGGTTCGGTAACATCTGGTCGCGGATCACGGCGACGAAATCGTGCCATCCACCGATGAACGAGCGCAACGTGCGCACGGTCGCGCCGTAATCGTCGAACTCTTCCGGCGTCATCCCGTCCTCATCGTAGGCGCGCCGAAAGTCGGGGAACTGCGCGGTGAGCGCGTCCAGGGTCGCCGGCGCGACCGGCGTGTGCATCCGTTCGACCGGCTGCGCGCCCGATGCGTTGAACCGGACCTGCCACTCGTGCGGAATCGTCAGCGATACGTCGCCGCCGACAAACTCCAGCCAGTGGTAGTTGTTGCGATACGCCGCCGATAGCAGATATGTGCGATAGCCTCGTTCGGTGAAAAGCGCATAGGCCTTCTTGAAACACGCCACGCCCGGCCACTCCAGGCATTCGGGGTCAATGTCCACGTGATCGCGTTTCGCGACCACCTTGAGCCAATCGTCCAGTCGCCCTACCATGATGGTCGCAATCGGCCAAATGGTAGAAATGTCCTTACCCTCCGCCTCGCGTCGCCGCAAACCTCGTTCGGCGGCTTCCGCGGCCGCGATCACCTGCGGCACGGTGAAGCTGACCGTCGCATTGATGCTGATCCCACGATACGTGGCTTCTTCCACCATCGCGATGCCGGCCTGCGTCGCGGGTAATTTGATGTGCAGGTTCGGCAGCAGGCTGTGGAAGTGTTCCGCCTGCGCCAGGATCGCCGCGCTGTTCCGATAATTCGCGGGGTCGGTCTGGATGGACAGACGGCCACGCGGCCCACTTTCGCGCGCGAAGGTCGGCAGCAGCATCCGTCCCCCGTTGACCGCCACCTCCTCGTACACTTGCCATGCGACCTGAGTCTCCGACCACGTGGGGTTTTCTGCGATGATCTGCCGGATGCGGTCGCGCCATAGGTGCATCTCCTGGTTCAGCACGCTCAGCACGATGAGCGGGTTGCTGGTCGCGCCGACCGCGCCGCGCGCCAGTGCGTAATCCAGCTCGCCCACCGCACACGAATCGTTCCAGTATTGCGTCGGTGTCGTCGCCGCCATCTCGTGCAGCGGCCCGTTATAGGTCATGCCTTCCTCCTTGAATGATGCCCTGCTGTTTGCCAAGTATCAGTCTAATGCGCCCTACGTCCCGCGTCAAGCCGAATTGTCCTACGAGTAGGGCAAAAAACTTCCCTGGTCAGCTTGCAAACTGACCAGGGAAGATAACTGGTGGATACTATGCGGAAGTTAGCGGCTACGCCAGCATACGCACCGAGTGCTCACGTTCCCATTGCCGCGTCCTGGCTGCGCCAATGAACCCTGCGACGTCACCGGCATCCACGACGCCGGCGTCCTTTTCGATTTGCGCCTTCTGGAGCAGCAGCATCCCACCGGCGTCAACCGCAATCGCCTTGAGGTGGCCGAAGGCATCCTGCACAAAGTCAATCGCGGCGGATTCCTTCATCAGCATCTTCGCGCCGTCTTCAGACAGGATCACCGCCACCGCATCGAAGTTGACCGAGGGCATCCCGGCCAACTGACCATCAGCCGGCAGCATCGTACCGTCTGCCAGCTTCGCGCCGCCCACCTTCGGGGCAACGATCTTCACCGTTGCACCCGCACCCACCGCGGCCTGCTTGATCCGGTTCACGGCGGCTCCGTCCGAACCGTCAGCCACCAGGATGCCCACGGCGCGTCCCTCCAGAGTGTCCTTCATCTTGCCGATGAGTTGTAATGCGGGTGAAGGCGGCAGATCCATCACGGGTGCGGCCGCTTGCGGGGCGCTGGGCATCGCTGACAGCGCCAGGCCATCGGCCACGCGCCGGGCAAGGTCTTCGTCAATATGCCGCAAGTGTCCGACCATCGCCTCGCGCACGTGCACGTGTGCCACCTTCGACAGTTCGAACACCAGTGCCGATGCGATATGCGTCTGCTCGTGCGGGGTCTGGCTGATGTAGAACTGGCGCGCCTGGCTGTAATGGTCGGCAAAACTCTCGGCGCGAATGCGGCCCTTCTCGCCTGCTTCGGTTGCGGCGAAGCTATGGAAGCCGTTCGCCGGGTCTTCGCGCGCCGCGTATTCATCCGACAACGAATTCGGTTCGTAGCTGACCCGACCCTTAGGCTGCAACATCTGCATGTGTCCATCGCGCTGCTGGTTATCGAAGGGACACTTGGGCGCGTTGATCGGAATTTGCTGGAAGTTCGGCGACCCCAGCCGCGAAAGCTGCGTATCAAGATACGAGAAGAGCCGGCCTTGCAGCAGCGGATCGTTGGAGAAATCAATCCCCGGCACGATGTTCGCAGGGCAGTAGGCCACCTGTTCCGTCTCAGCGAAGAAGTTGTCCGGCCAGCGATCCAGCACCATGCGCCCGATCACCCGCAGCGGAACCAGTTCTTCCGGAATCAGCTTCGTCGAATCCAGATGATCGAATGGGAACTGGTCGGCCTCTTCCTCCGTGAAAAGTTGCACCGCAAACTCCCATTCGGGGAACGCGCCGTTCTGAACCGCCTCGAACATATCGCGGCGGTGGAAGTCAGGGTCGGCCCCGGCAATCTTGACGGCCTCATCCCACACGGTGGATTGCAGCCCCAGCTTTGGCCGCCAGTGGAACTTAACGAACGTAGACTCGCCCGCCGCGTTGATCAACCGGAAGCTGTGAATCCCGAATCCCTCGATCATCCGCAGCGAGCGCGGGATCGTGCGGTCGGACATGATCCACATCACCATGTGCATGGATTCCGGCGTCAGCGAGATGTAATCCCAGAACGTATCGTGCGCCGTTGCGCTCTGCGGGAACCCACGATCCGGCTCCATCTTGACGGCATGGATCAAATCGGGGAACTTGATCGCATCCTGGATGAAGAAGACCGGGATGTTATTGCCCACCAGGTCCCAATTGCCTTCCTTGGTGTAGAACTTGACGGCAAACCCGCGCACATCGCGCGGCGTATCAACGGAGCCTGCGCCGCCCGCGACGGTAGATATACGTGTGAACAACGGCGTCCGCTCGCCGACCTCGGTCAGCAGCTTCGCCGTTGTATATTGCTCCAGTGATTCGGTCAGCTCGAAGTAACCGTGCGCGCCGGTCCCGCGCGCGTGGACGATGCGCTCCGGGATCCGTTCGTGATCGAAATGCGTGATCTTCTCGCGGAGGACGAAGTCCTCCAGCAGAGTCGGGCCGAGTGCATTTGCTCTCAGCGAGTTTTGATTGTCGGCAATCCGCACACCTTGATTGGTGGTCAGTGGGGGATACGTACCATCGGCAACCTGATGCCATTCACCGCCATTGCCCACACGCATCGCTTCGTCGGCATGAGAGGAACTTGCTTCTTTCGCCTCACCCGATTTCTTTGTCGATTTCTCAGCCATGGTAAAACTCCTTAGTAGTGCTTGACTTAACACGCCAGACGCATTGTGACAGGCGCATCAACCCTGGCAGGACTACTCGGATAAACCGACGCCCGGTTAAACAGGGGCCTGTTGATGTAATTTTAGCGACTGGCAATGCCCGGTTAAGTAATGTGCGTTACCATTAATAGCTGCCTAACCTTAAGATTTCCTTTTCCGCGTGCGCCGCCGATGATTGGCGCGTCTTTTGCAACGCGGGTAAAATAGACTCACCAGACATAAGAAAGCGAGGGCTTAATCCATGCGTGAACCAACCCCGAAGGCCGTTCACTATACCGATGTGCCTGCCGCCGAAGTCGGCCCCGAGGCCCCAGGCGTTACGATTCGTTGGGTCATTGACGCCGAACACGACGGCGCGCCCAACTACGCCCTGCGCCTGCTCGAGGTCGCGCCCGGCGGCAATACGCCCAATCACATCCATCCCTTTGAGCATGAGAACTTCGTCGTTGAAGGTGTCGGTCGCGTGCTGATCGAAGACACGTGGCACGATGTCGGCCCCGGCTCCGTGGTCTTCGTCCCCGCCGGCGTGCGTCACACCTACATCAACGCAGGCGACACGCCTTTCCGGTTCCTTTGCGGCATCCCGACCCCGCGGCTGCAAGAGCAGAACGACGCCGGGCATTGAACGCACACATGCAAGAGGATACGCAAAGCGCGCGATCTCCCGTGCCGGAGTGGGTGCAGGATGCCGTTTTCTATCAGATTTTTCCCGATCGCTTTGCGCGCTCCGCGGCGGTTCCTAAATCCGCTAATTTGCAACCCTGGGGCAGCGCGCCCACGTTTCACGGCTACCAGGGCGGCGACCTGATCGGCGTCGTCGAGCATCTGGATCATCTGATCACGCTCGGCATTAACGCGATTTACTTCAACCCGGTCTTTCGTTCCGCCTCCAATCACCGCTATCACACGCACGATTATTTCCAGGTAGACCCGATGTTGGGGGGCAATGACGCGTTGCGCGTCTTGCTCGATGCGGCGCACGCCCGCGGCATCCGCGTGGTGTTGGATGGTGTGTTCAACCACGCCAGCCGCGGCTTCTTCCAGTTCAACGACATCCTGGAAAACGGCGCGGAATCGGCTTATCTTGACTGGTTCACCGTGCAGGGGTGGCCGCTACGACCCTACGGCTCGGTGCATCCGAACTATCATGCATGGTGGGGCAACCCGGCGCTGCCCAAGTTCAACACGACGACGCCCGCGGTGCGCAACTTCCTGTTCGACGTGGCGCGCTACTGGGTGGAATTCGGCATTGACGGTTGGCGGCTCGATGTGCCGGGCGAGATTGACGATGACGCCTTCTGGCGCAAGTTTCGTGAGGTGGTGAAAGCCGCCAACCCCGAGGCCTACATCGTGGGTGAAGTATGGGGCGACGCGGAGCGCTGGTTGCAGGGCGACCAGTTCGACGCCGTGATGAATTATCCGCTGGGCCGCGCCGCGCTGGGCTTCTTCGCCGCCGACACGCTCGACCCGGAATATAAGCCCGGCGGCTTTCGCGTCCAGCCGATTCAGGCGCAGGTCTTCGCCGCCGAGTTGGATCGCGTCCTGTCGCAATACGCGTGGCCGATCACGTTCGCGCAACTCAACCTGCTGGACAGCCACGATACCGCGCGCTTCCTCCACCAGGCCGGTGGCGACCGGGACGCGCTCAAGCTGGCGCTCCTCTTCCTGATGACTGCGCCCGGCGCGCCCTGCATCTACTACGGCGACGAGATCGGCATGACCGGCGGTCCCGACCCCGACTGCCGGCGCGCCTTCAACTGGGATCCCCTGCAATGGGATCATGACCTGTTCGCCTGGACAAGGCAGGCCATCGCGCTGCGTCATGCGCACCCTGCGTTGCGCCGCGGCAGGTATAAGTCACTCTATGCCCTGGACAGTGTGTACGCGTTTGGCCGCCAGTACGATGCGGACGGGGTGATCGTGATCTTCAACGCGGGGCGGTCCGCTGCGACCGTCACACTGGAGGTAGCCGGCTTCCTGGCCGATGGCGTCTATCCTGACGCACTGGCCGGGCAGGCCGGGGCCGCCGGGTCTGTCTCGGGCGGTTATCTCAATGCACTGACCTTGCCGCCGCGTTCGGCGGTCGTCTTCGTGGGCGAGTAGAGATCATGGTCAAGACGGATTACATCGAATTGCGCAGTGCGGGGAACACCGACATTCAGGATATCACCGATCAGGTGCAGAGGATCGTGAGTGCATCAGGGCTGCGCGCCGGCACGGCAACCCTCTTCTGCACCGGCTCGACCGGCGGCCTCACCACCATCGAGTACGAGGATGGCGTCATTGCCGATCTGCGTCAGGTGCTGGACGAGATCGCGCCGCTCGACCGAGACTACCGCCACCATCGCCGCTGGGGAGATGACAACGGCTGCGCTCATGTTCGGGCGGCGCTCATCGGGCCTTCACTCACGATTCCATTCGTCGGCGGCGCTTTGACGCTGGGCACGTGGCAGCAAATCATCTTCCTCGACTTCGACACCCGCCCCCGCGCCCGCCGCCTCGTCGTCCAACTCATCGGCCAGTAATTTGTTGTGTCCTTCGTAGTGACGGCTTCAGCCGTTGAGGGGCAGTACAACGATTCGTACCATTCGTGTAATTCGTGGCCGCATTATGGTCGCGCCGGGCTGCCATCGGGCAGGCGCGCCTGCGTCCAGAACTCCACCTCGTCCTGGCATGGATACTTTGCCGCCAGCTCCTCGTTTACATCAATTCCCAGCCCCGGCTTGTCATTGGGATACATATAGCCCCCGCGCACTTCCGGCGTGCCGGGGAAGATCTCGTACACCAGTTCCGGGAACCGGCACCACTCCTGGATGCCGAAGTTCGGCGCCCACACGTCCAGGTGCAGGTTCGCCGCATGGCCCACCGGCGAGGTGTCGCCCGGCCCATGCCATGCCGTGCGGACCCCGTGCATGTTGGCAAACAGCGCCACGTCCCGCGCCGGGGTGATGCCTCCCATCTGGCTCACGTGCATCCGGATGAAGTCAATCAACTGCCGGGCGATCAACGGCTGCCACTCGTGCGGGCTGTTGAACAACTCGCCCATCGCCAGCGGCGTCGCGCACTGGCTGCGGATGTTCTGGAACCACGCGATATCCTCCGGCGCGAGCGAGTCTTCGAGGAAGAACAGCTTGAACTGCTCGACATCTTTCGCGAACTGCACCGTGTCAATCGGCGACAATCGCTCGTGGATATCGTGCAGCAGCTCCACCTCTTCGCCCACTGCGATACGGATATGCTCCATCATCCGCAGCATGTTACGCATGTAGGCGCGTGGATCGTAATACGCGCCGTCCGGCGCGCCTTCGGGCTTGACAAACGTCTCGCCCTTCCCGCCATAGCCGCCCATCTGAATACGGATATAGCGGTAGCCCTCCGCCTGGTACGCGCGTACGTTATCTTCCACTTCCTGCGGATCGCGCCCGTCTGCGTGCGTGTAGACCGCCGCGGCCTCGCGGCATTTGCCGCCCAGCAGTTGATACACCGGCATCCCGGCCTGCTTCCCCTTGATATCCCACAGCGCCTGGTCCACGCCGGAGATGGCGTTGTTCAACACCGGCCCGTTGCGCCAGTATCCATGCACCATCGCCATGCGAAAGATTTCCTCGATGCGCGAGACATCCCGCCCGATGAGAAACGGCTTCAAATGCCCTTCAATGGCCGCGGCCACCGCGTGATACCGCTGGGTGAAGGTCGCACAGCCCAGACCATACAGCCCCGGCTCCGACGTAATCACCTTCACGATCACCAACCGCGACCCCGCCGGCTGCGTCAAAATCACCCTGATATCCTGAATTGTCACTGGCGCCATATATTGCTCATCCTTTCCGTGATGGTTGCCCCCCGCCGCTTCGCTGCGGCCCCGTGATCGTACCACATTTCTCACGGCGCTACGATTCGCACCAGCACTCAGGAATTCCAAATCAAGGCGCTTCTCAGGCATTGGACTGGAGGCTTCAGCCGGTTTTTTGGGCAACCAGG
Source organism: Anaerolineae bacterium (assembly GCA_038214535.1). Classification (GTDB taxonomy): domain Bacteria; phylum Chloroflexota; class Anaerolineae; order CG2-30-64-16; family CG2-30-64-16; genus JBBQRS01. The sequence goes on from JBBQRS010000030.1 coordinate 7,793, forward strand.
TTTTGTGCGTGACCGGCTGAAGCCCTGACTCCTGGTACATTGGAATTCCTGACCAGCACTACGCTTTTCGCAGCCTCGACTCCAGGTAGTCCTTGAGCGCGACGGCCTGGTTATGTTCCTTATCGTGTGCGCCCTCGAGCAGCACGACGTCGCCCTTGCGGGCTGCCTCCAGCAACGGCTCCCAGGCCGCGGGATTCTCGTCCAGTTCCTTGAAGTAGCGCTCCTTGAACTCTTCCCATTTCGCCGGATCATGGCCGAACCAGCGCCGCAGCGCTGTACTGGGTGCGACATCCCGCACCCACCCGTCAATCTCCAGATCTGCTTTGCGAATCCCACGCGGCCATAGCCGATCCACCAGAAACCGCGCGCCGCCATCCCGTTCCTTGTGATCGTAGACATGCTCAACACGTATCATGCTCACGCTCCTGGATATTTCCGGCGCCTTGCGCCGGGAGAGCTGGCAGGGACCCGATCTGCCGCTTGTCGAGCTTCAGAGACGCCATGTCCTCATGACTATCCACACCACCATCTTGGAATCCAGCCACGTCTCGACAGGTAGACGCCGATTATACCCCTGTAAAAAGTGCTGTGTCAAGAGAATTATGCTTATGTTAACTTGTGCCGGATATTATCCGATGTTACCGTATGCCCATGCGGCGAGCCGCACAGACACAGATTTGGTATCCACACGAGGCCCTTCGACCCGGAAAGGCAGACTGACCATGATAGGACGCGGCGTATTCGAAGGCGTGGCCGGCGCGTATCCGCGCGCGCTCTACCGTTCGATGGGGTTCGCTGACGCGGACTTCGCGAAACCTCTGATCGGCATCGTCAACTCGTGGAGCGAGGTAGATCCCGGCCATTTTCACCTGCGCGAGCTGGCCGCGTGGGTCAAGGAGGGCGTGCGCGAGGCGGGCGGCGCGGTCGCGGAGTTCAACACCGTTGCCCCGTGTGACGGCATCGCGCAGGGCCGTGGGATGCACTCGATCCTGCCCCTGCGCGACATCATCGCCGCCTCGGTTGAGCTGATGGTGCAGGCCAATCGCTTCGACGGCATCGTCATGCTCTGCTCGTGCGACAAGATCGTCCCCGGCATGTTGATGGCCGCCGCCCGCCTCGATCTGCCCACGATCTTCGTCACCGGCGGCCCCATGTTGCCGGGTCGCCTGCCGCAGCCCGACGCCGCGGACCGCGAGATCATCCTGAGCGACGTGAAAGAGGCGATGGGCCGCTACAAGGCCGGGCGCATCACTGAGGAGGAGTTCTACGAGATCGAATGCCGGGCGTGCGGCGGCCCCGGCGCATGCGCCTTCATGGGCACGGCCAACACCATGAACTGCATTGTTGAGACGCTGGGGCTTGCCTTGCCTGGCTGCGCCACGCTGCCCGCGCTCGACCCTGCCCGTCCCGACCTGTGCCGCGCCAGCGGACGGCGCATCGTCGAGTTGGTGCGCGGTGGCGTGAACGCCCGCCAAATGCTGTGCCAGTCTGGCCTCGAAAACGCCGTGCGCGTCACGCTGGCGCTCGGCGGCTCCACGAACGCCGCGCTCCACGTCCCGGCCATCGCCGTAGACGCCGGTGCGGACATCATGCCCGATACCTTCGATGCGCTGGGGCGCAACACGCCGCTCATCGCGAAGTTCGCCCCGGCGAGCCGGCTGACCGTGGTGGATTTGCACGAAGCCGGCGGCATCCCTGCCGTGTTGAACGTGTTGGCCCCGCTTCTGCATACCGACCTGCCCACGGTGGACGGTCGCACGCTGGGCGAGATCGCTGCGCAAGCCCGCGTGTTGCGTGATGACGTGTTGCATCCGCTCGCTGCGCCGCTTGCGCCGCAGGGCGGCATCGCGGTGTTGCGCGGCAACCTTGCGCCCGACGGGGCGGTAGTGCGGCAGAGTTCGGTCTCCCCGGCCATGCAATATCACATTGGCCCGGCGCGCGTCTTCGAGTCGGAGGATGAGGTGCGCGATTCGCTCACCGCGCGCAACATCAACCCCGGCGACGTGCTGGTGATTCGCAACGAAGGCCCCGCGGGCGGCCCCGGTATGCGCGAACTCTCCATCCCTGCGGCGATGTTGGTGGGCATGGGGTTGGGCGATTTGGTCGCCATGATCACCGATGGCCGTTATTCCGGCGCGACGCGCGGCCCTTGCATCGGCCACGTCTGCCCCGAGGCCTACATCGGCGGCCCCATCGCCGCCGTCCGTGAGGGCGACCTGATCGAGATTGACATCCCCGGCCGCCGCCTGACCCTCCACGTCCCGGACGACGAAATCGCCCGCCGCCTGGCGGAGTGGCAGCCGCGCCCACCCGCAATTACCACAGGGTTCTTGAAGCTCTACAGCCGCATCGTCTCGCAAGCCGACTGCGGCGCGCTCTTTCGCTGATTTGTAAAGAAACCTTAACTTGACCCTGACGTAACGTCATAGCTTATCATATCCTACATGGAGACACGCACGACCGCCTACACGGTGCAACAACTCGCCGACCTCGCCGGGGTGACCGTCCGGGCGCTGCATCACTATGACGCCATCGGGTTGCTGACCCCGGCGGCGCGCACCGAAGCCGGGTATCGGCTCTACGGCGAGAAGGACCTGCTGCGGCTGCAACAGATCCTCTTCTTCCGTGAGCTCGACTTCCCGCTGGATCAAATCGCGGCGCTCCTCGACGCGCCCGGCTTTGACCCGGTGCGCGCGTTGGAGCGACATCGCGAGTTGTTGCAGGCGCAGCGCGACCGGCTAGCGCGTCTCATGGAGACGATTGACAAGACCATTGCCGGATTGAAGGAGGATATGATGGGACTGACCGATGAAGAACTGTATGCGGGATTTTCGAAAGAGGACGCGGAACGTTACCGCCGGGAGGCGCGCGAACTGTACGGCGAGGAAGTCGTCGAGGCGTCCGAGCAGCGGGCGCGCAAGATGACGAAGGAGCAAATGCAGGCCGTTCAGGCCGAGGGCGAAGAGGTCACGCGCGGGCTGGCCGATCTGACCGACCGCGCCCCCGGCGACCCGGTGGTGCAGGCGCTGATCGCCCGGCACTACGCCTGGGTCTGTCACTTCTGGACGCCCAACGCCGAAGCCTACGCGGGTCTGGGCGACCTCTACACCGACAACCCGGAGTTCCGCGCCACCTACGACAAGTACCGCCCCGGCCTGGCCGACTTCATGAAGGCCGCGATGAGTTACTACGCGGAACATAACCTCAAGTAGAGGTGTTTGGAACACGGAAGCGTTTGGACCACTAAAACCGCGAAACGCCACGAAAGACACGAAACGCGAAAGGGCATCTTGACCCTTTCGCGTTTTTCGCGTTCTTTCGTGTATTTAGTGGTCCAAACGTCCTCGTGTTCCAACCCCCAAACGCCTACGCGCCCAACTCCCCGCGGTTCTTCCACACCTTCCTGACCGCGGCCAGCACATCGTCCACGCCCTCGCGTCCGGCGCGTAAGGCCGCCTCGCCCAGCCACAGCGCCTCGCTGCCCGCGATGCGCTCCGCCGCGGGGAAGTGCATCCGCGCGAAGTCGAAGCGCTCCGGGAACGCCGTCGGTACGGGCAACCTGGAAAGTTGGGGCTGGAACATCGGGTAGTGGTGCATCGGCGGCCAACCCGCCGCCGCCGGGATGCCCTCCGCCTCCAGCGCCGCGCTGATCGCTTCATGCCCGGCCCCGAACATCTCCGGCTCGATGGCGAACATGTAGAGGTAATATGCCCGCCGCGTGTGACGGGGGTCGCGGCGCAACACGCGCACGCCGGGGATTTCGCTCAACCCTTCGTCCAGGTAGGCCGCCGCTTCCTCGCGCTGCTGCGCTTGCTCCGGGAACCGTTCGAGTCCCACGCCGGCCAGCGCCGCATGAAGCTCGCTCATCCGGTAATTCGCGCCGAAGGTGTATTGCTGACCGTCAGGGTCGTGCGGGCGTCCACAATCAATGATGCTGGTCGCCCGCACGGCCATCTTTCGCGTCCGACAGATCAACACGCCGCCTTCGCCAGCCGTCAGCACCTTCGTGGATTGCAGGCTGAAGGAGCCGAAATCCCCGATGGTCCCTGCGCCGCGCTCGCGCCAGCGTGCGCCGTGCGCGTGCGCCGCATCTTCTACTACGATCAGGCCATGCCGATGAGCAATTTCCATCAGCGCGTCCATGTCGGCCATCTGCTGGCCCACGTGCACCGGGATGATCGCCCGCGTCCGTGGCGTGATTGCGGTCTCGACGGCCCGCGGGTCCATGCAAAACGTCGCCGGGTCAATATCCACGATCACAGGGATCGCGCCCGCGGCCATCGGCCCCGTCGCCGTCGCGGCAAACGTGTAGGCCGGCACGATCACTTCGTCGCCCCAGCCGATCTCTGCGGCGCGCAGCGCGACCTCCAGAGACAGCGTCCCGTTGGCGACCGCCACGGGATACCCGCCGCCCTGCATCGCTGCAAAGCGCGCCAGGAAATCGCGCGTCTTCGGCCCCGGATACGGGTGGCCGCCCCACTGGCCCGACCGCACGACCTCCGTGACGGCCCGCTCATCGCGTGCGTCGAACACCGGCCACGCCGGCCAGGGCGTCGAGCGCACAGGCGCGCCGCTCCGAATAGCAAGTTCCCCCATCCCTTATTCCTTACAAATAACCGTGCCTACTTGCCTACTTGTCAACTTGTTTACAACGGCTGCGCCGGCGTACCCAACTGCACGGTGATCCCGCCGTCCACGTAAATCACCTGGCCGATGATGTAGCTCGCATCTTCCGAGGCCAGGAACGCCACCGAGGCGCCGATATCCAGCGGCGTCCCGAAGCGCCCCGCGGGGATCCACGCCGATACCTCGCTGATGCGCGGCCCGCTGCTCCGTTCGGTGAGCGTCGCGCCCGGCGCGATGGCGTTCACCCGGATGCCGAATTGCGCCAGCTCCAGCGCCATGGCGCGCGTCATGGCGTCCAGCGCGCCTTTGGTCACGTCGTAGGGCAGCCCGCGCCAGTGGGCGCGCAGCCCTCCCACAGAACTGATGTGGATGATGCTCCCTCCGCTGTTCGAGCGCATGATTTCCGCGGCGCGGTAACTGCACAGGTACGGGCCGCGGATATTGCTCGCCAGTTCGGCATCCAGCAACTCCTCGTCCGCCTCGAAGAACTTCCTGCGGCGCAGGTCGGCGGCGTTGTTCACGAGCAGGTCCACCCGGCCCCACTTCGCCATCACTTCGTCGAATAGACGGGTGATGTCTGCGCTCACGCCGATGTCCGCCGCGACCGCCAACGTCTCCGCGCCGAACGAGCGCAACTCCGCAGCCGTAGCCTGGGTGCGGTCGGGGTCGCGCCCGTTGATCACGACGCGCATCCGCTCGCGCGCCAGGCGCAGGGCGATGCCCTTGCCGATGCCGCGATTTGAGCCGGTGACGATGGCGACCTTCCCCGCAAGTTCGGGGTAGCGGGGTCGAATGCTGGGATAAAGGCTGTCAGTGTCCACAGGTTGTCCTCTTTTGGAAACAAAGTATGGTAGGCGTAGCTTGCTGTAACTCTACGCGTGATTGTAGCATAATCGGCGCAGCGCGCGAAGCTGTGGCTTTGCCACATTATCGGAAGCTGAAAACCTTCAACAATGTTCCATCTCCTACGACCTCCGGCCCATCCGGCGAGGCGGCCGCAATCGGGATCAGGTGCTCGGTGGCCCCGATCTCCCCGTCCGCCGAGCGCGTCACGGTCACCAGCACATCGTGAAACCGCCCCACTGAGAGGACGGGCGTCTCGATGCGGATGATCTCGCCCTCCTTCCACGCCGGCGTGGGATACCACAGCGTCGCTGCGAGCGGCCCGTCATACTCGTTGACGATGGCGCCGTCGCTGCGCGTAAAGTGGAATTGGAAGCCGTAATCTTCGCTCAGCGGGCGCAGGGCGCGCCAGTAAGTGGCGACCGTTGCAGGTCGCTCGGTGGCGTGTACCACCGGGCGAATGGCATAGTCGTAACCCACCAGTTCCAATGCGTCGCCAAAGCGAGCACGGATCGGCGTATACTGCGCATCGCTACCCGCGCGGACGAAGCTCAGAAACTCGCCCAGTTGCGCGCTGTCCAGATAGCCCTCGACCCCACGCTGCAACAGCAGATACCCGTCCTTTGCCGCGGTCACGCCAAACTCGCCCGATTCGAGCAGCGCCTGAATCTCCCAGAATTGCTCGTCCGCCGCTAGCGGATAGGCCGACCCGGCCATATCTACCAGCACGTAGTCGGCGTCATTCACCGCGGGGAACAGATAGGCCTTGCGGCGATCCGACAGGTGCGGGTACAGATCCGATTGCGCGGAGAGCGATGCATCCGGCGGGATGCGCGCCATGATCTCCTGGCCGATGCGCTGGTGCTCGGTGACGCGCGGCGGCGCGAAGTCGGGCACGACTGGCGAAACCCCGACCAGGATGTGATGGATGAGCGCGATCGCGAGCATCGCGCCCGACAGCATCCCGACCACCGCGCTCGGTCGTGCCCGGTCCCCGCGCGTGAGCCGTCCGGTCAGCCACCCCATGCCGACGATGCCGGAAAGGATGATAAAGGGCATGACCGAGGCTGAGTAGTGCGCCCCTTCGGAATAGGTCCAGTTCCACGCGCTGAACACGTTGATTCCGAGGACCGGCGCGACCGGCAGGAGGAAGGGCAGTCCGAAGATTGACATAAAACCGGTACTGCACAACAGCCCGCCCAGATAGGTCACGATTTCCGGCTTGAAAACCCAACGCACCACCAGCATCGGGTTTTGTAAGGCCGCGCGCAGCGACGCCTCCGGCGTCGGCCCCCAGAGCGCCAGCCGCTCGAAGAAGGGCGAGCGGCCGAGCCCGCTGAAGGTGGGGAGGATCACGCGGTTGGCGACCACGAACCAGCCCACGCCCAGCGCCAGGGTTGCCAGCCCCACCGTTCGTGATTGCCTGCGTGCAATCAGGATGCCCAGCCCCATCAGCGCGATCACCACCGGGATATCCTCTTTGGTCAGCATCGCCGCGAGGATACACGCGAAATATGCCGCCCACCGGTTGGTGTCGAAGAAGAAGAAGGCCCACAGTAACAGACTCGCTGTCAGGGCAACGGCGTGGAAATCGGAGAGGACCGCACCTTGCAGCGCCGGGGCCAGCAGATAGACCGCCGCGAACGCCACGCCCGCCAGCTCGCTGTGCAGCCGCCTGCGCGCCAGCCAGTACGCAGGCAGCGCCCCCAGCCCGATCACGACCGCCTGCAAGATCAGCAGCGTTTCCGGCCCCGGGTGGAGCAGGTAGCTCAACGAGATGGGAGCCAGCAGCAGTTCGGCGTGGTAGGCGAGGAGGATATCCGTGCGTTTGAACGTCTCGAGCGGCAGATCAATCGGCGCGTTCTCATAAGTGGAAAACTCGAAGGGCCGCCCGTGCAGCGTGTTCCAAACCACTTGATCCGTGTACCCCAGGTCCATCGCCGCGGACTGGTGGGCCTGATGGCGGCGCACCGCCAGCCAGCCGTAGAACCCGGCCCATATCGCGATCAGCAGGAGGACGAGCAGGGTGGCGCGCGAAACTCGCTGTGTAGGGGCTAACATGAGTGGACTATATCACGGCGTGGCGGGATGGGGAATCCGGTGAACGATCATATGAAGAATCTGATCTGAAAACTCCCAGATCAACATGTCTTTCCCTTCGTAGTGACGGCTTCAGCCGTTGTCGTGTCCCCCAACGGCTGAAGCCGTCACTACGAAGGGTGCCGCGGTGGCAAAATCTCCAGGTTCACGCGCCCCCGAAAACCATCATCCGCAGCGGCGAGACCGGATCGGCCCGCGTCGCGTCCCCCTCGAATACCTTGACGAAGAACGGGTACGCCGCGTCCAGGTCGCTGAATTGCAAATCGTTTGCGTTATCGCTATGCAGCCGGCGGCTCCATTCCACCGTCCACACGCCGTCGCGCCACAATCCCGCCGCGGGCAGCGCCTCGTCCGCCCCCGGCGGGATCGTTTCCGACTGCACGTCCACGATGCGCCCGGTCTGGTCGGCGTACGCCGTGTGGCACGCCACATCGCAGGCGGGCGCGGCCAGCCCCGGCGCGGGCGGCGGCAGCGTCCAGTGTACGGTCAGCTTGTTCGCCATGAATTGCGCGTCGCCGACCATCGGCGCGGAGGCGTCGGGCCACTGTGCAAGGAAGTAGATCGTCCCGCCGTCATAGACCGCCCGCAGTTGCGCCGGGTAGGCCGGCTCTTTCCCGCGGATGCCCCAGGTCAGCGGCAGTTCGAGGGGCAGAGCTGTGTCCCACACCGGGTCAATCTCGCCGTCAACCTGCGGCGCAACCTCCACCGGCTGCGCCGTCAGTCGCGGCCCCTTCATCGTCGGCTCCGACATCACGGACATCGTGTGCGGGGGCATCGGCGACGGGGGCGCGATGGGCGCAGGCAGCGGCACACATCCCACCGCCGCCAGCATCACCCCGATCATTAGCGCTTGCCCGCCTCTTCTCCTCCGCATCTCAGCCCCTCCGCTCCTCTGCACTATTGCACCGCGTAATTCGCCGTCAACACCCCACTCGTGTTGCACTGGTGATCCACGGCGAAGAAGTACCACGTTGTTATCCCTGCGCCCAGGTTGGGCAGCTTCACCTGCGTCTGATACTGGTCGCCGCCCACGCTGCGCAGTACAAACGCCTGCCCCAACGCCGGGTTGAGCGCAAAGATCTGATCTTCCGCCAGGTTCGACGCCCCTTGCGGGTCGGTTGCCGTCACGCGCAGCGTCACCGTGCCATTGCCCGCGCCAGCCCTCGGTTCGACGACGGCGTTCGCCACGGCAGGGGTCTGCCCGCGGGCGCTTGGGCCGGGCAGCGCGATGCGTGCGTCCGCCGTCGCGCTGCCCGGCGACAGATTGACGTGTACCTCATGATAGACCAGCCCGTCGTTATACGCCTTCACCTGGAGCGCGGGCACTGCCGCCACGCCGTTGATCGTCGCTTTGCCCGCGGCGTCCGTCCGCACCCCGACAGGGGTATGCGCCGTCAACACGGTGACGAACGCATTGGGGATCGGTCTCCCGGCCTGGTTGACCACTTGCACGCGCACGTTGCCCGTCACCCCCGCATCGCGCACCGCCTGGGTTGCCAGCGGCCATGCATCCAGCCGCGAGATTTTCACCATCGCGGCGGCCAGCGAATACGCTTCGCCGAAAGAACCCTTACCCTGCGCCTGGTTGGCGAGATCCGCCACCCGGTTCGCCTGGTCTACGGTGCTGCGCAGGACGGCTCGCACGTTCTCATCCGGGATTTCATTGATCGCCTGGTTGCCCTGCGCGACGGCGGCTTGCGCCAGCCCCGCGGCCTCGCCCGCGAACTGCTTCAAAATCGCCAGCCGGCCCGCGTCGTCCTGCGCTTGTCGTTCCGGCAGGTCCTTCGCAAAGTCCGATTTCACCTTCATATCATTGATAGACTGCCACATTGCCAGCAGCGCGCCCGTCGGGTAGTTCGGTTTTTTGGCGGCAGGGGCCGGCGCAGGGGTAGGGGGCGCAAGGCTCTTGAGCCACGCGTAAATGTGTGCGACCTGCTGATCGCTGATCTGCTCCGTGGTGAAGGCCGGCATCGAGGCTTTCCCCACGCGCACCTGCAACAGCACCTGATCGAAGCTCAACCCGGTTCCGGCGAGTTTCGGCCCGATGCCGCCCTCTGCGCTCGCGCCGTGGCAGCCGACGCACGCCTGCGCCGCCCAGATCGTTTTCCCCTGTGCTGCGTCGCCCGGCGTTAAGGCTGCGGGTTGCGGCGCGGCGGTCGGCGGCGCATCGGTCGCGGCCGGCTCGATCGTCGCTGTAGGCGCTTCTTCCGTAGGCGCCGCCTCGGTCGCGGTCGGCGCTAACGTCGCCGCGGACGGAACTTCAGTCGGCGGAACCGCCGTCGGTTCAGGCATTTCGGTTGGCGGGATGGCCGTTGGTTCAACGACCTCTGCGGGCGCGCTCGTCGGCGCGACAACTGTCGCGGCAGGCGCGCACGCCGCCAGCAGTATGCTCAATATCATCAGAATAGCGAGTGAACGTTGCATCGGGCATAACCTCCGGTGGTACACAATCTGTTGCTGTTCTAAACTTGAGACATTACTGTACCCCATGCCAACACTTCTCGAAGCTGGATTTGCTCCTATTCACGAACACCTAAGGATTCTGTAATGCAAATTCGGTTGACAGGCCCCTTCGTCGGCGTTATACTCATGAACAAGCGTCCCCTGGGGACGCATTTATTGACCCTATCTGCAACCGTCCCTGAAAAGATTATCGTTATATGTCCCAACCGATCTCATTGACGTCGGAGCCTGAAGCTGCGGACCTGCTCTCGCTGCTCCCCGAGCAGACCTTCCTGCCCGACGCCTACAAGTTGCCTGACGGACACGTGCGTGGCCCCCACGCCACGATCGTGCCCCGCGTCGTCTTCATCGAGGTGACAAACCGCTGCAACTTACTCTGTGAGACCTGCCCGCGCACCTACTTCACGCGCGAACCGCTGCACACCTTGAGCTATGACGAATTCCTCCGCATCGCGGAGCAGTTCCCGGAGATGCGCCGCGCCGTGTTGCATGGCATCGGCGAACCGCTCCTGAACCGCGATTTACCCCAAATGGTGCGCTATCTCAAAGATCGCGGCGTCGAGGTGCTTTTCAACTCGAACGGTACGCTGCTCAATCCGGGGTGGTAAGAGCAACTCGTGACCAGCGGCCTCGATGAATTCCGTTGCTCAGTAGACGGCGCAGACCCTGTGACCTATGCCCACATCCACGGCGCCGACCTGCTCCACAAGATCGTCTCCGGGCTGGAGGGGCTGGTCAAGATGAAGGCTGCGCTGGGCAGCGCCACGCCGCGCATCTCCATCTGGATGGTTGCCACGCGCGACAACATCGATGAACTGCCCGACCTTGTGCAGCTGGCCGCCCGCCTCGGCGTGCCCGAAGTCTACCTGCAACGGATGGTCTTCTTCGCTTCCGAAGCCGAGCAACAGTTCGGCATGGCGCGCGACGATCTGGCGATCTTCGGGCAGGCCGAACAGCGCCAGGAGGAGATCATCGCGGCGTGTGAGGCGCTCAGCGCCGACCTCGGAGGCGCCTTCCGCGCCTCCGGTGCGCGCGACCCGCGCAGCAGCCTCGCCGCCGCGCGCGCCGCGGTTGCGACGCCGTGGCAGGCATGTATGCGCCCCTTCACCACGGCTTACATTACCGCCAACGGCAACTGTTTGCCCTGCTGCATCTCACCATTCACCACCGCCGACTATGACAGCCTGATCCTGGGCAACCTCTTCGAGCAGCCGTTTGCCGAGATCTGGAACGGCGAGAGCTACGCCGCATTTCGGGGCGCATTTCTCAGCGACCACCCGCACAAGGCGTGCGCCAACTGCGGCGTCTACTGGAGCCTGTAATTCATGGATGAACTTCGTCTCACGAGCCTGCCTTCCCTACTCGATGGCCCCTTGCCCGGTGCAGAGGTCGTGGCGACATCCTGCGCGGGTCAGGGCTGGAAGCTGTGGATCTACACCAACTACGACTGTAACCTGCGCTGCAACTATTGTGTGGTTCGCTCCAGCCCCAACGCCCCGCGCCGCGCCATCGGCGCGGCCAACGCGACCCGTCTGGTAGACGAGGCCGTCGCACTCGGCTTCACCGAAGTCTTCTTCACCGGCGGCGAGCCGTTCATCCTGCCCGACATCTACAACATACTGGCCTACAGTTCGGCGCGCATCCGCACCTCGGTGCTCACCAACGCCATGCTGCTGCGCGGCCCGCGCCTCGAAAAGCTGTCCGCCATTAACAACGACAACTTGATCATCCAGGTCAGCCTCGACGGGGCGATTGCGGCGCAGCATGACGCCTATCGCGGCAAAGGTTCGTGGGACAAGGCGGTCGAGGGCATCGCACTGTTGCAGGCGCGCGGGTTCACCGTCTGGCTCAGCACCACCGAAACCCCGGCCAACAGCGCCCATCTCGACGATATCTGCGCGCTACATCGCAGCATGGGCATCCCGGACGAGCAGCACTTCGTCCGCCCGCTGGCCCGCCGCGGCAACTCGCGCGAAGGGCTGGAGGTGCATCGCGGCAACCTTGCCCCCGAGATCACCGCCAATCTCGACGGCATCTTCTGGCATCCCCTCTCCACCGACGCCGACATGCAGGTCAGCAAAAAGCTCTTTCCGCTGGCCGACGCCGTGGCGAGCGTCCAGGAGACGCTGGAGATCATGGCGCAAACGGGTGAAGCGCCGCAACTCACCTTCCGGTGAGGTTGAACACCGGGCTTCCGTTGGAAGCCACAAAAGACGATGATCCATCCGAAGACTTGTAGTTTATGGCCTTGTGCCTGTCACGAACGCCCACAAGGGGCTAAACTACGCATCTTCGGATGACAGATACCTGATCCATGCATTTGAGGAGCCACACATGATTCGAGCCTTTGTCTTCATCGAAGCCGAGCCAACGCGCGTTCAGGAGTTGGTGAGCGAACTCCATGACATGAAACTCGCCAGCTCGGTGATCCGCGAAGTCTATGCTATCACCGGGCGCTGGGACCTGATGGCGCTGGTCGAAAGTCTCGACCTGGTCTCCCTCGGCGATTGAGTGACCACCGGCATAGGGAACGCCGTGGGCGTTCGCGAACTGGAAACATCACTGATCGTTTGGACCGGTTCCGAGGCTGCCGTGCAGGCGCAGGTTGCGCCCGCTGCCGCTGATCCCGCTGAGTCGCCCTTCACCGGCGACCAGTTCTACGATGCCGGCGCGAAAGGCTGCGGCGAGGGCCCGCTCGATACCATCGCCGGCATGGTGCGCAAGATGCAGCCTGGCCAGACCCTGGTGATCCACGCCACCGATCCCAGCGTCGCCGTTGACCTGGCCGCCTGGGCGCGCATGACCGGCAACGCGCTGCTGGATCAGAGCGGCAGCTACTATCTCGTAAGTCGCAAGTAGTTTAGCCCCTTGTGGGCGTCGGCGGGAACGCTCTCAAGGGGTTACACGGAGGTAAGTACCAGGTCAATCCGTCAGCCCGGTTGCCAGTCCGGGCATTTCATATAATCCATAAGGGGGATTCAATGGGTAAAGTTCTCTTGCACCTAACGCACTCGAAGGATGATGTGGAGCGCGCCACGCTCGCATTCGTGGTCGCCAACGCCGGGCTGACTGCCGGCCAGGACGTGACTGTGTTGTTGACCGTCGAGGGCGTGCGCTGCGCCGTGCAAGGTTATACCGACGGGCTACAGTCCGATGGCTATGCGCCTCTGGGCGAGTTGATGCAAAAGTTCGTGGATAACGGCGGCGCGCTGTGGGTCTGTGGCGCCTGCTCCAAGCCGCGCAACATCACCGCCGAGCAACTGATCCCCGGCGCGCAGATGGTGGGCGCGGCAGCGGCGATTGAAGCGCTGGTGAACGGCGCGCAGACGCTAAGCTGGTAGCGCCGTAACATGGCGGGTCGCGACGCCTGGTCAAATCCTTCGCAGGTCAGCCGCGAAGACGCGCAGCGCATGGCGGCCTTCCTCGAAGATCGCGCCCGCTGCCCGGATCAGCGCCAGGTCAACGATTGGCTGACCGCCGCGCTCGACCCACGGCCTGGCGCACGCATCCTCGAGGCAGGCAGTGGCAGCGGCGTCCTGGCCCGCCTGATTGCGCCGCGGGTTGCGCCCCGTGGCGCGGTGGTTGGGATGGATGTCTCGCCGGATATGGCCTTCGCCGCGCGGGAATATCTGGTCGCTGACCCAACGGGCGCGGTCGAATTTGTTGTCGCTTCTGCGGAAACTATGCCCTTCTCCGACGGCGCGTTCGACGCCTCTTTCGCGGCCCGGCTGTTGCTCCACGTTCCCGATCCCTCCGCCGTGCTGCGCCAGCTCGTGCGCGTGACGCGGCCCGGCGGCCGCGTCGTCGTGATGGATCTGGACTTCGATACGCTCGCCGTGGATCACCCCGACCGCGCGCTGACCCGCCGTATCATCGCCTGGCGCACCGATCACCACAGCGGCGACAACTGGAGCGGGCGGCAGCTCTACCGCCGGATGGTGGAGGCCGGCCTGCATCACGTGGCCGTCTTACCGATCACCACGGTGACGACGGACGATCGAGCGGCGCTCACCGGGTCGGTCTTCCGCGCCGCGGAAGTCGTCCGCGACGGCGGCGCGATCACCCATGCCGAACACGACGCGTGGGTTGCCGTGCTCCGCGAGCGGCTGGACGCCGGAACCTTCATGGCCGCCGCCACTTACTTCATCGTCAGCGGCGAGAGAAAATAGCAATGGGCTATTCCGTGGGCATCGGCCTCACCAACGACTGTGACCTGCACTGCGCGCATTGCTACCGCGATTCGTTGAACATCAGCGCCATCAGTCTGGCCCAGGTGCGCCAAATTTGCGAAGCGTTGCCGGTGGACGCTGTCGGCATGGGCACCGGCGAGAACGGGCTGCACCCGGAGTTTCCCGAAATCGTGCGCTATCTCCACGGGCGCGGCGTTACGCTCAGCGTGGCCTCCAACGGCTACACGCTCATGGGCGTCACGGATGACACCCTCCGCGCCTTCCACGACGTCGAGGTGTCCATTGACTTCCCCACGGAGCGGGAGCAGGATGCCTTTCGCGCGCCCGGCAACTGGGCGCGCGTCCATGCAGCAATGGCGCGCTGCCAGAGTCTGGGCATCGAGGTTTCCATTCTTGCGGCGCTGATGACCGCGAACTACAACCGGATGGGCGAGATGGTTGCCCTGGCGCGGCGGGATGGCGTCAACCTGCGCGTCAACGCTTATCAGCCCGTCCATAGCGACCGGTTCCGGTTAACCTATGACCAATTCTGGCAGGGCTATCGCGATCTGTTTGCGACGGGATCGGTCATCTCGTGCAGCGAGCCGGTCGTCCGCGCGGCGATGGGGCTTGCCGATGTGGCATCGCCGTGCGCGCGACGCAGCATCCGCTTTAACCCGCGCGGCCAGATCATCCCGTGCGTCTACTGGCCGATGGACGGCTACGTGGCCCCGCGCATCGAGGATCTGGCCGATCTGGGCGAGGCCGTCATGGAGGGTGAGGCCTTTCGCGCCGCGCGCGCGGTCGCGTCAAACGCCGCCGATTGTCCGTGTCAGGGTGGCTGTGCCAGCCGTCGCGCGCTCCTCGGCGATCTGAACGCCCACGACGATTATTGCCCCTGGGTGGGTGGTGAGTCGCCGGTGCTCAACTGGCGGCCCGCCCCCGCCAAAGACCTCATGCGCAGCGGCAACGTCTGCACTACCGTCGTCGTGTAAACCAAATGCCACCACCAAGGCACGAAGACACGAAGAAAAGAATAGATTTGTATTCTTCGTTCCTTCGTGGTAAGAAGGTATGACCTGATGCCCCCGAAACCCTGGAAGACGTTGAGTACCTGGATTGTATACGAGAACCCGTGGACGACGATCCGCGAGGACGTGGCCGAGATGCCCAATGGCAAGACCACCATCTACGGCGTCGTTCAAAACGCCGAATGCGTCGGCGTCTTGCCCTTCGTAGATGACGATCATGTGGTCATGGTGCGTCAGTATCGCTACGTCTTCTGGGAAGACCACCGCTGGGAGATGCCCACCGGCGGCGTCAAACCGGGCGAAGCGTTGGAGCAAGCCGTCCGCCGTGAGTTGGGCGAGGAGATCGGCTATGACGCCGCCGATCTTCAGCACATCTCTACCTTCTACACCAGCAAATCCATCGTCCGCGAGATCGCGCATCTCTTCATCGGGCGCAACCTCACCCGCGTGCAGGCCGTTCCCGATGAAACCGAGTTTCTCGAAGTAGAGATCATGCCGTTTGCCGACGTGCTGCGCATGACGCTCGACGGCGAGATTCGCGACGCCATGACCATCATCGCCGTGTTCCTGGCCGCCCGCGGGAACGATTATTAATGCCACCACGAAGGAACGAAGGAACGAAGTTTTCTTTGCTTCGTTCCTTCGTTCCTTCGTGGTAAATTCTAACCATGCCCCACGCTAACGCGCTCCTTGTCGTCGCTAAACGGCCCGAACCGGGTCGCACCAAGACGCGCCTCTCGCCGCCCCTTGCGCCCGAGCAGGCCAGCGCGCTCTACGAGTGTTTGCTACGCGATACACTCGACTTGATGCGCCGCGTCCCCGCGGTGCAACCCGCCATTGCCTACCTACCCCACGATGCTGAGGACTATTTCGCGGCGCTTGCGCCCGGTTTTGAGCTGATCGAGCAGGAAGGCGCCGACCTGGGCGAGCGCCTGGACAATGCCACAAGCGCCTATCTTGCCCGCGGTATCGCAATGTCGCGATCATGAACAGCGACGGCCCAACGCTGCCCGCATCTTGGCTGGCCGACGCGTTTAGCATGTTGGACGGCGATGCAGATGTTGTTCTGGGGCCGAGCGATGACGGCGGCTATTACCTGATCGGGATGAAGCGTCCCGTCCCCCGGTTGTTGCGAGAGGTCCGCATGAGCACGCCGCGCGTTCTGCATGATACGCTGGCGTTGGCCGAGGAAGAAGGACTACGTGTGTCGCTGCTGCCGACCTGGTACGATGTGGACGATTTGTCGTCGCTCCTGCGGTTGCGCGCGGAGCTGGCCGAACGCCCCGACGCCGCCCCACATACCCGCGCGTTTCTGCTGGAGGGCGGTCCATGGCCGTGGTGAGCGTCATCATCCCGGCGCTCAACGAAGCGGAGAACATCGCGTCGCTGATCGCAGACGTGCAAGCCGCCTGGCTCGCTGAAGTGATCGTCGTGGATAACGGCTCGACCGATGGCACCGCCGATGTGGTGCGCGCGACCGGGACGGCCTGCCTGATAACCGAACCGCGCCGCGGCTACGGCTATGCCTGCGCCGCCGGGGTCGCCGCAGCGGGCGACGCGGACATCCTGGTGTTCCTCGACGGCGATCACAGCTTCTCGCCCGCCGAGATGCCGCGCCTCATCGAGCCGATCCTGCGCGGCGAGGCCGATCTGGTGTTGGGTTCCCGTCCCCGTGGCGGTATCGAACCCGGCGCGATGCCACCGCAACAGCAGTTTGGCAACTGGCTGGTGGCCCGCTTAGTGAAAACCCTCTACGGGCTGTCCCTCACCGACCTCGGCCCCTACCGCGCGATCCGGCGTGAACTGCTCGCCGAACTGAAGATGCAGGAGATGACCTTCGGCTGGCCGCAGGAAATGCTGGTGAAATCCGCCCGGCGCGGCGCGCGCATCGTGGAAGTCCCCGTCAGCTATCGCAGCCGCCGCGCCGGGGTGAGCAAAGTCAGCGGCACCCTCCGCGGCGCAGCCCTCGCCGCCTACTACATCCTCGGCGTCACCCTGCGCAACGCATTTTAAAATAGATCACGCGGAGACGCGGAGAACGCGGAGAGAAAAAATGTTGTATTCTTCTCCGCGCCCTCCGCGTCTCCGCGTGATCTAAATTACGCGAACGTTTCGCGCATTCGCTCGCAGTAGTACTGCACGTTTTCCCACTTCGCATCCGGCGCGATGCGGTGATCTAGACACGGGATGTATCCGCCCAATTCCACCAACGGGCGCTGGCGTTCCACCTCGGCGTCTACCGCGGCGTAATCATAGGCCAGCACCTTCTTATCCACCCCGCCCACGCCGCGCAGCTCGAGCCCATACTTCTCGCGCCACGGTGCAATGCTCGCATGCCACACGCCCACCTCGATGGGGAACATCGTGTTGACGCCGTTTTCGATCCACGTCGGGATCAGTGAGTCAATCTTGCCGTCGCAGTCCAGCGAGACGATGTTCACCCCGTATTGGTGCAGCAGGTCTGTGATACGCTTGTAGTGCGGGCCGCACTTCTCGTCGAAGTACTTCGGGTTCACCAACGGACCCGCGCGATAGCAGATATCCTCCCAGAAGTGTCCGAAGTCCGGTTTGAACCCGGCCTCCAACGCCGCCTTCACCCCCTGGTAGCACAGCTCGCCTACCGTCTCGATCATTTCTTCGACCAGCAGCGGGTCATCCACCAGCGCGTAGCTCAGGTTCACCAGCCCCGTATAGTCACGGATCTTCCCGTAGATGCTGCCGCACCAGATCCCCACGGCATACTCGCGTTCTTCGGGGTGCCACAGCAGCCGGCCTTCTTTGCCGAAGAGTTGTTCGGCCTGTCGCGTCTTCAGTCGCTCCAGCCCCAACCGATCTTCGTGCCACTGAAGCCGCGGCTTGTAATACTTCTCCCAGCCCGCGCGCCCCTTCAGAAGGTGGTCAATCTCCATCGGAATAGACGTTACACCCGGCACCTCGCGGACCACCGCGCCGTTCGCATCCAACACGTGCCGCGACCCATCCTCGAACTGCTCCACTACCCGCGTGCGGAACTTCGGCTTCAACCCTATGTCGGCCCCGAAGTGCCCGGCCCAGTCGAAATCGAAGCCCAGTATGTCGCCGATCTTGCGGTCAATGTCATTCCCGTCGCGCCACAGCGCCGCGTCCCGCTTGGTGATGTGGCCTTCCTCAGCCCACTTGTCCAGCGTCTCATTCCAATATCCGAAATGGACGATCGGCAGCCGATCATACGGCTGATAGTTCAACACGGCCAGCGCCCGCTCGCGATGATTCATAGATTAAGCTCCTCCCTGGTAGTTCAGTGCCGATATCTGGTAGGATAACAGGCGTCCACACCTTTGTACATGATTCAGATTGGTTTTCAGCGACTCACGATTAACCAAATGCAAAAAGGACTCGGAGTTTCCCCGAGTCCCTGTTAAAGTTTCAACCGATATTGGTCTATACCGCCAAATACGGCCTCTCAGACCCCCTTTGGGTTCACCGGCTCGCGGCTCACGTAGCGAAATAGTGACCACAGCATCAACGCCAGCACCGCATGGATGATTTGTGCGATGACTCCCAGCGGATCGAACGGCTCGGGCTGTCCGGCCATCGGCCCAATCAGCGGCACGCCGATCGTCCGGGTGATGAAATAGAGCACGATAAACGCCACGGTCATCACCAAGCCGACGAGGTAGATGGTGCGTGCGCCGCCCGTGCCCGTCTTCCTGAACCCGCCTGTCTGGTCATACTGCCACGGCTTGACCAACAACACCACCCCGTACATGATCTGGCCGAGCGCCGCCACGATGAAGAAGACGCCATAACCCAACCACTGCGGCATGTAAAACGCCGTCGCAATGCCGTGAACGACGCCGGCGATCATTGAGAGTGCCGCGGCCCGGTAATTGGTCTTGTCAAAATCGGCTGACGAGGTGATGTTGAACATGGTCTTGACTCCTGCGTGGGCGTGGGCGCGTAAGCACCTGGATTGCACCCATATTGTACGGCCCGCTGTTTGTAGGGTCTGTAATGTCTCTCCCTTCCTCGTTCGTCGCACCGTTTGCAGTGCGCTCGCAAGAGCGTTCCCGCTGCGCACCCTCAATGGTGAAACCAAAAAACCAGCCGTCCTGAGAAGGCTGCTCGTCGGTTTTTGGACGATTGCGTTACTTTGGCAGCTTGCGCGGTGGCAGCGTCTTATCCGCCGCCGCCTCTCTGAAATGCTTGCGGTAGGCCGCGGTTTCGTTCACCGCATCGCTGAACTGCTGCCGGCGTTTCTTCACGTGCTCCGTCGCGATCCCCGTTCCGGTTTCCAGTTGGATGCTGCCATCTTCCTCAACGATGACGCGCACGTTGCCTTGCGCCTCCAACCAGGCCAGTCCCAGCCGGATTGCGGCCTCGCTGCCGGCCATCGCCGCCGCAAGTTCGGTGACGCTTGTCAGGCCTGCTTTGTGCGCCAGCGTGTGCTTAGCCAGCGCGGCCAGCCGTCGCATGAACGTCTCCGCGCTGACGGCTGCGGGGTCCACCGCAAAAAGATGCACGCGTTCGGGTCTCACCTGCTCCAGCGCCGCCCGCAACTCTTTCACCCCCGGCGGCGTTGTCCAGATGATCAGTTCCGCTGCCGGTTCCAGGTGATACCGATCCGCCCCGGCGAGAGTTCCCGCAGCATCGGCCTCGCGCCAGATAGCCGCTTTTTCCTCTTCGACTAACTCGCGTAACCGCGCATCACGGTCGGAGTCATTACGATGGTCTATGGCCTTATACGCAGTGTCGCGTGTGGCGGCCACAATCGCTTCATCCTGCCGGAAGCCCATCCAGGTCGCCTCGACCTGCGGCGCGCCCAGATAGTCGCTGGCCCGGATCATGAACGCCAGATCGAACGGCCCCTTCGGCGTGGTTTCGGCGGCCCCGTTCCACCAGAGCACGCGCAGCGTTGCGCCACCCGCATCGCTAACCTCGATGATGCGGTGCTCGTCGTCGCGTCCCACGATCCGGTCGCGCGTCGCCGTCACATCGCGCGCGGCCAGCACCAGCGGCGGATTCCCCGCGCCGAATGGGGCCAGCCGCCCCACCTCCGCCGCAAGTTCGAGGGTGACATCTCCCAGCGACACATACGCGTCAATGGGCAGGGTAGGGGCGCGCGGCGTGTCGCCGATCATGGCGGCCACGGCCTGCGCCAGCCCGCGCCGGAAGGCCGGGATATTCTCCGGCGCAAGTGCGAGCCCCGCCGCCATTGGGTGGCCCCCGTAACCCGTCAGCAATTCCGCCTGCGACGCGATGGCTTCGGTGATGTTGCAACCTTCCACCGAGCGCGCCGAGCCGCGCGCCGTTTCTCCGGGCGGCGTAGAGAGCAATACGACCGGTCGCCCATATTCCTCCACCAGCCGGCTTGCGACGATGCCGATGATCCCTGCCGGCCACGTGGGATGCGCCAGCACCAGCGCCGCATCATGTAATAACATCGGGTCGCGTTGGATTTGCGAAACGGCTGCCGCATAGACCTGGCTGGTCTGGAGACGCCGTTTTGCATTCAAGGTCTCCAGATGACTCGCCAGGATGCGCGCCCGCGAGAGGTCTGTCGTAGTGAGCAACTCGACCCCGGCCCGCGCGTCGGCGAGGCGGCCCACCGCGTTCAAACGCGGCCCTAGGATGAACCCGATGTGCTCCTCTGTCAGTCCCCCCGGGTCGAGCCCTGCGATTTCCATTACCTCCCGCAGGCCCAGGCGTTCCGTTCGGCGCAACACGTCCAGCCCGCGCTGCAACAAATACCGCGTGTCGCCAACCTGCGTCGCCACGTCGGCCACGATGCCCAGCGCAACAAGATCGAGCAACGGCTCGGCGTCCTCGCTCCGTCTCGCTTCCTCATACAGCGCCTCGGCCAGTTTGTAGGCGACCCCCACACCCGGCAGGTGGCGCAACGGGTGATCCTCCGGCAACCGGCGCGGGTCAACCACGGCGACCGCATCCGGCAGATGATCCGATAGTTCGTGATGATCCGTGATGACCACATCCACGCCGCGACTGCGCGCATACTCCACGGCCTCATGCGCTGTGACGCCTGTGTCGCACGTCAAGATCACGCGCGCGCCGCCGTCTATCACGTTTTCCAGCCCGCGCAGGTTGACGCCGTGCCCCTCATCCGCGCGCACCGGCACGTAGTACCCGACATCCGCGCCGAGGTCTTCCAACGTAGAGACGAGCAGCGTGGTCGCGGTCTGTCCGTCTACGTCAAAATCGCCCCAGACGCAGATCTGTTCGCCTTTCGTGATAGCATCTTTAATTCGCGTAGTCGCCTGCGCCATGTCGGGTAGCTCGAACGGGGGCGCGCCCCGGTAATCGGCGTGATTCAGGAAGGCCAGGGCGCGTTCCGGGTCGGTGATCCCACGGCGCGCCAGTGCCTCCGCGACCAGCGGATGCCCCCCAACGACTATGCGCAGCCGTTTTACAATAGCTGCTGAAGCTTCTGCTGGCTCGATCCAGGGCTTCAAAATACGATCTCCGCGATCTGATCGAAGTCGAAAGCGGGTAAAACTTCCGCGCTTTCTTCGGCATCTTCGGGATCGTTCAACGCCTCCACGTCTCCCGCTTCGACGCCGCGTTGGCACAGCGAGCGATAGGCGCAAAAGCGGCAACGGGTCACATCCTCCGTCAGAGGAAAGCCCTCTCGCTCCTCGCGCTCGATCTCCGCAACCAGTTGGTTGAATAGCACCTCATCCGCTTGATAAAGTTCGGTATTATAGCGCAGGCGCTCCGGCTCATCCGGGAAGTTGGCGAACCAGTAGATCATCTCGATCTGTTTCGGTTGGATGGGCCGTCCGTCATTCAAGACGTGGCCCGCCCGCGCCAGCAGATAGCGATATACCCGCGTCTGCATCCGTCCGGCCAATGTCGCTCCCATCGTTCGCCGGTGTGAGGTCTTCCAATCCACGATCACGGCGCGCTGCCCTGGTTCCAGCGCGATCAAGTCATATTGCGCGACCAGCCGGTAGCCGCCCAACGGCGCGCTCAACCCGATCTCCGCGTATTGGTTCGGCGGCAGCGCCTTCGGCCCGTCGTTTAGATAGTGGTCCCACCATTCGGGCAGCGATTCGACGGCATCGTCCGTGTCTGTGGCCTGGCGTTTCACCATCTCCGTGAGCCGTTGCGCGTTCAGCCCCACAATGTGTTGATGCACCAGTCGGTGAAACGCCTCGCCCTCCGCCGCTTGCAGCTCGTACTCGTCCGCCGGTTCCGCGGCAACTGCCGGCCATGCCAGCCGATCCAGATAGCGCAAGCGGAAGCGTCGGGCGCAATCCTGATAGTCCTGTAAGCTGCCCTGGCTGAACACAAAGCCCTCGGATAGATTGCTCATTTCGGCTGTCCTTCGCGCATACGTTCCCGTCCTTCAGTCTCCCACCACGTCTGCAAGGCCAACAACGGCGCGGCGGCTCGAATGCTGCCATTGTTGCGCCGCCCGGTGTTCCACGTTGCCACTAGCGACCGCTTTGCGCGCGTGATCCCCACGTAAAGCAGCCGCAGCCTTTCTGCGGCATATTCATTGCGCGCCGCCACGGTGGCTCTGCCCATCGGTTCATAGAGTGTGGTCATGTC
This sequence comes from Anaerolineae bacterium, assembly GCA_038214535.1. Lineage (GTDB taxonomy): Bacteria > Chloroflexota > Anaerolineae > CG2-30-64-16 > CG2-30-64-16 > JBBQRS01. Next base: position 30,576 of record JBBQRS010000030.1, read on the forward strand.
GCCTGCCAGCGCCGCGCGGAGTTGCGTCAGCGCCTCCGCTTCCAGATTAAGCCCTTCCCGGATGAACCACTTCTCCGACATGAAATCATCGCCCGGCAGGGCCGAAGGAAAGTCGTAACTGTTGACCGAACTCAGATAGACGCGATCCCACTCCAGCCCTTTGGCCTTGTGCGTCGTAGTGATGACCACCCTGCCGCGATACGCCTCCGGGTCGAAGCGGGTTTCCGCATCGCTGAACCCCAGAAAACGGCGTTCGTTGCGAGCGATTTCCGCCAGCCAGTCCACCAGTTGCCGTAATTCCCAGGTCGGGTTGGCGTCGCTGGTCTGGCGCAATTCTACGGCCAGCTTGTGCGCCACCGCCAGGTCGGCGGGCCGATAAAACAAATCCTGTGCGAGGGTCAACATCAGTTGGTCAATCGGCAGCACGACGGCGGCCTGCCAGCGCCGCGCCACGTCGCGAAACTGCATCAGCAGTTCCGCGGCGTCCGCTTCATCCTCAGCCAGCTTCAGACAACCGGCGAGTTCCTCCACATCGGGCCGCGGCCATAAGAAGTCTTCGACGTGGATGCAGCGTCGCAGCGCCCTGAGCATCGCTTGCAGCCGTTCCGCGGTTTCCGGGTCATCGCGTTCCTCGCGCCGCCATGCCTCGCACGCCCGCGCCAGCTTCGCCGCCGATGTCGGTTCGGCCAGCCAGTGCAGCACGGTTCCCAGCACACCGGCGATATCGCGCGTCTCGCGGCTGCTGCGCAGCATTTCAAAGTAGGAAATCCCGCGCTCCTGGAACATGGCAACGAACCGTCCGCCTCGCTCGTTGCGCGGCGTCAGCACCGCCACCGTATGCTCGGGATGATCCGGCAGCCACCTTTCTACCGAGTTGACAATCGCTTCCATCTCCTGATCCGGCGTGAACGCTTTCTCGTGCAGGTAAATTTCACCGGGGTCGTCGGGCGGATTGGGTTGCGGGTCGTCGGGCGGCGTGGGCAGGATGTGCTGCGGGCTGAGCGCGTCGCGTACGTCCGCGTTCGGATGCTCGGCGCGGCTCCAATCCACCAGATAGTTCGCCAGCTCGATGATGCTCGCCATTGAACGGCCGGAGTTGGGCATCTTCCGGGCGATAACCCCATCTTCTTGCATGAAGCGCCGCAAGTATTGCGGGCTGGCCGTGGTGAACGACTCGTAGATCGCCTGATTTGGGTCGCCCATCCGCACCCAGTTGCCGTCCGGCCCGGTCAGCAGCCGCAAGATCTGTTCCTGCAACTCGCTCGAATCCTGTGCTTCGTCTTCGAGGATGTACGGCCAGCGACGTTGCAGTCGCGCCAGGAATTCCCCGTCCAGTTGCAGCGCCAGCAGCGCCAGCCGGATCAGATCCTGATAATCCACCCCGCCGCGATAGGCCAGCGACCGCTGGTAATTTTCATAGATTGCCAGCCCCATCTCCAACAACGGCACAGGTTGCGGCAGGGCGGCCAGCGTCTTGCGCAACTGTTCCGGCGTTTGTTGCAAGTCTTTGGCCGTGCGTATGAAGGCGTTGGCGATGTCGTTCACCAGCTTCGGCCAATGTTCCCGGCTCACCCACTCCTGCTTGCGATCGTCCAGTTCCGGGTCGAGGAAAAGGTCTGCCGCTTCGGGGTTCGTCGCTAGCCATGCCTGCACGGCGTCCTGCCGGATGCGGATCGCGTCCTGCTCGTCCACGATCTGAAAATCATCCGACAGTCCCACCAGCCCGGGCCGCTCACGCACGATGTCGTGTGCCAGCCCATGCAGCGTCCGCACGCGATAGCCCAGGTGAGGCAGCATTCCCTCGCCGCTTACCAGGCTGGAGATGCGACTCTTGAAGTTGTCCACCGCCGAGTTCACCAGCGTGACGATCAGCACTTCCTGCTCGAAGCCCAGGGTGCCCTCGCGCACCAGCTTCGCCGCCAGCGCGCTCAGCGTGTGCGTCTTCCCGCTCCCCGGCGCGGCAGATACTCCCATCCGCCCGCCGCCATACGTCAAAACTTCAGCCTGCTTCTCTCTCGGTTGAAACATTGTCTTTACCACCAAGACTCCAAGGACTCCAAGAACACCAAGGAGAAAAATTCTTTCATACGACTTTACGCTTTATGCCCTGTTTGATGAGCGGAACGTTGAAATTGATCAGGTAGCCGAGGCGCTTACCGGTTAGTTTGAGGTAAGAGAGCAATTGGGCCTCATAAAGTGGATTCATTTCCTCGACGGCTTTCAACTCACAAATCACGCGCTGCTCCACCAGGACATCCAAACGCACACCCTCAGTCAAGGTCACACCATCGTAGTGAATTGGCATCGAGACCTGCCGCTGAATCGCCAGCCCGCGTTTTTGCAACTCATAGCAAAAACAAGCCTCGTAGATGCTCTCCAACAACCCCGGCCCCAGATTTCGATGAACCGTATACGCCGCGTCCACAATCGCCTTGCCGATCCGATCATCCTCTGCGTCAACTGGTGTAATAGCGTGCAATGGCTTATACGATGAGTTCACTTTGTGTCCTCGCTATCTCAACCAAGAAAAACTTTTCTTGGTGATCCTGGTGTTCTTCGTGTCTTGGTGGTGAATCCGGTTATTGCAGCGCGACTTGCACGGCTTGCAGCAGCGGGCCGCGGGGTTCGTAGCCGTGTTCGTCCAGTTCGCTCCACCCCAGGTAGACCCGCGTGCGACACCGCCGCGTCAACCCCAGCGCGAGGCGCGCCAGCGCGGCGCGGCGCGCGCCGTACTCATCGCTATCCGACCACTGCCGGCCGCCCTCCCATTCACGGCTCAACACATAGGGTTGCGTCAACGGCTGATATACCCGTTCCCACCAGCCTGTGCTGCCCACCTCCAGCCAGAATTGATAATTCACCGGCCGGTTGCTCATCAGGAACGTATGGGCCGGCGTCAGAAGCACCGCATCTTCCGGCTGGCGTTCCCAACTGCGCACATACTGCGCCGCCACCACCCCGTCGCGCACCAACTCGACGTACTCCTGCGCCAGCGGCTTCCCGGCCTCGCGCGGCCCGCGCTCCATCATCCGGCGGAACCTGCGCGCCGATTCGATCAACACCGCGGTGATCTCCGCCGCGTCATAATTCTCGTAAAATTGATATCCCGGCTGCGAGAGCAACTCGCCGAATAGCCGGCTCAGGAAGTGATCGAGCTCCACCTCGCCCGGCTTGGCTCGCCCGCGTCGTGTCTGCTGTGTCCCCCGCTCAACCTGCGCGTTCAGCCATAACCGCAGCCCATCATAGCGCGCCCCCAGCAGGAACGTAATGCGCTCCTGTGCATCCAGATCGAACGCATCGAACGCCGTCAATGTGGGCCGTCCATCCACCGGCCGGTAAGCCACCTCGGTCAGCAGGTGCGCCCGCACCAGGTCCATATCGCGAATCGCCACCATCAACGCGTGTGCAATCTCTGCCTGAGACGGGCAAATGCCCCATTCCGGGTGACACAGCACCGCCAGGGTCAGCAAGCACTCAGTCGCCGGTTCTTCTCGCAGGGCGCGCGACGGCCGGTGCGAACGCACCGCCACATCGCGCTCCGCCAGCTTTTGCGTCAGCGAGAAACGCAGCGCGCCGCTCAGGAAGGGCGCCAGCACCGCAATCTCGCGCGGCGGCACGCCCTCGTCGTGTACCAGCCGCCCGATCTCCCCCGCCACCCAGTCCAGCATCTCCGGGTGGAAATGGAGTTCGCCTGCCCGTTCATAACGCAGCGCCGCCTCGACCTTGCCGCCCTTACGCGGCGCGACCTCCACGTCTTGCCCGGCTTCCAACGCGTAATCCAGCGCGCCCGTCAGCGCCCCGCCCAGCGCTGCGATATCGGCGGAATTGACATAAGATGTGCTGAGGATGAACCGCCGGTCGCAGCTCGCGGCCAGCCGGTACGCGCTGATCGGATCGGCCCCCAGGAAGCGCCGATACCCCGCGTCCTGATCGTACACCAGCAGCGCCGAATCGAGGTCGGGCAGCCACTCCATGATGATATCATGCGTCACCGGCGTATCTTCTTCGATGTTGTCGGCGATGAGATGGTGATAGTGTTCTTGCAGATAAGCGCGACCCGCCGGCAAGGGCCAGAGATACCTGGCGAATGTCTCGTAGCGCAGCGAGAAATCCAGCAGGTTATGCGCCAGACAATACTCTCGAAACAGCGTCGCGCACTCCTGCGCCTCGTCGTAGACGCGCATCTGCGCCGACTCTCCCGGCCAGGCGACCTTCAGCCGCGCGGCGGTCTCCGTATACGGAAAGCCGACTACCGCGGCCTTGTTCAGGTTATCCAGGATCTGGGTGTAGAGCCGGTTACGATCAATCACGATCGAATCGAAGTAGCCTTTGTCCAACAGCGGGCGCACCAGCCGCGCCATATAATATTGCGCTGTCTCCAGCGTGAGGAAGGTCGGCGGGCGGTCCGGCTGCGCGAAGCCGGCTTGCTCTGCCACGACCGGCCAGAACAACTCGACCATACGTTGCGCCAGGCCGCTCACCGTCAACACGGTTGCCTCGCTGCCCGCGGGCGTCGCCGGGCCGCGCAGCATATCCGTATACGGCTTCAGCAGGATCGGCTGGGGCGCCAATACCAGGATCGAGCCAGCGGGGACGCCGGTGTCAATCATCTGGCGCAGGCGCGCCACGGCCGCGGTCGTCTTGCCCGCGCCCGCCGGCCCCTCGATGAACGCGGACCCCGTCAGCGGCAGGTTGACGATCTCTTCTTGCGAAGCAGAAAGCTGTATGTCAGGTTCTTTCATTGTCTCAACACGCGTTACACTCTGCTGAATTCATGCGTCGTCTCTATAGGTGGCGTCCGGCTGTACCCAATAACGGGCACAGCCGGACGCCATGATTATACGCCAAATCCCCCAAAAGCACAAACGTTCTATGAAGTGATGGGATCGGTTCCGTCAATCACCGCGCCGCCTTCTCCCTCCCAGTCACTGACCGCCTCTTCCAGCGCCTCGTCATTGCGCCCCGACACTTCGCGATACGTCAGCGTCCAGGCCGCAGAATCGAACGCCGCATACAACCCCAGGATAAAGGTCAGCGGGATGAACATCAGCACCAGGAAGGGCGGCGCGCCGAACGCCACCGCCCACCCGAACGAATTCGTGATCTGGTACATCAACCAGCCGATGCCCCCGCCGATCACGCCGGCGATCAGCATCACGACCAGCGTCACCGGGATCATCAGCAGGCCGACGACCAGCCCGATGCCAAGCAGCAACAACCACATCAGCGCCACATCCGCGAAGTTGCGTCGCACCAGCTTGAACCCCGACGCGAACGCTTCGCCGATGCCGCGATCCGCCAGCACGATCTCGCGCCCCCAGAACTGGCTCAGCCCGCTGACAATCGTTCCCGCAACCAGCAGCAGCAGGAAGGCCAGGATGCCGAAAATAATCGCGAGGATCCCGCCGAAAGCTTTCACGCCATCATTGTTGCTGAAGAGCAGCAGCAACGGCGACAACACCGGCAGCGCCAGGATTAGCGCGCCCACGAAGAACACGATCCCCACCAGCAGGTTCAGCAACCACAACCGAAACGTCCGGTTGCTCCAGCCCAGCCGGAAGCCACCCCGCCAGGTCGTCGCGTGCCCGGTTTCCTCGATGTCGTCCACCATCCGGTATAACGCGGCCTGCGTCACATAGTGCACGATCACGCTGATGATGGTCAGGATGATGAGCAGGCAGCAGCAGAGCAGCAGGAACGGCCCGACGATGGCCGCGAACTGCGGGAACCCCGGAAAATCTCCGTGCATCGGTGGCGGCATATCTCCGAATGGCGTCGGCGGCAAGCCCCCCATCGAAGCGCCGCCGTTCCCGCCGCCGACCCTGAACTGGAAGGTATTTGCCGCGCTCCCACCTGTCAGCGCCAGCAAAATGCCGAACAGCCACAGCACCTTATACTTCCAGACAATCTGCGCCGCTCGCTTAATCAAATCAAAATGCTTCATTTCTCTCCCTCCTTTACGGATTCACCACCAAGACACCAAGAACACAAAGAAAGAAATCTTCTTTTGGTGTCCTTCGTGTCTTGGTGGTGAATCTCATGCCCCGAACGCCGCGACGATCCGCGCCGTGTGGCGGATTGCCTTCTCGAACAGGTCCAGCCGGATATTCTCGTTCGGCGCGTGGATCAGCCCGCCCGGATACCCCATCCCCGATGTCGCAATCGGCGCGCCCAGATACTCGATGAACGCCGCGTTCGGCCCCGAGCCGCCCGTCATCGGCGCGATCAGCATCTCGTGGTCATAGACCCCGCGCGCCGCATCCACCACCAACTGAATGAACAGATCATCCGGGTCTGATCGCCCGGGCGCGTAGCTGCCCATGTCCTTGATCTCGATATCCGCGAATCCCTCGCGATCGAGGTGTTCGCGCAACTGCGCCAGCACGTCTTCCGGTCGCTGGTTCGGCACGAGCCGGAAGTCCACCTTCGCGCTCGCCTCTGCCGGCAGCACGGTCTTGCTCCCCGGCCCCTGATACCCCGCAGTCAGCCCGCAGATCGTGCAGGTCGGCTCGAAGACCTCCGTCGCCTTCAGCGCCACGCCGCCCGTCAGCCCGTTGAGGAACCCCGCCAGCCCATAGCGCGCCAGATAATCGGGCGCGGGATCGGGCAGGGCGGCCAGCAACTCCAGGTCTCGCGCCGTTGGCGGCGCGACCTGGTCATAGAACCCAGGCAGCCGCACGCGGCCATCCGGCCCCTTGATGCTGTTCAGCGCCCACACCAGTCGCCACGCCGCGTTCGGGAAAATCGAGCCACCCAGCCCCGAATGCGCGTCCACCGTCGCCGTCCGCACGCTCAACGCGACATAACAAATGCCGCGCATCCCGACCGTCTGCACCGGTGTATCCGACGCGTCCACCCCACCGAACTCCCAGATGCAGGCGTCCGTCGCAAGCCGCTCGTGCTGTTCGGCGATGAACTCGCCCAGCGATGGGCTGCCCGTCTCCTCCTCGCCCTCCACCAGGAACTTCACCCGGCAGGGCAGGTCGCCCAGCACGGCCCGCACGGCGTCCAGCGCGGCCAACCGGCACATCAAGTGCCCCTTGTCGTCGCTCACCCCGCGCGCGTAAAGCTTGCCGTCGCGCTGTGTCGCCACGAAGGGCGGCGAATCCCACAGCTCCAGCGGCTCCGGTGGCTGCACGTCGTAATGATTGTAAAAGAGCAGCGTTTTCTCGCCCTGCCCACCAGCGCCGTAAACCACCGGGAACCCCGCGGTGGGCAGCATTTCCGTCGCCAGCCGGCGCGCTTCCAGCATCTCGCCCACCAGCGCCGCGCACGCGTCCATCTCCTTGCCGTCCGCCGAGACGCTCGGCAGCGCGCACAACGCCGCCAGCTCATCCACCCACCGCGCCATGTTCTCCGCAATATACCGGTCCATCCGGCCCAAAACTTCGTCATTCATCGCGATATGATTCCTTCCTTATATTATCTCTACGCAAAAATCCCCGAAAAGGCGCGCACGGGCGCGCGTCCCCGCTCGTAGCGCGCAGTCCTCTGCGCAGCCGACGCATGAGCCTCAGGAGAGCGCGCTACGAGCGAAGAGGCGTATGCGGGTTGCTCGTAGCGCGCAGTCCCCTGCGCTCTTCGCTACCGCCACGCCCGCGGCGTATACTCCCGCGCCCCCGGCACCGTATGCCGTAGTTCGTCCACCCCCCGCGGCGACTCCACCAAACTCGGCTGCGGATGCGCCAGATACGCGTCCGTCACGCGCTTCCCCTCCGCGATCATCTCTTCCGTCTTGCTGAAATCGTTGAACGCGATCTCGTTGAACGTAGGGATGTGAATGTGGTGCAATTCCACCGTTGGCTCTTCCGCCGCGGCAGCCAGGTCCTCGAACAGCGATTGCGACATGAAGGTATCCAGCGTGCGCGAGAACACCTTGAGCGCCCCATGCACCGGCGGCAGCGGTTCCGTCCCGCCGCTCACGTTCACCGCGTAGATCACCTTCGCGCCCTTGTCCATCGCCACGCCCGCGGGCGTCACCGTCACCACCCCGCCGTCCACCAGTTGCAGCCCGTGATACAACACCGGCGGATGAAACACCGGCACGACGCTGCTTGCCATCAACGCCTCAACCAGCGGCCCGTCCGGGTCTTCCCCGAACAGATATAGCTTCCGGCTTTGCAGGTCAACGGCGGTGATGAAACAGGGGCATTGGAGCTGGCCGAAGCGCGTGACGCCCTCGGGCAGGTGCGTCTCGATCAGCCGGCGCATCCCGTCGCTGGTGAAGATGCTGTCTTCTCCCTTGAGCACGCGCCATGCAATCGTCAGGGGATTGCCCGGATAAACCGTTTGCTGCGTGGCCGAACGCCAGGCGTCCGCCAGGTACGGGATGGCTTCCAGGGTGGGGCCGTAAGCGGCCATGAAACCCGAGTTGAGGGAGCCGGCCGAAGTGCCCACGAAGAAATCGGGGCGAATGCCGTGTTCCAGCAGCGATTGCAGCGCGCCGACCTGAATCGGCCCCTTGTTGCCGCCGCCGCTCAATACAATCGCCGTGGTTGCCATGCCGACCTCCTTCGACCGTCATGTTTCTTTGCTAAACACAGTTTACCATGCCCCTACGTCGCGCGCTAGAAAAACGCCCTCCGGGGTTTGACACCCATCCCCATTTGCGCCACAATCAAGCATCTCTCCGCGTGGAGCGTCTATTATGCCCGATCCGGCCCGACTGACCTGGAATCCTTTCACGTTACACCTGCGCAACCCGTTCGGCCTCTCCTACGGCGTCACCGACACGCGGCGCGTCTTCTTGTTACGCCTCGCCGATGATGCCGGGTGGGGCGAAGCAGCCATCCCTCCTTACTACGGGGTGTCCGATGAAGATATGATCGCCCTCTGGCAGCGCGCGGCGATCAAGACCGAACCGTTTCCCGATGACCCGGCGCAGATTGCCGCCTGGATCGAGCGCGGCGCCGGCCCGGCCCCGGCCCGCGCCGCGCTCGATCTCGCCCTGCACGATCGCATTGCGAAGCAGAGCGGCCTGCCGCTCTGGCGTCTGCTCGATCTGCCCGAGCCCTGCTCTATGCTCACCTCCTTCACGGTCGCCATTGCCGCGCCGGATGAGATGGCCCGCCTTGCGACGGAGGCCGCCGCCTACCCGATCCTCAAGATCAAGCTCGGCTCCGACGACGACGTTGCCCGGCTGGCCGCCGTGCGCCTGGCGCGCCCCGATGCCCGGCTGCGCGTAGACGCCAACGCCGGTTGGTCTCCGGAGGAAGGCGTTGCACGCGTCCGTGCGCTGGAGCGTTTCGACCTGGAGTTGGTGGAGCAGCCTACGGCGAAGGATGACTTCGCGGGCATGGGCCACGTGCAGGCGCACACCGATCTGCCCGTCTACGCCGACGAATCCGTCCGCACGCTCGCCGATGTGGACGCGCTCGCCGCAGCGGGCGTCCGCGGCGTCAACCTCAAGCTGATGAAGGTCGGTGGGCTTGGCCCCGGCCTGGCGATCCTGCGTCGCGCCCGCGAACACGGCATGTCCGTGATGCTGGGCTGCATGATCGAGACCTCGCTGGGCACGACCGCGGCCTTTCACCTCGCCGGTTTGGCCGATCTCGTAGACCTCGACGCGCCGCTCCTCACCAGCGACGATCCATTCGAAGGCGTGCAGTTTTCGGCCCGCGGCGAGATGATCTTGCCGCCGGGTCGTCCCGGCATTGGGGCATTGCCGCGATGACCCGCTTCTTCGACGCCCACTGCGACACCGTGATGCGGCGTTTCGACGCCGATCACGACTTTGTGCGGGGCGGCGGCCCGTCCGCGCACGCCGATCTTTCCCGCATGTTGGTCGCCGGTCACCGCGTCCAGCTTTTTGCCGTCTTCGCCCCGCGCAGCTACTATCCCGATCGCGACCTGCGCGCTTACGTGGAAGAGGCCATCGCCACCATCCACGGCTGGGAGACGGCTTCCGAAGGTCGTTTCCATGTCGCTATGACCGCTGCCGAACTCACCCCGGATGATGGCCACCTGATCGGGCTCATCGGGCTGGAAGGCGCGGACGCGCTCGCTGGCGATGCCGAGAACTTGCGCCACTTTTACGATCTCGGGTTGCGGCTCGTCATCCCCGCCTGGGACGACAACGCCTTTTCCGGCGCGGCCACCGGTTCGGGCGGCCCCTTGACCGCGGAGGGTGAAAAGCTGGTGGTGCTGGCCGAGGCGCTGGGCGTGATGCTCGATGCGTCGCACCTGTCCGACCGCGGCTTCGAGCAACTTCTCACCCTGACCACGCGGCCTTTCGTCGCCAGCCATTCCAACTGCCGCGCCCTCTCGCCCAGCCCGCGCAACCTCACCGACGCGCAGATTCGCGCCATTGCGGATCGGGGCGGGGCGGTTGGCGTCAACCTCGCGCCCGATTTCCTCGCGCCCGACTACCTCGCCGCCTGGGATGCTGTCATGGCCTCCGCGCACAGTCCCGTCGCCGCCGATCTTGCCCCGGGTGAAACGATGTCGTCCGTCCGCCAGCGGATGCGCGAAGAAGCGGGCGATCGCCTGCGCGCGATCCCGCTGCCCGGCCTCGAGTGGGTCGCGCGCCACGTGCTACATCTCATCGCAGTGGGCGGCGAGGACACTCCCGGCCTGGGCGGCGACCTCGACGGCATCAGCTTCATGCCCGCGGGCGTCACCGGCGTCGAGTCCTACCCGGCCATCGCGGCCACGTTCGAAGATGCCGGTCTGTCCGCGCGCCAGATAGACAAGGTCTGTTACGGCAACATGCTGCGCGTGTTCAGTGAAATCTTGTGATGCATCTGACCGTAGTCTAGCCCCTTGTGGGCGTCGCGACGCCCACAAGAGGCTAGACTACGGTTTTCGGAGAGATTTTGAGTCAGGAGAGAATCACCATGTTAGAGCAAATTCGCGCCATGCTGGCTGAAATCGCCGCGCAACAGGCCGAACAGCGCACGGAACGCACCCAATTTTGCCGCGTGACGGCCGATGCATGCGCTTCCGGCGTCTGCGCCCTGTCCGGGGCCGTGCTCGATGAGGCGACGCTGGCGCAGATTCTGGGCGATCTGGGCGCTCGCTTTGGTGATGTCGCCTTCGATGCCGCCGGTGTCCGCGTATTACGCGCCACGCCGCCCGTCACGCGCACCATCGCCGTAAACCTGACGGGCCTCTATGCCGGGCCTTCTTTCGATACGGAGTTGCTCAGCCAACTGCTCAACGGCTGGACCCTGGAACTGCTCGATGAGGAAGGGCGATTCAGCTTCTTGCGCCAGCCCGACGGCTATCTCGGCTGGGCCTTTCGCCGCTATCTGGATGATGTCGCGCCGCCGGTTCCCACCCACATCGTCTCTGCGCCGGTCACGCTGCTCATGGCACAACCGGAGATCGGCGCGCCCATCGTGACGCGCGTTCCCGGCGGGACGGCTGTCGCCGCGGAATCCGGCTTCGGCTCGTGGAGCCTGGTCTCACTCGCCGGTGGGCGATCGGGCTATGCGCCCGCTTCCAGCCTGCGTTCGCTCGTTGCCTTCCCCGGCGACACCGAGGCGCGCCGCGCGCAGGTGATGGCCGACGCCGCACATCTCATCGGCGTCCCCTACGTGTGGGGCGGCTGCACGGCGCTGGGCATTGATTGTTCCGGCTTCGCGCAGTTGCTCCATCGTCTCTCCGGCGTCACCATCCCGCGCGACGCCGACATGCAACGGGATGAGGGTCGCCCCGTTGAGCCGCCTTTTACCCCCGGCGACCTGCTCTTCTTCGCCGATGAACCCGGCGGCCAGCATATTACCCACGTCGCCGTGAGTCAGGGCGGCACGCGCTTCATCCACTCCTCGCGCTCCTGCAACGGCGTCTACGAGGACGACCTGGCAACCAACACCGACATCCACGCCCGCCTCATCGGCGCGTGCACGTATCTCTAAATCATCAAATCATCCTGTAAATCTTGTAAATCCTGTCTATTAGAGTATTCATGCCCTACGCCATGCAAAGCCCGCCCGGCGCGCGCACCCTCATCAACGGCCGCTGGTGTGACTATTTCGCCGGCACCGGCTATCTCGGCTTGCAGGGCCATCCCGGCCTGCTTGCTGCCGCGGCCGATGCGCTGGCGCGCTACGGTCTGACCACGGCCACCTCGCGCGGCGGTTACGGCGAGCATCCGCTCTTCACCTCCGTAGAATCGGCCGCGGCGCGCTTCTGGGAAACGGACGCGTCGCTCTACTATGTATCCGGCTACCTGGGCAACGCCGTCTTGTTGCAAGGCCTCACCGACGACTATGATCGCATCTTCGTGGATGAGTCCGCGCATTTCAGCGTCTGGGACGCCGCTCGCGCCGCGGGCGCGCCCGTCCACGCATTCCGTCATCGCAACGCCGCGCACCTATCGGCCCTTTTGCGCCGCCGCCTCCGCCCCGGCGAGCGCCCGCTGCTTTTCAGCGATGGCGTATTCCCGATCTCCGGCGAAATCGCGCCATTGCCCGCGTATCTGGAGGTTCTTCGCAACTACGACGGCGCGTACATCTGTCTCGATGATGCCCATGCCACTGGCGTCCTCGGCCCCCACGGCCGCGGCACCCTGGACTACTGGCAGACTTTAGAAGATAAAAGGAATCTTGGTGATCTTGGTGTCTTGGTGGTAAGCTCCCACACCCTCAGCAAGGCGCTGGGTGGGCATGGCGGCGTCATCCCCGGCGACGCTGCGCGGATTGAGCAACTTAACCGCATCTCCATCCTCGGGGCCAGCAGCCCGCCCGCGCTGCCCGCCGCCGCGGCCTCTGCCTGGGCGCTGAGTCACCTGCGCGACCACCCGGAACGCCGCGCCCGTTTGTGGAGCAACGTGGCCCACGCCCGTGCGGCGCTGCGTCGCCTCGGTTGGGCGCTCGAAGATTCCCCTGTCCCCATTCTATGCCTGCACGCCGGAAACTGGCAGGGCGGAGGCGCGCCCCCCGATCTCGCGCGCCTCCGGCAAGAACTCTATGATCGTGATGTCTGCGTCGCGCATGTCACGAGTTACAGCAGCACTCCGCCCGGCGGCGCGCTGCGCATCGCCGTCTTCGCCACGCACACAACCGAACAAATAGATCGTCTCACGGCCGAACTGAGAGACCTGGGTTCTCGTTCGTAGTCTCGCCTCACGGTAGGCGGGCGTTCGCCGTTCGTTATCGCTCCGCCTACTTCGCAACAAACGGCAACCACTGACCCTGCCCGTAGCCTTCCACCAGCCGCAGATAGCGATACTCCCCGTCATAGTAGGCGATGAGAGTTTTGCCATTGTTCGCAATGGTCAGCGCCGTATGGCTGCCCTGTTGCCACCCTTGCGCGATGGTTTCGATTTTCCAACCCGTCGCGTCGCGTCGGGCGTGCTTAACCCCGGTCGGTATGCCCCACGCATCGCCGGCCTGATAGCCGATGTGCGGCGTGCCGTCATCCTCCAGCGCCAGCGAGGCATACTTGCCCGCGTCATTTTCACCGTCCACCATCTCGAT
>JBBQRS010000031.1:0-43621 GCA_038214535.1 Anaerolineae bacterium
CCCACGTTGGAGGTCATGATGATGATCGCGTTGCGGAAGTCCACCCGTCGCCCCTTGGCGTCGGCCAGGCTGCCGTCTTCCATGATCTGCAACAGCATGTTGAACGCTTCGGGGTGCGCCTTCTCGATCTCGTCGAGCAGCACCACCGAGTAGGGCCGGCGGCGGACGGCTTCGGTCAACTGGCCGCCTTCCTCATAGCCCACGTAGCCGGGGGGCGCGCCCACCAGGCGGCTGACGTTGTGGCGCTCCATGAACTCGCTCATGTCGAGCTTGATGAGCGCATCTTCGGAACCGAAGAGGAACTCGGCCAGGCTCTTGGCGAGCAAAGTCTTGCCCACACCCGTAGGCCCCAGGAACATGAAGGTCCCGATGGGACGTTTGGGGTCTTTCAGCCCCGTGCGCGCCCGGCGGACGGCCTTCGCAATGGCCTTCACCGGCTCTTCCTGACCTACCACCCGCTTGTGCAGGTAGCTTTCCATTTCGAGCAGGCGGGCCGTCTCCTCGCCCACTAGCCGTTGCAGCGGGATGCCCGTCCACATGCCCACGACTTCCGCGATGTCTTCCTCGGTCACCGTGGGCGGCGGGGCGATGTCCTGCCAGCCCTGCCGGAGCTGTTCCAACTTGCGCTCCAGTTCCATCTCCTGATGGCGCAGGTCGAGGGCGTCGTCGTAGCGCTTGGCCTCGACGGCTTCCTCTTTCTGGCGCTGTGTGGCCTTCAGGTCACGGAAGGCCTCGCGCAGGCTGATGGCCTGGGGCACCTTGTACATGCGGACGCGGCTGGAGGCCTCGTCCATCAGGTCAATGGCCTTGTCGGGCAGATAGCGATCCGGCACGTAGCGGGCCGAAAGGCGGGCCGCGGCGTTGAGCGAATCATCGCTGATCTTGAGCTGATGATGCGCTTCGTAGGCCGGGCGGATACCCTTGAGGATTTCGATGGTCTCCTCGATGGTCGGCTCTTCGACCAGCACGGGCTGGAACCGGCGCTCCAGCGCGGCGTCGCCCTCGATGTACTTGCGATACTCATCGGAGGTGGTCGCGCCGATGCACTGCATCTCGCCGCGCGCCAGGGCGGGCTTGAGAATGTTCGCCGCGTCCACGCTGCTGCCGGCCGCGCCTGCGCCCACCAGCATATGCACTTCGTCAATGAACAGGATGGCGTCGGATTGGGTGATCTCTTCGATGACCTTCTTCAGCCGCTCCTCGAATTGCCCCCGATACATGGTGCCGGCGACCAGCGAGCCGACATCCAGCATCAGGACGCGCTTATCAATCAGTGCCTCGGGGACATCCCCGTCAATGATGCGTTGCGCCAGCCCTTCCACGATCGCGGTCTTGCCGACGCCGGGCTCGCCGATCAGCGCGGGGTTGTTCTTGGTACGGCGGCTGAGGATCTGGATGACCCGCTCGATCTCTTTTTCGCGACCGATAACCGGATCCAGCTTGCCTTCTTCCGCGCGCGCCGTCAGGTCAAACCCCAGTTGATCGGTCAACGGTGTCTTGCTTTCGCGTTTCCGATTGGCCTTTTCCTGCACCTGACTCTCCAACATGGCTTTGTTCGTCTGAGTGCGGACTTTTTCGAAATCCAACCCCAGACTACGCAGGACCTCCGCAGCGATCCCTTCATCTTCGCGCATCAGTCCCAGCAGCAAATGCTCGGTGCCGATGTACGGGTGTCCCATCTCGCGGGCCTCGTCCACGGCAAGCTCGATGACCTTCTTGGTGCGCGGGGTCAACGTGGGCTTCCCGAAGGGGGGGCGCGGGTTGCGCGGAGCCATGCGCTCGACCGCGCGGATGATCTCCGCAGTGGGTGCGCCCGCTTCGCGCAGCACGCGCGAGGCGAGACCGTTATCTTCTTTTGCAAGGCCCAGAAGCAGATGTTCGGTGCCTACGTAATTATGATTGAGGCGAACCGCTTCTTCCTGGGCGATCTGCAATACCTGGCGTGCGTGCTTGGTAAAGCGATCTAATTTATCCGTCATTTTGTCTGTTCCTTAAAAGATGCCGCAACCAGTGAGCGTCACTTCCACGTTGCCGATAATAACCTTGATTATACCATATCAGGCCGATGGTGTCGTAACCGAGCATCCCCTTGGGGCCAGGGGCTTATGGCGAAAATACAAAAAGAGGCGGCGCGCCCGTGCGCTTCCGCCTCTTTGCAACCTCGATAGATCCGATGATACCGCTACGAAATGTAGTATAGGGCCTTGTGCCCGTCGCAGGCGCCCACAAGGGGCTAGACTACGAGTTTGCGGATAGATACTTACTCCGCTTCTTCCTGGCGCACCGGCTCCAGCGCTTCCTGGAGTTGCTCGGCGCTGAAGGCGCCCAACGTGTCGGCCTGCTCTTCGTCATCTTCGTTTGCGAAGGCGTTATCCGCTTCTTCCTGCCAGTCCACCTGTACGTAGGACTCTTCGCTGGCCTGCCGCAGGCTCAAACCGACGCGACGGCGTTGCGGGTCAATGCGGATGATGCGCACCTGCACTTCGTCGCCTTCCTGCACGATCTCTTTGGGGTGGCCGATGCGATAGTCGGCCAGCTCGGAGATGTGGATAAGGCCCTCGATGGCGTCGTCTATCTTCGCAAATGCGCCGAAAGTCGCCAGCTTGGTGATGGTGGCGGGCACGACCTGGCCCGTCGTATACTGCTGATCCACCTGCGTCCAGGGTTCAGGACTCAAGCGGCGCAGGCTCAGACCGATGCGCTTGCGTTCTTCGTCCACGTTCATCACGTAGACTTCGACTTCCTGGCCCATGCGCACGACTTCGCTGGGATGCTCGACGCGATGCCAGGCCAACTCGGAAAGGTGGATCAGGCCATCGGCCCCGCCCAGGTCTACGAACGCGCCGAACGGCGCGAGGCTGGTCACGATGCCCTTGACGGTGTCGCCCTTCGTGAGTTCCGCCATCAGGCGGTCTTTCTGACCCTTGCGCCAGTCGCGCATCGCCGCGCGCTCGGACAGGATCAGCCGGTTGCGGCGGCGGTCTAACTCAACTACCTTGAGTTGCATCTCCTGGCCCACCAGGCCGGCCCAGCGATCCTCGGCATCGGGTTCGCCGGACTGCATGGCCTGCCAGCGTGCGGAGAGTTGCGACGCCGGGACAAAGCCGCGCACCCGCCCCACACGCACAATGACGCCGCCCCGGTTATATCCGGTGACGACGCCTTCAAAGACATCCTGGCTTTGCAGCAACTCGTCGGCCTGACGCCAATCCTGTTCCTGCTGCGCCCTGGTCAGCGAGATGACCACGTTGCCATCCCGGTCTTCTGGGTGGACAACGTAGGCGACCACCGGGTTTCCTACGATCAGGGTCGCAAGGAAATCCTTCTCGAGTCGCTCTAACTCTCGTCCGTCTACGACTGCATCCGATTTGCATCCAATGTCCACGAGAATTTCTGCGGGACTCACGCTGACAATGGTACCGTCCACGACATCACCGGCGCGCACTTGCGGGAACTCGAACGCGTCGCCGGCCAATGCCTCCATGGGATTGGGCTGATCCCAGTCCAGTTCCGTCTGAAGCACCTCTTGGCCTTTCATGAGAATGATGGCTCCCCTCCGAAGATATTGCTCAAATCATAACAAGTATCTACGCAAAACGCAAACGTGTTGGCCGACAAACGCGTGGATTTCATAATCGCCAGCAATGGGGGATTTTTCTGTCATGCTGAACGGAGTGAAGCATCTCGATAACGTAACCGGAGATGCTTCACTCCGTTCAGCATGACAGGGGTTAGTTTGATAGAGTGTTCAGGAACGAATCGGCTTGTAGGCGATCATCTCGATCTCGACCAGACCCCCCCTGGGAAGCCCAGCGACCTGCACGGTGGAACGCGCTGGCGCGGCGCCGGTGAAGCGCGCGCCATAAACGGCGTTCACCGCCTGAAAATCGGCCATGTCGGCCAGGAAGATCGTGGTCTTCACCACATCATCGAGGCCCGCGCCGGCAGCCTCGAGCAAGGCCGTCAGGTTGTCCATAACCTGCTCGGCCTGGGCCGTCACGCCCTCACGTAACACGCCGTCGGCGGGGGTCATCCCCAGTTGGCCGGAGGTGTAGATGAAATCGCCGGCGCGCATCGCCTGGCTGTAGGGGCCGATGGCGGCCGGGGCTGTGTTCGTAACGATCACTTCGCGCATGATGTCTCCTTGGGGTGTTATGTGGAATCCACTGAAAAACCGGTAGTCCAGCCCCTTGTGGGCGTACGCGCGGACGCCCACAAGGGGCTGGACTACAACTACCCTACAACGATATTGATCAGTTTACCGCCCGCGAAGATGATCTTCCGGATGGTCTTGTCTTCCAGCCATTTTTGAACCAACGGGCTTGCCAGGGCCAACGCCCGCGCCTCTTCCTCGGTGATGTCCGCGGAGGCCTCGATCTTGTCGCGCAACTTGCCGTTCACCTGCACCACCAGCGTGATTGTGTCGGCCTTCGCCAGTTCCGGGTCGTATTCCGGCCAGGGCTGGACATGGACGCTCTGCTCCGGCGTAAAATCGCCCTGCCCATGTCTCTGTTGCCAGAGTTCCTCCGCGATGTGCGGCGTCTCGGGGGCCAGCATCAGGATCAGGGCGTCTAGCGCCTCATCCCAGGCGGGCGTGCCGTAGACGACCGTCTCGCGGGCCTTCATCAAGTAGTTGTTGAGCTCCATCAGCGCCGACAGCAGGGTGTTGAACTTGAACGCCTCGATATCCTCGGTGACTTTGTGGATCGTGCGGTGGGTCACGTGGCGCAGCTCGCGTTCGGCCTCAGCCACGTCGCCGCCCTCTTCCGGGTTCTGCGGCGGATCGAGAACGACCGCCCACACGCGTTCGAGGAAGCGCCGCGAGCCTTCGATGCCTTGCGGGTTCCACGGCCCGCCCATATCCCACGGGCCGATGAACATCAGGTAAGAGCGCACGGTGTCCGCGCCGTAGCGTTCAACCCACTCATCAGGCGCGACCACATTGCCCTTACTCTTGCTCATGCGGTTGCCGTCAGGCCCCAGGATGATGCCCTGGTTGAATTGCCGCAGCATCGGCTCATCGAATGATACGATGCCCATGTCGCGCAGCGCCTTGGTGAAGAACCGCGTGTAGAGCAGGTGCATAGTGGCGTGTTCCGGCCCACCGGTGTACAGGTCTACGGGCAGCCAGTAGTCGCCCGCTTCGACATCCCAGGGCATATCGTCCGGCCCCAGCGTCTCACCGGCCCGCCAGTAGGGTGAGATATATGCGTAGTGGTACCACGACGAACACATGAAGGTGTCCATCGTGTCGGTCTCACGTTGTGCGTCTTCGTTACCGCACTGCGGGCACTTCACGTGCAGAAAGGCTTCGTCGAACTTCAGGGCGTTCTCGCCGGTGGGCGGGATTTCCGCATCCGGTGGCAGCAACACGGGCAGATCCTCATAAGGCACCGGCACGACGCCGCAATCGGGGCAATAGATCATCGGGATGGGCGTGCCCCAGTAACGTTGGCGGCTGATGAGCCAGTCGCGCAGCTTGTAGTTGATGGCGAACTTACCGATGCCTTCGGCTTCCAACCACTGCGTCACGTCGGCTTTGGCCGTGTCGCCGGGCGTCCCCGTGAACTGGCCCGAGTTGATCATCGTGCCATAGTCGCTGTGGTAGAGCACGTCGCGATACCACTCCGTCGCGTACCACATTTCCATGGTCGTGCGGAATTGTTGCGTGTACTCATAGCCTGCGTGACAGCGCGCCATGATCGCGCGGTCAGCATCTGCCGAGGTCAGCGTCATCGGCCCATCTGCGAACACGATTTGCCAGGCGTGGCCGACGATGTCGCCCCAGTGTCCCGGTCTCAGATGCGCTTGCAGAAGGGCGGCATAGCTTCGGGTTTGTTCCGCGCCGTCCAGCGTGACGGCGTAGAATTTGCCGCGCTCCGGTATATCCAGCCATTCCCAGGCCATGCCGGCGGCATCCAGCGCGGCCGCGAACTCCTCGCCCACCGAGCCATCCCACACGGCGCTCTTGGCGATCTCGTCGGTGCGCTCGATCACCGGGATGATGGGCAGGCCGAACTTCAGGGCGAAGGCGAAATCGCGGTCGTCGTGGGCGGGCACGGCCATGATCGCGCCCGTGCCGTAGGTCATCATTACGTAGTCGGCGATCCAGATGGGGATGCGCTCGTCGTTGACGGGATTCACGGCGTACGCGCCGATGAAGACGCCGGTCTTCTCCTTTTCCGTGGATGACCGCTCGATCTCTGTCTGCCGGCTCGCCTGGAGTTGATACTCCGTGACCGCGGCGCGTTGTTCCGGCGTGGTCAGCTTCTCGACCAGCGGATGTTCGGGCGCGAGCACCATGAAGGTTGCGCCCCACAGGGTATCGGGCCGCGTGGTGAAAATGAGGATTTCATCGCCGGCCTCCGATGTGAAGGTCACTTCCGCGCCTTCGCTGCGGCCGATCCAGTTGGTTTGCGCGGTGCGGATGCGTTCCGGCCAATCAATCGTCGAAAAGTCCAACAGCTCGTCGGCATAATTGGTGATGCGGAAGTACCATTGTTCCAGTTCTTTCTTGACCACCGTTGTGCCGCAGCGTTCGCAATGTCGGTCGTCGCCCTGCACCTGTTCGCGCGCCAGGGTGGTGTTGCACTTCGGGCAGAAGTCCACCGGCGAGTATTTGCGATAGGCCAAACCCGCATCGTACAGCTTGCGGAAGAACCATTGTGTCCACACATAGTAGCGCGGATCACAGGAGACCGCCTCGCGATCCCAGGCCCACATCGCGCCCATCCTGCGCAGTTGTCCGCGCATCCGCTCGATGTTTGCCATCGTCCACTGGTAGGGATGGATCCCGCGTTTGATGGCCGCATTCTCGGCAGGCAGCCCAAAAGCGTCAAAACCGATGGGGTAGAAGACGTTGTACCCGCGCATACGTTTGTAGCGCGCCACCGCGTCCGATGGCGACATGGGATACCAGTGCCCGATGTGCAGGTCGCCCGACGGATAGGGCAGCATGGTGAGCAGGTAGAACTTCTCACCGGGCCGGTCGCGGCGCGTTGCATAGAGGCCGCTCGCGTCCCAGGCCTGATGCCACTTTGGTTCGATGACTTGTGGATTATATCGGTCTGCCATGATGACTCCCAACCGTAAGGGATAAAAAGAGATAACGGATTTCGGATAACAAAAGAGCCCCGATCGTCACAGGGACGAAGGGGACTCCGCGGTACCACCCTGGTTGCCGGTCGTCCCCTAATCGGGGACAGGTGGACCTGAGGGGATTCGAACCCCTTACCTCTTGAATGCCATTCAAGCGCTCTCCCAATTGAGCTACAGGCCCTTACATACCGACCACTCAGCAATAGCGTTAACGGGCAAACCCGGCTCAGGCTAATGATGCGACATGTCGCAAGTTCACCCGAGCGGCTCACGGACGAGTTCGGTCTGACGCGGGTTCCATGACCGCCTGCGAAGTTTGCACTATCCTCCGCTCTCTGTGGAACTGGCCTACTGCTTCCGCTCGACGCCGGCTTATCCAGTTGGTAACCTATACGCCCCAGCTTCAGGGGCACAGGTGGAGCTGAGGGGACTCGAACCCCTTACCTCTACAGTGCGATTGTAGCGCTCTCCCAGATGAGCTACAGCCCCACGGGATCTTCCGCAGAACAGAATGCGAACCCTAGTATAGCCATGAGGGTGCGCTCTGTCAAATCACACGGCATCTGCGAAACCTCAACTGCCCGCAACACTTTGACAGCCTACAGTGAATATGCTATGAAGAATCCGGCGACTGATTTATCAAGCGGCTGATTCAAGCCAGGGAGGCTTTGTGGGTTTCTTCTTCTCTCTTCACGCGATTTGGCGGTGGGTGTTGTTGGCGGCGGCGATCCTCGTCGTTGCCAAGGCATTGATTGGTTGGCTGGGCAAGCAACCGTGGACGCAGCTCGATGATCGGCTGGGGCTGGCTTACGTCATTACCGTGGATGTCCAGGTGTTGCTCGGCCTGATTATCTGGCTGTTTGGGCCGATCGGGTTGCGAACCCTGACGCAGGCGATGGGCAATCCGGAACTGCGGTTTCTGGCGTTGGAGCACCCTATCTTGATGCTCATCAGTATGGCGCTCGCGCACGTCGGGCGCAGCCGGAGCAAGCGCATGATTGATCCCGTGGACAAGCATCGTACGGCGTTCATCTTCTATACCCTGAGCCTGGTCTTCCTTGCAGCCATCTTCCTGATGGCGTAAGCCTGCGCCGCACGGCTGGTCGGCGCGATTATAACGAATGATCTTCGAGAACTACTACCTCTATCAGTTGGGCATGTGGTTGGTTGCGCGGCTGCCGCGCTGGTTTGTGGATGGCGTGGCGGTGTTCTTGGTGGATCTCAACTATCCGCTGAATCGGCGCGGGCGTAACGCGATCTGGGCCAATCTGCGACGTGTGTTGCCGCCCGAAACCCCGAAAAATGAGCGCCGTCGCATCGCGCAAAGCACGTTCCGCAACTTCGGGCTTTCCATCGTGGATTTTTTCCGAATTCCACAGATGACGCGCGAGAACACCCATCAGTTTGTGACGGAGGTGCGCGGTTGGGAGCATATTCAGGAGGTCATGGCGGCGCGCGTGGGGGGCATCTTCATGAGCGCGCATATGGGAAGTTGGGAGTTGGCCGGGGCTTACATTGCTTTTAACGGCGTTCCGCTCACCGGCGTCGCCCTGCCGCACAGGGACCCGCGGATTGACGAGATGTATCAGGAGGTTCGCGAGAATATGGGCATCGAGGTCGTGACGGTGGGCGGCGCGGTGCGTAGGCTGTATCAGGCGCTCAAGCAAGGGCGCTTCGTGGCTGTTGCTTCCGATCGTGATACGTCCGGACAGGGTGAGCTTTTGCCGTTTTTCGGTGAGGTCACCCGGATGCCCACCGGTCACGCCCGGCTGGCGTTGAAGACCGGCGCGTGGATCCTCCCAACTTCGGTTTATCGCCTGCCCGACGGCAGGACGGCGATGGAAGTGCGCCCCCCGATTCGACCTGACCCGGAAAACGACACGGAAGAGAGTCTCACGCTGCGCTGTATGACGGTGCTGGAAGAGTTCATCCGCGCCCGGCCCGAACAGTGGTCATCGTTCGAGGATCTGTGGGATCAACCGGCGCTGGAAGGGGCAGTGAGTTAGCGCCCTTTGTAGTGACGGCTTCAGCCGTTGGGGTAGAACTCAACGGCCGTCACTACAAAGGGGAGGTAAACCGATCCTAAGCTTTGAGCCGATCGCGCAGGGTGCGGATTTGCGCTTCGACCGCGGCACGCGCCGTGCCGCCGGGGGCCGCGCGCTGCTCGACGGAGCGTTCGAAGTCCCACACACTGGCTGCGTGCCCATCGAAAAGCGGATGAATCGCGCGTAGATCGGTAGGTGGCACGTCGCGCAGGCGGCAGTCCAGTTCCTCGGCGCGCCGGACGACCTGCCCCACCAGGTGATGACTCTCGCGGAAGGGGACGCCCTGCCTGACGAGCACGTCGGCCAGGTCGGTCGCCAGCAGCCCGTCATCCAGGGCCGCGTGCATCCGCTCCGGGTGCAACGTGAGGGTGCTCAACACGCCGCGCGCGACGGGCAGCGCCAGATCCAGCGTGTCAGACGCATCGAACAGCGATTCCTTGTCCTCTTGCAGGTCCTTGTCGTAGGCGCTCGGCAACCCCTTGAGCATCACCATGACTTGTGTCAGCGACCCCACCAGCCGGCCCGATTTGCCGCGCAACAACTCCAGCGAGTCGGGGTTCTTCTTCTGCGGCATCAGGCTGGAGCCGGTGCTGTAGGCGTCGGCCAGGGTCACGAAGCCATACTCGCGGCTGCTCCACAAGATCAGGTCTTCGGCCCACCGGCTCAGATGCACGCCGAGCAGCGCGGCCCAGAACAGGTATTCCACGATGAAATCGCGGTCGCTCACGGCGTCCATGCTGTTGGGGCTGATTTCGGCGAAATCGAGATCGGCGGCCAGCGCGCCGCGGTCAATCGGAAACGGGCAGCCCGCCAGCGCGCCCGATCCCAGCGGCATCACCTCGATGCGGCGCGCCAGGTCAGCAAGGCGCTGCCGGTCGCGCTCCCACGCCCACGCGTGACTCAGCAGCCAGTGGCTCCAGCGCACGGGTTGCGCGGGCTGGACGTGGGTATAACCCGGCATGAGAAGATCGAGGTCGGTTTCGGCGCGGTCGGCGGCGGCGCGCAGCAGGGCGACTAACTCGCCATCGAGGGCGCGCACCTGCTCACGCAGCCACAACCGCACATCGGTCGCCACCTGATCGTTGCGGCTGCGCCCCGTGTGCAACTTCCCGGCGAGCGGGCCGATGGCCTCCGTCAAGCGGCGCTCCACGTAGCTGTGGATGTCTTCGTCGGAGGCGCCGGCGAACGCGGCGGGGGGATCGGCGGCGATCTCGGCGCGCAACGCTTCCAGCCCCACCACGATCATATCGCGTTCACTCGGGGCCAGTAGCCCGGCGCGGCAGATCGCCCGCGCCCAGGCCACCGACCCGGTGATGTCGCTATCCCACAGTCGCCAATCGAACGGCAGGGACGCGTTGAAGCGCGCCATCAGCGCGTCGGTATCTCCCTGGAAGCGCCCTCCCCACAATGGCGACATAGGTCAGTTCCTTAATCTTGCCACGCGCTGGCTTTGTTGAGCCCTTCCACATCATCCGCCGTCAGCGTGACGGAAGCCGCTTTCAGGGAATCATTGAGCTGCGCGACGCTGTTTGCGCCGATGATCGGCGCGGTGATGACCGGTTGGTTCAGCAGCCAGGCCAACGAGACCTGGGCGGGGGTCAGACCGTGCGCCTTGCCGACCACGTCAATCTGATCGAGGATGCCGAAGCCGCGCTCGTTCATGTAGCGTTCTTTGATGCCGTCGGCGCGCTCGCTATCGGGGGTGGCATTGCGCCGATACTTGCCGGTGAGGAATCCGCCGGCCAGCGGGCTGTAAGGGATCACGCCGATGCCGTACTTTTCGCAGATCGGCTTGAGCTCACGTTCGAACTCGGCGCGGTTCGCCAGGTTGTAGTGCGGTTGGAGCGAGTCGTAGCGGACGAGGTTCAGCGTGTCGCTGGTCCACAGCGCTTCCATCAACTGCCATGCCTTGTAATTGGAGCAGCCGACGTAACGCACCTTGCCGGCGCGCACCAGGTCATCGAGCGCGCGCAGCGTCTCGTCAATCGGCGTTTCGTCGTCGGCCCAGTGGGTTTGATAGAGGTCAATGTAGTCGGTGCCCAACCGGCGCAGCGAATCTTCACACGCCTTGACCAGATGCGCCCGGCTGAGCCCTTCGCCGTTGGGGCCGTCCCACATGCGGCCGCGCGCCTTGGTGGCGATGATCACCTGGTTACGGTTGCGGCGATCCTTGACCCAACGCCCGATAATCATTTCGGATACGCCGCCGGGGTTGCCCTCGACCCAGCGCGAGTAAACGTCCGCGGTGTCCAGGAAGTTGCCGCCCGCCTCGACGAAGGCGTCCATCACCTCGAAGCCTTGCGCTTCCGTCGCCGTCCAGCCCCATTGCATGGTGCCGAGGCAGAATTCCGAAACCTTGAGGCCGGTGCGGCCCAGTCTGCGATAGTCCATTATGTCCCTCCAGTTATGTCCGGTAATGTCCGTTGATGCTCACGTAGTCATGGCTCAAGTCACACGTCCACACGACGGCCTGACCGGTTCCCAGGCCGAGGTCCGCGGTCACCGTGATTTCCTTACCGGCGAACACCGAGCCGGCAGCCTCTTCAGAATACACCAACGGGCGGCCTCCTGCAACCAACTGGAGCGGCGAGCCGTCCCGATTGCCGAGACCTGCCTCAATCCACAGTGACGCTTTGTCCGGTTCCACCTCTGCGCCGGAGTAGCCGATGGCGCAGAGGATGCGACCCCAGTTGGCGTCGCCGCCATAAAACGCCGTTTTCACCAGCGGCGAGTTGGCGACCGCTTTCGCCGCGCGCCGCGCGTCGTCATCCGACCCCGCGCCGGTGATGCGCACCGTGATGAACTTCGTCGCGCCCTCACCGTCGCGAACGATTTGCTGCGCGAGGTCGGCGCATAGTTCGGTCAGCGCGTCGGCGAAGCGCGCGAAGGCGATTGGCCCGGCTGCGCCGTTCGCCAGTACCAGCACGGTGTCGTTGGTGCTGGTGTCGCCGTCCACGCTGATGCTGTTGAAGCTGCTGTCTACCGCGTGTTTCAGGGCGCGTGCCAGATCAGCAGGAGGCACGGCGGCATCCGTGACGATGGTGGAGAGCATGGTCGCCATGTTGGGGTGGATCATCCCGGAGCCTTTGGCCATCCCGAAGAGGGTGCAGCCGTCCACGCGTCGCGACGCTGTCTTGGGGCGCGTGTCGGTGGTCATGATCGCGGCTGCGGCGTCGCGCCAACCATCGGGGGTTAGCGCGGCGGCGGCCTGCCGGATACCGTCTTGCAGGCGATCCATGGGCAACCGTGGCCCGATCACGCCGGTGGACATGACGCAGGCCGAACGGGCCGGCGCGTCCAGCGCTCCCTCCACCGTTTGCGCCATGAGCGTTGCATCTACCAGACCGGCCTGCCCCGTACACGCGTTGGCGATGCCCGCGTTGATGGCGACCGCGCGCAGCCCTTCCGGGTTTTCGGCGATCAGCGCGCGGTCATAGAGCACCGGCGCGGCGGGGAACTTATTGGTCGTGAAGACCGCCGCGGCGGAGCAGGGCCGGTCGCTGACGATCAGTGCGACATCGCGCGCGCCGGTCTTCTTCAGGCCACAGGTGACACCGGCAAAAGTGAATCCTAGGGGGGTATCTGCGTCCACTGTATCAGGCCCTTCCTCGGTGATTTTTGAATGAATATCATACCGCGGGACGCCGCATCTGAGGATGCTCACTCCGCGGGGCGTTTCTTCGCGATAGGTGGCGTCAGTCGCGCTTGAACTCGGTGTAGTCGGGCTGACGGTATTTGCTGACGCCGGTGCCTTCGATGTCCAGCATCGCGCCGACCTTCATCGGGAGGCCGAACAGTTTGATGAAGCCCTCGGCGTCCTTCTGGTTATAGACGTCCTCTTCCCCGAAGGTCGCGTAGTCCTCGCGGTAGAGGCTGTAGGGTGACTTGCGTCCGACGATGGTGACGCTGCCCTTGTAGAGCTTGAGCCGGGCGACGCCGGTCACGCGCTGCTGCGTCACGCCGACGAAAGCATCGAGGGCCTCGCGCAGCGGGGCGAACCACTGGCCGTTGTAGACCAGTTCCGCGTATTTGAGCGCCAGAGTCTGCTTGTATTGCATGGTCTGCTTATCGAGGCAGAGTTGTTCGAGCGCGTCATGCCCGCGATAGAGGATCGTGCCGCCGGGCGTCTCGTAGACCCCGTGCGACTTCATGCCGACGAGGCGGTTCTCCACCAGGTCCACGCGCCCGACGCCGTGCTTGCCGCCGATCTCATTGAGCGTCTCCAATATCGCAATCGGCCCCATCGCAACGCCGTTCACGCGCTTCGGGATGCCCTGCTCGTAGTGGATCTCCACGTATTCCGGTTCGTCGGGCGCTTCTTCGGGGCTTACCGAGAGCTGATACATCTCCTCCTCGGGTTCTTCCCACGGGTCTTCGAGCATGCCGCCCTCGTGGCTCAGGTGCCAGAGGTTGCGATCGCGGCTGTAGATGGACTTCAGGGTCGCGGAGACGGGCACGCCGTGTTCCGCGGCGTACTGAAGCGCGTCCTCGCGGCTGCGGATGTGCCACTCGCGCCACGGCGCGATGATCTTGAGCTTGGGGTTCAGCGCCATCACGGTCAGCTCGAAGCGCACCTGATCGTTGCCCTTGCCGGTCGCGCCGTGCGCGATCGCGTCTGCGCCTTCCAACTCGGCAATTTCCACCATGCGCTTGGCGATCAGCGGGCGCGCGAAGCTGGTGCCCAGCAGATAATCGCGCTCGTAGATCGCGCCGGCCATCAGGGTCGGGTAGATGTACTCGGTCACGAACTCTTCGCGGAGATCTTCCACGTAGAGCTTACTTGCGCCCGACGCCAGCGCCTTGGCCTCCAGACCCGAAAGCTCCTCTTCCTGCCCCAGGTTGGCACAGAAACAGACGACCTCACAGGCGTAGTTCTCCACCAGCCACGGGACGATCACCGAGGTATCCAGCCCTCCCGAATAGGCCAGCACCACTTTATTGACGGACTTCTTTGCAGATGCCATGATTCCCTCTCTTTATATTATGTCAATCATTGAACCGGGTTCGCTCGGACGTTAGAGTAATCACATCGCGTAACATTGCGGCAGCCGTCGGGATCGGGCCGCGCTCGTCCACCTTGAATTGTTGCAACCCCATGATGTCGGTGTCGAAGACGATGCCCATCTCCCAGCCGCTGACTTGCGCCAGGAAATCGTCACGCGGCAGCCACTCTGGCCCCACCGAGAGCCGGTAGCGCGCGCCGTCCCATCGCGCCTGCGCGATCAGTTTGACGACCTCGCCGCGGCCCGCGCCTTCAGCGATTTGCTCTGGCGTGATATCGGTGATCCCGATGACGTTCACCACATTGGCCAGCGTCGCGGTCTGGCGCAGGATGCTGTTCGTGATGATGACCAGCTTGTTGGCCGTGTCCCAGCCGCCCACGTCGAGCGATGGGTCAGCTTCGGCGATGCCGTCGCGTTGCGCTTGACGTAACGCCTGTTCATATGAACCGCCCGCGCTCATGGCCGCCAGGATGGAGTTGCTGGTCGAGTTGAAGATGCCGCGCACGCTGCGAATCTCGCACGCAACCAGATCGCGTTGCCCGATGTTGATGACCGGCAACGCGCCGCATACGGTCGCGCTGTAGGCCAACCCTGCCCCGGTAACTTCGGCGGCGTTCGTCAGTTCGGAGAAGGCGTGTACCAGCGGCCCCTTGTTGGCGAGCACCGCGGACATGCCCCGGCTCAGCGCCAGGCGAACGCAGTCCAGCCCCGGTTGGCCCGTGGTCAGGTTCACCGGCGACATTTCCAGTAATACGTCCGCCTCGACAATCGCCGTCATATCGAGCGCGGTAATGCCGCTTGCGCCGCCGGGATAGGCGGCTACGCCGAGGCCGGACGCCTTGTGCGCGTGGAGCGCGCGCGGGTCAATTCCGTCAGGATTCAACACCGCGCCGGAAGAGTCGGACGCGCCGGTGAGGACCAGTTCGAGGCCGTGGCGCTCACGTAACAGATCGGCTTTCGTCTCCATCAATTCCAGAAACGCGCGGCCCACGAAACCCACGCCCACCATCGCGACCCGAATGCGCTGCATACCCTTATCCTCCCGCCAGCTTCAGAGCCGGTTGCAACATGATGACGTGACCCACCTGGCCGACCGGCGCGTTCTCGGTGAGGTTCATCAGGACGGCGATCTCATCACAGGCGTCGAACTTGGGGCAGTAGATACACTCGTGCCAGATCTTCGGCGTGATGGCCCACCGATCCACCGTCTGGAAGCCCAGGCGGTTGAAGAAGCCCTCCGTCAGCGTGAGCGCGCAGAGCTGATCGTAGCCGGATTCGCGCGCCATCACCACGAGCGCCTCGACCAACCGGCGGCCCAGCCCGGTGTTCCGATAGTCGGACGCGACCGCCAGCGAGCGCAGTTCGGTCAGTTGCGGCGTCAGCTCGACCAGCGAGCCGCAGCCCACGACGCGCCCACCATCGTGCGCCACCAGGAAGCTGGGCAGCACCTTGAGAATCTGGTCGGGCGTGCGCGGCAGCATCAGGTTCTGCAGGGCATAACTGTTGATGATCTCCAACATCGGTGCGACATCGGCCTCTGTGGCCGGCCGGATCAGCGTTTCTGACATGGCCTTGTGACTGCCCTCCTACAATTCTCTCAGGATAACCTCAAGGCGTGCGATGAGTTGGTCAATCTCGTCGCGTGAGATGATCAGCGGGGGGACCAGGCGCAGGGTGTTCGGGCCGGCGTTCACGGTGAGCAGGCCGCGCTCGTAGCCTGCCGTCACGATGTCACCGGCGAGCACATCCAGGTCCATGCCGATGAGCAGCCCACTGCCCCGGATCTCAAGGATGTGCGGCGAGTTGAGCTCTTCCAGCCGCTCGCGCAGGTATTGGCCCTTCGCGGTCACATCGGCCAGGAACTGCGGGTCGTCCACGCGATCCAGCACGGCCCCGGCGACCGCGGCGACCAACGGGGATGCCGCAAAGGTACTGCCGTGATCGCCCGGATGCATCACATCGGCCACGGCCTGCCTCATCAACACCGCGCCCATCGGCAGCCCGCCCGCGAGTGGTTTGGCCGCGGTCAGGATGTCCGGCTCGACGCCGTAGCCCTGGTGCGCCCACAGGGAACCCGTGCGCCCCAGCCCGCATTGCACCTCATCGAAAATCAGGAGGGCATGGTGATGATCGCACAGGGCGCGCAGCCCCGCCAGGAACTCCGGGTCGGCGGGGTGAATGCCGCCCTCGCCTTGCACCGGCTCGACGATCACGGCGCACACGTCGTCGCCCATGACTTCTGCCGTACCGTCGAGGTCGTTGAACGGGGCGATCCGCACGCCGGGCATCAGCGGGCGGAACGGCGCCTGATACTTCTCGCGCGGCGTGGCTGCCAGCGCGCCGATGGTGCGTCCGTGGAACGCGCCGGTGAACGCGACGATGACGTGCTTCTCCGGGCCATAGTGGTCGCTCGCCCACTTGCGCGCGAACTTGAACGCGCCTTCGTTGGCCTCCGCGCCCGAATTGCAGAAGAAGACCCGATCGGCGAAGCTGCTCTCGCACAGCTTTTGCGCGAGGCGGGCCTGGGGCGCGGTGTGATACAGGTTGGAGACGTGCCACAGTGTCGCCGCCTGCCGCGTCAACACGGCGGTCAATCCGGGATCAGCGTGGCCCAGCGCGTTGACGGCGATCCCTGCGACGCAATCCAGATAGGCGCGGCCCTCTGTGTCATAGACCCAGCAGCCCTCGCCGCGTTCCAGCACGAAATTGGGCCGTGCGTAGGTTTGCAGGACGTAATCCTGTTCCAGTCCGATGATTTCTTCGGCGTCAATGGGCATGATTTGGCCTTTCGTGTTGTAGCCTGACCGGTCTCGTAGTGACGGCTTCAGCCCTTGTATCGCCTCCCAACCGCTGAAGCCGTCACAACAAAGGCGCGCAAAGTGCCGTTTTCGGATAGTACTTAATCGGCGGACTGCGCCAGGAAGGCGGCCCAACTGCGGCGCACCGTTGCTTCGGCGGCTTCAGGATACGCAAAGCCAAGCTGTGCGGCCAGCAGGCAGCTCACCCGGGCGACCTCGTCTCGCAGGCGCGCCATCGTCTCGATCAGTTCCGCCGTGGTGCGCGACGGCCCGCCGACCAGCGCCAGCACCGCTTCGCCCGCCTGCTCCTGCGCGGCCTGGATGACCGGGGTCAACGAATGAATGGTCATGCGGTTGAGCGGGCCGCAGTCCAGCCCGGTCGCCAGCACGTAATGAAACCGGATGAGGTCTTGGCGCATCTGCCACTCGCCTTGCAGGGCCAGCAGCGGCAGCCCGCGATAGAGCACCTTCAGATGCTTCTGCTGGTTCATCCAGAAATATTGCACGGCGCGTTCGATGTCGTCGGGGTTGGCAGGCGGCAGATCGAACGGGTGAACGTCTTCCTTATCAATCAGCTTGCTCGCGAGTTCGTCGTCCTTGCTATAGAGCACGAAGCGCGGCTCGACGGGCGGATCCACATCGGCGGGCTGGACGTGCAGGTCGTAGATCGCGCCGTCATCCAGCAGCATGTGCCAGAGCGTCGTCTGCTTGCTGAAATGGAACTCAAAGCGGATGACTGAGGCCGCGACCAATCCCGCCGCGCCGTCGGGGATGCGGTCGGCTTCATAGGCTACGGGCTGCACCGCCACGCGCAGGTCTACGTCGCTGTAGGTGTCCGCCGTGCCGCGCGCCATGCTGCCGCCCAACCAGACGGCGACGACTTGCGGATCGTTCGAGAGTTCTGCGACGAACGCGCTCAAGCGCTTGCTTTGCGGCAGGTTGGGCAGGACTTCGAGAATCTGTTCGACTTGCATGGCGGCTACCCCTTGACCACGGCGGTGCCGTTGTCACGCATCAAGCCCGGCAGATCGGTGATGACCGCTTGATGCACGCCGCTGGTCACGGCCTCCATCGCCGACCGCACCTTGGGGATCATCCCGCCGGTGATGTGGCCGTCGGCGATCAGCCCTTCGATCTGTTGCAGGGTGAGCGCGCGCATGGTGCGCCCTGTGACCTGCACGCCGGGGACGTTGCTCACGAAGATGAGCCGGCTCGCCTCCACGGCGCGCGCCACGGCTGCGGCGACGTGGTCGGCATTGACGTTATAGACCAGCCCGTCCTCGCCCAGCGACACCGGCGAGATGACCGGGATAATCCCTAGATCGGTCAGTTGTAGCAGCGCCTCGCCGTTGACGTCGCGGATCGCGCCCACGCGCCCCAGGCTCTGCTCTTTGACGACCATCGGCGTCACGCGTACAAGGCCCATATCCACCCCGCTGAGGCCGACCGCATCCACGCCCGCGTTGACCAGCCAGCGCACCAGGCGGGTGTTCACCGCGCCATTGAGCACCATTTCGACCAGCCGCAGGCTCTCCTCGCTGGTCACGCGCAGTCCATCTACCGTCTGGAAGGGCACGTCCAGTTTGCCGTGCAGGTCGGCAATCTCCTTGCCGCCGCCATGCACGATGATGATGACGTACTCCTCGGATAGCTTTTTAACTGTTGTGGCAAACTCCGCGAGGAAAGGTTCATCTTCTACCTGGTTGCCGCCGATTTTCAGGACCAGCAGCGAGCGAGTGGTGTCGTTCATGGTCGTCAACTCCATCCTGCGGCGCTAGATCAGGCCCAGCCGCTCATCCAGGCCGAACATGATGTTCATGTTCTGGATCGCCTGACCCGATGCGCCCTTCACCAGATTGTCAATGCTCACCGTTACGATCAGGGTGTGGCTATCCGGGACGGGCGTCAGCCCGATGGCGCAATAGTTGGTGTTCACCGTGTGCGCCAGCGTGGCGACCTGCCCTGCAGGCAACAGGAAGGTGAACGGTTCTCCGGCATAGGCTTCGGTGTACATGGCGCGTAAGTCTGTTTCGGTGACGGGGTGCGGTAGGGTGACGTAGAGGGTGGAGAGGATGCCGCGGTTGACGGGCAATAGATGCGGCGAGAAGATGAGCTGCCAGTCACCGCCGCCGCCGTCGAGCCGCTCCAACTCCTGTTCCATCTCGGCGACGTGGCGGTGCGTGCGCCCGATGCTGTAGGGGCTGAAGTTCTCGTTAGCCTCGACGAAGTGGGTCTTGAGGGAAGGCTTGCGACCTGCCCCAGATACGCCCGACTTGCTGTCGGCGATTACCGGGCCGGTCAGCCAACCGGCCCGCGCCAGCGGGGCCAGCCCCAGGATCACGCTGGTGGGGTAGCAGCCGGGGTTGGCGACCAGTTCGGTTTGTGCGATCCGGTCGCGATAGAGTTCCGGCAAGCCATACACGGCCTCTTTGAGCAGGTCGGTCTGGTGGTGCGCGTGGCCGTACCAGGCTTCGTAGGTTGCCGGGTCATGCAGGCGGAAGTCGGCGCTGAGGTCAATGACTTTCGCGCCCGCCTGGCGCGCGGCCGCGACCGGGGTCTGAGCGGCCACGTGAGGCAGGCAACAGAACGCCAAGTCCACCGCTGTAAGGTCGGCCTGCTCCCACGGGATCAGCGGGCGCTGCGCGATCTCCGGCGGCGCGGCGAACACGTCGCCCAACGGCTGGCCCGCCGAATTTTCAGATGTCAGCCAGACCACCTCGGCCGCGGGATGCCGCTGCAACCAGCGCAGCAGTTCCAGCCCGGTATAGCCTGTCGCGCCAATGATGCCAACCTTGATCATCTCACACTCCGGAAAAATAAAAACCAGCGCCCGGGTTTCGGGTGCTGGTTGCCTGAATCTACCTTAGATGCTCGGCGTGCGCGTACCCTAGACCGGGTTCAACCCGCTCCAGTTCGGTTACGACGACGAGGGAATCGTAGAGAGAAAGCCAAAATGCGCTCCACGCAGCGTTACTGATCGTATCTATCGAGCCGGGAGTCTAGCATACATCTATAACCATGTCAAAAGTCGCAAGACGCGCAACGGCGATTTCATTGCTTCTGGGCGAGAGTTTCAACCTGCGCGCCCGGTGAGATATAATACCCGCGCCGATTACATCACGATTAAGAGGTTTGGTCCGTCCATTATGCCCCTAAACGCCTGGTATCAATGTATCCGCGGCTGCCCACAGCGCCACGATATTTTCGACGTTATCTATCGGTGTCCGACTTGCGGCGGCCTGTTGGAAGTCGCGCACGACGAAACGGCGCTCGCTGAGCGCTCCGGCGCGGCGTGGCGCGCCGCGTTCGATGACCGGGCGCGGCCGGGTGCAGCCAACGCGTATCCCCCCTCGGGCGTGTGGAACAAGGCCGAGTGGGTGCTGCCGATGTTGCGGCCAGCGAACGTCGTCTCGCTGGGCGAAGGGTTCACGCCGCTGTTGCCGTCACCGCGGCTAGGTGAGAGTTTAGGGATTCCCGATCTGTGGGTGAAACAGTGCGGCGTGAGTCACACCGGATCGTTCAAAGACCTGGGCATGACGGTGCTGGTGAGCGCGGTCGCGCAGATGATCGCCGACCGGCTCAATCCCGTGCGCGCCGTGGCCTGCGCCTCGACCGGAGACACCTCCGCGGCGCTGGCGGCCTATGCGGCGGCGGCGGGTATCCCGGCCATCGTCTTCCTGCCGCGCGGCAAGATCAGCACCGCGCAACTGATCCAGCCTATCGCCCACGGCGCGCTGGTGCTGGCGCTCGACACCGATTTCGACGGCTGTATGCGGATCGTCCAGCAGGTGACCCAGGACGACACCATCTATCTCGCCAACTCGATGAACTCGTTACGCATCGAGGGGCAGAAGACCGTGGGGATCGAGATCGCCCAGCAGTTGGGTTGGACTGTCCCCGATTGGATCGTGCTGCCGTCGGGGAACCTGGGCAACGTCTCGGCGCTGGCGCGGGGGTTGGCGCTGGCGCACCGTCTGGGCGTGATTGACCGGCTGCCCCGGCTGGCTGCTGCACAGGCCGAACGCGCCAACCCGTTGTATCAGGCTTACCGCGGTGGCTTCCGTGAGCTGGAACCGCAGACCGCGGGCGCAACCGCGGCGTCCGCGATTCGCATCGGCAACCCGGTGAGCTACGAACGGGCCGTTCACGCGCTGCGTGATTTCGATGGTGTGGTCGAGCAGGCCACGGAGGACGAGTTGGCCGACGCTGCGGCGCTGGCCGACCGGGCGGGACTATATGCCTGCCCGCACACCGGGGTGGCGCTGGCGGCCGCGGCGAAGCTGGCGCGCGCGGGCGTCATCCGCGAGGACGAGCGCGTGGTGGTGATCTCCACGGCGCACGGGCTGAAGTTCAACGAGTTCAAAGTGGGCTATCACGAAGACACCCTGGCGGAAGTCAGCGCGCGGCATCGCAACCCGCCCATCGAACTGCCCGCCGACCCCAACGCCGTCCGCCGCGCGTTGGATGCCTGGTTGATGTAAGGAAGACAGCCACGAATTACACGAATTGCACGAAGAAAGAATTTAAAAAAATTCGTGCAATTCGTGGCAAAAAATCTGGCCTCAATGAGGAGGTGGTATGGACATCGGTATCCCCAAACAGAAACGGCCCTATGATTATCGCGTTGGCTTGACGCCGATGGGCGTCGAGGTGCTGGCGCAGCTCGGCCATCGCTGTTACGTCGAACACGACGCCGGGCAGGGCAGCGGCTTCGACGACGAGCGTTACCGCCAGGCCGGCGCGCAAGTGGTCTACTCGACCAATGAACTATACGGGCGCAGCGAGTTGATCCTCACCATCTCGCGCCCGGTGCTCTCCGAGTTTGAGCTAATGCCCGAAGGACAAATCCTTTGCGGGTTCCTGCACCTCGCGGTCGCGCACCCCCGGAAACTTGACATCCTCCTGGAGCGCAACATCACGGCCATCGGCTACGAGACGATCCAGCTTGCGGATGGGCGGCTGCCGGTGTTGCACCCTGCCAGCCAGATCGCCGGGCGGATGGTTCCTCATGTCGCCGCGCACCTGTTGCAGAACGACGCGGGCGGTCACGGCATCCTCCTCGGCGGCGTGCCCGGCGTGCCGCCCGCCAATGTGGTAATCATCGGCGCGGGCGTGGTGGGCGCGAACGCCGCGCGCACGTTTCAGGCGATGGGCGCGCACGTGACCGTGTTGGACACCGAATTGCACCGGTTGGAGGAGCTGGAAGAGCACAATGGTCACATCCACACCATGGTGGCGTATGACTTCAACATCGCCCGCGTGGTCAAACACGCCGATGTGCTGGTCGGCGCAGTCTTGATTCCGGGGCGGCGCACACCGGTGCTGGTGACGCGCCAAATGGTGCGCACCATGAAGCCGCGGTCGGTCATCATGGATGTTTCCATTGATCAGGGCGGCTGCATCGAGACCAGCCGCCCGACGACCTATCAGAATCCGACCTTCATCGAGGAAGGCGTGATCCATTATGGCATCCCCAACATGACGGGGGTGCTGGCGCGCACCACCACGCACGCGATCAACAATGCCACCTGGCCGTTCATCCGCGAGATCACCGAGAAGGGGATCGAGCGCGCCCTGCTTGAGAACCCCGCGTTACGGCACGGGCTTTACACGCACGACGGCGAACTGGTGCATCCGGCCCTGCGTGAGACGGGGGGTGCGGCGTGAAGTGGCAAGAGATCTATCAGAACAAGCTGTGCAGCGCCGATGAAGCCGTGCAGGCCATCCGGTCACATCAACGGGTGTTCATGACGGGCAATTGCAGCGTGCCGAAGGAGTTACTGGGCGCGCTGGTGCGGCGCGCGCCGGAGCTGGAGGATGTTGAGATCGTCCAGGTGTTGACCATCGGCCCGGCGGAATACGTCGAACCGCAGATGGCGGGCCACATCCGGGTGAACTCGCTCTTCATCAGCGCCAATGTGCGTAAGGCGATCAATGAGGGGCGGGCGGACTTTACCCCGATCATGCTGAGCCAGATTCCACAGGCCTTACGCGAGCCGGGGTTGTTGCGCCCCGATGCGGCGATGATTCACTGCTCGCCGCCCGATGAGCATGGATTCTGCACCTACGGGGTGGAAGTGGGGCTGACCAAACCGGCGGCGGAGTCGGCGGCCATTGTGATCGCGGAGGTGAACGACCGGATGCCGCGCTCGCTGGGCGACAGCTTCGTCCACGTGAGCCGGTTGACGCACATCGTGCCGGTGAGCTATCCGATTGTGGAGGTGCCGATGGGGGCGCCCGGCGAGTTGCAGAAACAGATCGCCGGGCACATCGTCGAGTTGATCCCCGACGGCGCAACGATGCAGATG
The DNA here is from genome assembly GCA_038214535.1 of Anaerolineae bacterium. Classification (GTDB taxonomy): domain Bacteria; phylum Chloroflexota; class Anaerolineae; order CG2-30-64-16; family CG2-30-64-16; genus JBBQRS01. The sequence goes on from JBBQRS010000031.1 coordinate 23,253, forward strand.
GGCATCGGGGAAATCCCGGATGCCGTCCTGCTCTACCTGCAAGACAAGCGCGACCTGGGCGTCCACACCGAGTTGTTCTCGGACGGCGTGATAGACCTGATTGATTCCGGGGTGCTCACCAACGCCGCCAAGACCATCCATCGCGGCAAGATCATCTCCGGCTTCGCCATCGGTTCGCAGCGACTGTATGACTACATGGACAACAACCCGCTGTTCGAGTTCCATCCGCAGGACTACATCAATGACCCGTTCGTCATCGCGCAGAACAGCAAGCAGGTGGCGCTCAATTCGGCGTTAGAAATAGACCTCACGGGGCAGGTGTGCGCGGATTCTATCGGGACGATCTTCTACAGCGGGGTGGGCGGGCAGCTTGACTTCATCTACGGCGCGTCGCGTTCGCCGGGGGGCGTCCCGATCATCGCGCTGCCGGCGACCGCGAAGGAAGGCGCGATCAGTCGTATCGTCCCGACCTTGAAGCTCGGCGCAGGAGTGGTGACCACGCGCAACCACGTGCATTACGTCGTCACGGAATATGGGGTGGCCGATCTGTTTGCCCGGACGATTCGCGAGCGCGTTCGGGCGCTCATCGGCATCGCCGCGCCGCAGTTTCGCGAGGAGTTGACGTACTTCGCGAAACAGCAGCGCTGGCTTTGAGCGTCAGGCGCGCGCCTCGATCGGCACGTAGGGCAGTTGATGCTCACCCGTGTAGTGCGAGAGCGGGCGAATCAACCGGTTGTTGGATTGCTGCTCGTAGACGTGCGACGTCCAGCCGACGACGCGGCTGATCGCGAACATCGAGGTGAAGGTATCGGGCGGCAACCCCAGCGAATAGAGCAACGGGGCTGAGTAAAAGTCCACGTTGGCGCTGAGGTTGCGATCCTGGAAATAGGAATCGGCCATGGCGACCTTTTCAAGTTTGGCAGCGATGTCGAACCACTTGCCTTCGCTATTCGCCTCGACCATCTTTTGGAGGTTTTTCATCAACGGCGCAGCGCGCGGGTCGCGCACCTTGTAAACGCGGTGCCCCATGCCCATCACGCGTTGGCCCTGAGCGCGTGCTTGCTCAAACCACGGCGCGACGTTTTCCACGGAATCAATTTCCAGGAACTGCACCATTGCTTCCTGCACGGCGCGGCCATGGAGCGGGCCCTTGAGCGCTGCCATGCCGGCCACAATGGCAGAATGTAAATCTGAACCGGTGGATGCCGTCACGCGCGCCGTGAAGGTGGACGCGTTAAGCTCATGCTCGGCCAGGAGGAGTAAATACTGATCCAACGCCTTCGCGGCCAGTGGATCGGGGTCCTTACCCTTGAGCATCCAGAGGAAATTGGCGGCATGATCGAGGTCCATCCGCGGCTTGATCGGCTCTTCGCCCTGACGCAGCCGTTCGTAAGCCGCCAGCGCGCTCGCCATTTGGCCAACCAGCCGGCATGCCTTGTTCGCGTGCGCTTCGGCGGTCATGTCTTCCGACTCGGGGTCGTAATGCGCGAGGAGGGAGACCACGCTGCGGAGCACCGCCATAGGGTCGGCCGTCTTGGGCAGGTCGCGCAATGTGGCGACGATCTCCGGCGGGAGATAGCGACACTGGCGTGACTTCATCTTCATCACTTCAAGCTCGGAAGCGGTGGGCAAATGGCTCTGCCAGAGCAGATAAGCGACTTCTTCGAAGCTACTATTCTCGGCCAAAACACGGATGTCGTAGCCTCGATATTCGAGAATGCCTTCTGCGCCGTCTACAAAGCTGATACTGCTGTCTGCTACGACCATACCTGCAAGGCCGCCGCCGCCCTTTGCGGGCGCAGTCGGGGTCGCTTCTGCATTGCTCACGGGGTCCCTCCGGTTCGAGTTTTAAAAATGGCCTGCGTGTGGAAGCTGTCCTGTCAGCCTGCGACCGGATCAAACCCTGATCGAGGCGTTAATGGGCAATCACGTGGCTTCAGAATATAACGCAGATGTTGTGAAGCGTCAAGTGAGGGGAAAAACGCAGCCTGGGTTTCACAAAAAGAAATGGGCGACACACCTTCTGCGCGCCGCCCATCGTGACAACGTCGGAAAACCGCTTATTTCAAGATCGCGGCGAATTCTTCCATCAGCATATTCTCGGGCACGGCGCCCTCGATCTGAATCGTTTCGTTGATGACCGTGCGCGGCACGCCCATCACCTCATACTTCGTCGCCATGTCGGGAAATTCCATGACCTCGACCATGTCGCCAGTGATGAAATCACTCTCAACGGCCAATTGGTGCGCGAGCAACACGGCTCGCGGGCAGTACGGTCAGGTGGGTGTGGTGAACACCTGGATGCGCACCGGCTGGGTCAACCCGGCCACCGTCGCGCGGGTGGCCTCCGATAGGCCGGACTCGCCCGCGGACACCATCTTGATATCCTCGATCAGTGTGCCGAACTCATAGCCGGACGGAATCCCGTATAGCCGGACGCCGTAGTCCTTGGCGCCAACCACCGCCACCGCAGGAACCTTGTCTATGCCCAATTCGGCTGCGGCCAGCTTATCGGCATCGAAATCATAGACTTCGACGGAGATATGGTCGGAAAGGGCCGCGACCTCTTCCACCAACTCCCGTGTTTCCTTGCAGTATTGGCAGTCCTCTTCTTGGGTGAACATCTTGAGGGTCACCGGGGTCTTAATATCTGCCAGCATGCTTGCCACATCTTTACGAATTTCTTCGTTCAGTAAAGCCATCTAAGGTATATCCTCCTTCTTGCTTGCTTACCGTTGATTATTTCGATGATTTCAGCAGGTGTTTGGTTACAATCATCTTGCGCCGGAATCATATCACATCCTTCTCATAATCAGCAGATTCAGGACGGCCCGATCTGTGACTGGTTCCCTCTCATCTTGCTCATCTTGCCAATGATGCACACAAAGAGATTTCATGCTTAGAACAACTTGTTGACAAGTCTACCAACGAGTGCTATGATATTGCGCGCGTGTAATCAATCACTGGCTTATACACCGACACTTGTTTTTGCAGAGTGATGTTCCAGGAAAGGATATGATCCAGGATGGCAGGGCAAGTTGTGGCCGGTTTTCACGAAGGCGTCGGCATGGGTTATGCGGCCGGCAGACCTCTCTGGTAGATCATTCAGGTTCCCGTGACCGAAATTGCACGTCTCGAAAAGGTATTGTGGACGGCGGATGATCCGGCGGTGCGCGCGGTGAGCGCCGCGTTCATCGCCGGGATGACCCGCCTCGCGCCTCAACTTCTTATGCCGGCGATGCTGGCGCTGGAGAAATTCGCGCGACCGAACTGGAGCATGGAATGGTATCTGCCGCGCTGGATCGGTGAGGCGTTCGGCGCGCCGCCTCAGACGTGGCAAAGCCTGATGCTCTCGAATCTATATGGCCTCGCGTATGTAAAGCTAAGGGATGACCTGGCCGACGGCGAGACGGGCGACCTGTCAGATGCGGCATCGCATGCGTTGTGCATGGCGTTCTACACACTGTGGAACGATGCATACCGTGCCCTGTTCGGGGCCAATCCAGCCTTCTGGGAATATTATGAGCGTTATCTGGCGCAATGGTCTGCTGCGACGCTGGAAGGCGACCACGACGGCGCGGGTCATCCCGCGCCGCTTTCGTCTGAGGGCCGGTTACAACTGGCGCATCGGGGCGCACCCCTGAAAATCTGCTGCACGGGTGTGGCAATCCTTACGAACAGACCGAAGTTGATTGCCGACATGGAAACAGCGATAGATCATCTGCTGGCTGCCGCCGTGTTGCTCGATCACGCGGGCGACTGGGTGGAAGACCTGGCCGCCGGACGCTACAACGCGTTCGTCGCTTATGCCTCGGGCTTGCCGCAAATTGTGGCGAACCGGGAGCAGAACCGCCAACGCGTGCATGAGGAACTGTACCTGGGCGCGACGGCGCGCCCTTACTATGCCGCCATTCGAGAAGAGATTGATGCGGCTGACGACATTGCACAGGCCATCGGCTGCGAGGGTTTGCACGATTTTCTGGTCTGGTTGGATGCCGAGACCCTTGAGATCGCAGAACGCCTGGCGGCGGACGTGGCGGGCCGCCTGAGCACGGCAATGAGCGAGCTTTTCGGCGTTGAAATAGATGCGCTGGTTCCTGCAGATCGAACCTTTGGATTGAAGGAGTCACAAGATGGAAAAACCTACGGTAACACCACCACCGGATGCGCGTGAGGGGCTTGAACGCCTCATCGGTAAGGCGCTGCTGGACGACGACTTCCGCGCCTATCTGCTCGACGACCCGGTGGCGGCGGCCGGCGAGGCCGGCCTCGAACTGACGGACTACCAGGTGGCGCGCCTCAAGAGCCTCAATCCGGGCGCGATCGAGGTGGTTGCGGCCGCGTTCGCAAAGGGCGTCGGGCTCAATGTGACGGGGGCGATGCGTCTGTGGTAAACGGCCCGGTCGGGCCGTAGATGACTGGGTGTAACGCGTGCGGCGAGGGTCTCACGTTGACTTGCGCCGCACGCTCGAGTAACGGTTTGGTTTCACGACGGAAAGAAAGAAGGAGAAGCAAAACATGGTAGAGTTGAATCGGTCCAGCCACTCCAGCAAGTCAGTCCAGTCCGGTATGGCGGCGCTGGCCGCAAAGGTGATCGCGAGTGAAGCGGCATGGGATGCCTTTCAGGCAGATCCCAATGCTTACGCGACGCAGCAGGGCTTCTCGGTAACGTTCGATGATGTCGCTGTAAGTAAGATCAAGAGCACATCATACGCCGATGCACAGGCCAAGTTGCCCTCAATTGATTTGATGACGCAACAATCCCGACTCTGGTAAAGAACGATTGCCACAACAAAGCGTGAACCGTCAGAAGTTGGCAAGCCAAAACTGCCAACCTTTGACGGTTCACGCTTTGTGGCGTCCTCAATGCGTTAAAGTTGGCACCACGAACACATCTATCAACTTCTGGATGAAGTAAATAATGAAGGGGCTGGCGACGGCCAGGATCGCGCGCAGCAATGCTGCGATATCGCGGAAGGGCCACGACGGCGACTTGAGCACCAACTCGCGCAGATTCGATAGCAACGACATGCGACTGGCAAGCTCATCCAACTCGTTGCCCTCTACGCAGGTATCACATTCCATCAGCTTGCGGTGTCCATCCATCAGTTGCGCATAAATCTGATCCAGCGCCTGTGCTTTGGCGGCGTCCATTTGACGATGGACGCCCAACAACGGAATGAAGAGCGCCGCGAGGCTGAAGACGGCCAGGCCGATCAAGATAAACCCCGCACGTTGCGGCATACCCAGCAACAGCAGTGGAATGAAGAGCAGCCCGACTGCCGCTAACGAATGCAGCAGGCTCAACTCCCCGAACGGCACCAGGTTGCCGGGATCGAACACGTTAACTTCGAGCGGTTTGCGGGCCAGTATGCTCAATCCCTGCGCAAACCGGACGCTGGTGTACACCAGCGTCAGCAATAGCCAGCCAAGCAGCACATACACGGATAAAAAGATGAGGGATAGGGCTAAAGAATCAGGCATGCCGCCATCGGTGCGCATCTGAGGGTCTACGGGCAGGACAAAGAAGAGGATATAGTTGACGACCACTGACACTGCAAATAGCCCGGCCTCGAAGCGCGGGTTGGCGTTCAACATGCGGCGCGCATACCCGATATATTCCTGGTCACCGATCTCCACCGCGGGTCTCAGCCGGGTCAGGCCGATCACGGCCCGGCGCTTTAGCATGGCAAGATAGATCAGGATATACATCATCAGGATCACAACCACCGCGCCCTGGCCCAGGACTTCATTGGGGGGATAGCGGTAAGCAGGAGGAGCCGTCACATGTTCGAGAGCCTGTTCTGCGGCCGCGTACAGCCCGATGCCGAGCACCAGCAGCGGATAAGGCACAGGCAGCCGTTCGAGCGCCAACATGCTGCACGCGCGCCAGCCCGTCTGGGCGGCGAGGTTTGGTGCGGTTTCGGGCGTGATGACGCTGCCAACCGATTTTTCGATCATGCCGACATTATACGCGCAAGTTTGAGAACAAATCAAGCGCGAGATCAGGGCGAATCAGGCGGTGAGGGCTGCCTTTTGCGCCAGGAGCCAGGCCATCCACGCATCCATGCCCAGCCCCGAACGGCAGGATAGCGCGATGACCGGGGCGTCGGGGTTCACCATCGCGACCCCGCGTCGGAAGGCTTCCATGTCGAAATCGAAGACGGCCAGGAGGTCGGCTTTATTCACGAGCACGACATCGGCGCGCGCGAACATGCCCGGATACTTGAACGGTTTGTCGTGCCCTTCGGGGGCGCTGGCGACGACGACCGCCAGATGCTCGCCGAGATCGAACTCGGCAGGGCAAACCAGGTTGCCGACGTTTTCGATGAATAGCAGATCGAGGTCGGGCACGGGGAGCTCGGTCAGGGCGGACTGGATCATCGGCGCGTCGAGGTGACAGCCGCCGCCGGTGTTGATCTGGGTGACGGGCAACCCCTGGGCGGCCACGGTGTCAGCGTCAATGCGCGAGGCCAGGTCGCCCTCGATGACGCCCATGCGCACGCCTTCCGGCAGCCGCGCCGCCGTGGCGAGGATCAGGCTCGTTTTGCCCGCGCCCGGCGAGGCCATCAGGTTAACCGCAAGCAGGCCGGCTTCGTCGAATCGTGCGCGGTTGGCCGCGGCAATGGCATCGTTCGCACTCAGGATATTTTGCTTAACCGTTACTTTCATCATCCACCTCGATACTTTCGACGCGGAACTCGCGGCCGCCGCTTACCGATAGGTGCGACCCACCGCACGCCGGGCAATTGAGGGTCAGGGGAATCTGGGCCGTGAAAACGTGGCCGCAGTCGCGACAGGTTGCCTGCGCGGGCCGGCGCTGGAAGTGTAGCACCGCGCCTTCGGCCGGCGTCCCCTGGCTCAGGAAGTCGAAATAGAATTGCACCGAATCGTCAACCACGCTGCTCAGGTCGCCGATCACGAGGTCAATTGCCGTGATGCGCGCCGCGCCGGCATTGCGCGCCGCTTCCAGGGCGATATCCAGCACACCCTGGGTCACAGAGAGTTCATGCATGGCTCATCCGATCCAAACCCGTGGTCTCATTCGTTGTCACTGACGATCTGCAACTTGGTTCCGCCCACCAGGCTGGCATAGAAAACCCGTTCCGTCAGGTCATCGAACAGGACGATCACCTGCACGTCATCGCCTTCCGACTCGACCGATTTGACGCGCCCATACCCGTAGCGTTCGTGCAGGACGTGCATCCCCGGTTCGAATGGACGATATGCGACGGGCGTGATCTGTTTCGGCGCCTGGGCCGCCAGACTCGCCTCGCGGTCGCGCCACATCTCTGCGTAGAGGTTGAGCCTTTCGGGGCCGGTGAGCCGGGTGGTGAACTCGCCGGCCCGACGGCGCGCTTCGCTGATCCGGGGCATCAGTTTTTGTTTGACGCTGTGGGGCTGTTTGCTCTGCGCCAACTGCGAGGAGGCCCGTGAAAGTCCGGCTTCGAGCGCGCGGATTGCTACGCGGGGTTCGCCGTTCAGTTCGATGCTCACGAGGATCACTCCATGCTCGCGACAGACGGCCGCGCGGGCTTCTTCACGCCGCGCCTCGTCGTCTATTTCCTCGTCGCTCTTGCGCCGGCGTTGCCCCGAACCTTGCAGCCCGACAAAACGCACGGCAAGCGAGATTTCCGGGAAGAAGTAGTCCAGCTTCAGCCGGCGATGGGTGTCCGGGTTGATCAGCCATTCCGGCGACAGACCATACTCCGTTTCAAAACCGTCGAAGATGCGTGCCAGAACTTCGCGCCAGCCGCTAATTGCACTAAAAGACGTTGACCCCATGAGTATCCTGATCTCAAGAATTGGAGGCCATAATAGCACGCTGCGGGAGTGAGTGTCAACCGAAAATCACGATCTGGTTTGTTCGAACTGTCGCAACAGCCGATCTTGCGGTATAATCCCCCATCATGCACGCCATAATCCGACCACTTTGCCATGCGTAACCCGGCACCTGCGAACACCGATTCGGCCTGGGACGTTTTTGTCGCGGGCCATCCGCACGGCCACGTGCTGCAAACCAGCCGCTGGGCGCAACTCAAGGCCGGGTTCGGTTGGTCGGCTGATCGGGTCGTTCTGACCGCGCCGGATGGCGTGGTTGTGGCCGGGGCCAGCCTGCTCTTTCGCCGCCTGCCCTGGGGGCAAACCCTGGCCTATGCGCCGAAAGGGCCTCTGGTCAACTGGGCGGACCCACAAGAGGCGCGTCGCTTGCTCGATGCTGTGCAGGAGTCGTGTCGCCGCCATCACGCTGCGTTGTTGAAAATCGAGCCGGAACTGGAAGCTTCGCCCGTGCTTGCCGAGCGCCTCGCCAGCCTGGGCCTGCGCGCCAGCGCGCAGCGCGTGCAGCCGCTCAGTACGATTCACGTTGCCCTGACGCCCGACGAGGACGCCATCCTCAGCCGGATGAAACCCAAATGGCGCTATAACATCCGGTTGGCCGAGCGCAAGGGTGTGACCGTGCGCCAGGCGGAGCTTGCAGACCTCCCCGCGATTCAGGGCCTGCTGGAACAAACGGGCGCGCGTGATGGGTTCAGCGTACACAGCGTCGCTTACTATCGGAAGGCCACGGAGCTTTTCGCGCCCGACGGCTCGATGACGTGGCTGCTGGCGGAACACGAGGGCCGGTTGTTGGCGGCCATCGCCGTCTTCGCGTCGGGGTCTATGGCCTGGTATATGTGGGGCGCATCGAGCGACGCCGACCGCAATTTGATGCCCAACCACGCGTTGCAATGGGCGGCCATGTGCTGGGCGCGCGCGCGCGGTTGTCAGGTGTATGATCTGTGGGGCATTCCCGACGAGGTGGGCGACGATCCTGACGCTTATGCCGACCCCGAAAGCTGGGGCGGTGACGGGTTGTGGGGCGTCTATCGGTTCAAGCAGGGGTTTGGGGGCCGGGTGGTGCGTTACATCGGCGCGTGGGATGCCCCGATCTCGCCACTGGGGCATTCGCTCTATCGGGCGGCGCTCAAGTTTCGTTCTGCCGCGAGCGCGGCGTGATGACGACACCCCTGAGCGTCAGTCGCGTCGAGGATGCCGCCGTCTGGGATGCTGCGCTGATGCGCCTGCCGGATCCCCAGATCTTGCAGAGTTGGGCGTGGGGCGAGACTAAAGCGCAGACCGGTTGGGCGGCGCGGCGTTTGCTGTGGCAGCGCGACGGCCTACCTGTTGCCGCTGCATCCATGTTGGTGCGGCGCGTGGCGGGGGGCGTCCCCTTGGCCGTCGCTTACATCCCGCGCGGCCCCGTTCTCGACTGGTCGGATGCCGCGTTGGCGCAGACCATCCTGGCGCAATTGGAGGATGAAGCCAGAAAAGCCAGGGCGCTCTTCGTCAAGATGGACCCGGCGGTGCGCGCTGACGCCGAGGAGGGCCGCTCGCTGACCGATCTGCTGAACCGGCGGGGCTGGGTGGTGTCGCCGGATCAAATCCAGTATCGCAACACGGTGATTTCCGACCTGACCCCGGATGAAGATACTCTGTTAGCGGCCATGAAGCCGAAATGGCGCTATAACATCCGGCTGGCAGAGCGCAAGGGCGTCATCGTGCGCAGTGGTTCAGCGGTAGATTTGCCCGCGTTCTACGCCATGTATCTGGAGACCGGTGAACGCGACGGGTTCCTTGTGCGACCATACGAATATTATCAGACCGTGTGGGAACGTTTCCTGCGGGATGGTCTCGCGCACGTGCTCCTGGCCGAGGTGGACGAGCGGCCCATCGCGGGGATCGTGCTGTTCAAGTACGGGCCGACGGCATGGTATTTCTATGGCGCGTCCACCGATCAGGCGCGGGATTTCATGCCCAACCATGCGTTGCAATGGACGGCGATGCAGTGGGCCAAAGAGGTCGGTTGCACACGTTATGATTGGTGGGGCGCGCCGGATGATCTGGTAGAGTCGGACCCGACGTGGGGCGTCTATCGCTTCAAGATGGGCTTCGGCGGCGAGTTTGTCCCCGGCATCGGCGCATGGGATTACCCGACGTTTGGCCCCGCGTATACGGCCTACACTCGCGCCATGCCGCGCCTACTGGACATCCTGCGCCGCCGGCATCGGGTCAGCGCGCCGGGCGACGGGGCCTGACCCTCACCAAACCTGTTTCAGCCGGCTCAACATTTCGGCGCTGGATAACTGCCCGGTCCAGGCGTCGCGGATATAGCCATCCCGGTCAATAATCAGGGACATCGGCAGCGAGCGAACGGCGTAGGCTTGGCCGCTTACCTCGCCATCGGTGTCCAGTAGGATGGGAAAGGAAAGACCGGCCTGCCGCGCGAACTTCTCGACGACCGCTCCATCTTCCTGCAAATTGACGCCCACAACCACAAAATCATGCGCTGCGCCGTACTCCCGGTACAGCGCTTCCAGGTCGGGCATTTCGGCCTTGCAGGGTGGACACCACGTCGCCCAGAAATTGAGCAGCACGACTTTGCCCCGCAGGTCGCTCAAGGCAACTCGTGAGCCATCCGTCTCCGGCAATGTAAAGTCCGTGCTCACGGCCCGGCTGACCTGGAGGGACTGCGCAGGCGGCGTGGCATCTCGTGCCTGCAACACCCACACTCCCAGCGCCACTGTCGCCAGGCTTAAGGCGATTAACGTCCACAGGAACAGCGGCCGGCCGGATCGAGCGACGCTTGCCGGGGCCGGTTTAGACGGCATCGCTTTCTTTCGATTCGACCCGATGGCTGCTGCTGAGTTCGACCGCGCCCCGGATGGTGCCGAGCGCAGAGCAGTACTTTTCTTCCGAGAGCTGGACCGCGCGGGTCAGCGCGGCGGGGTCCACGTCGCCACAGACGACATACTCCAGATGGATTTTGGTGAAGCGTTTGGGATGCTCTTCGGCGCGTTCGGTCGTCGCGAATACCTTGAACCCTTCGATCGGCTGGCGCTTCTTCTTCAGGACGCTGATGACATCCATCGCCGTGCAGCCCAGAATGCCCATCAGCAGCATCTCCATCGGGCGCGCGCCCGAATCGAAGCCGCCTTCCGCCGACGAATCCAGGACGACCGCATGGCCCGACTCGCCACGCGACACAAATTGCATACCTTCGACCCACGTAATTGAAGCGCTCGTCATGACGGTTCTCCTCTCCGAATGTGTCGGGATGATTGTGAAATGTTCGATGGTTAGATGCCCGGTGGTGCAGCCGGGTTACGCGGTCCTCCGGTCGTTCAAAAAGGAGAGGAGAAGATCCGCGATAACGGCGGCAGAATCGGGCCTTGACAGCGTACGCGCGTGCGCTGCCACGATAGTCCGCGCCGCCGCGCCGCCGCTCAACCACTGCGCCGCGATCCGAGCGGCCTGCGCAGGCTCCGGCGCGTAGATGCCGGCCCCCGCTTCTTCCACCCACGTCACGTTCGCCGTTTCCTGACCGGGGATGAACCCCGTGAGGATCATCGGCAGCCCGGCGCAACCCGCCTCGTAGATCGTGGAGGGTCCGGCCTTGGTAAGCAATAGATCGGCGGCGGCAAACCAGGCCGCCGGATCATCCACAAAACCCAACGCGTACACGGGCAAGGACCAGTCTTCTGCCCGAATGCGGCTCTGAAGCAATGCGTTGTGACCGGTGAGCACGGCCAGTTGCGCTTCGACGTGTGCGGCGCGCAATTCCGTCACCAGGACGCGCGTCAGTTCGAGCAAGCGCCCGATGCCTGCCCCCCCACCTGCGAGCAGGATGAGCGGCATATCGGGGGCCAACCCCAGACGGCGACGTGCGTCCGGTTTGGGCGTCGCGCTCGCAGCGGCGAACGACTGCCGCACGGGCATACCGACCACATGGAGCTTGCTTGCCGGTACGCCTGCTCGCTCCGCCGTCCGGCGCGCCTGTTCGGTGGCGACCAGGCACAAGTCAACATCCGGGCAGAACCAGGAGAGCGGAGGCTCAATTGGGTCGGTGACCATTGTGACAAATGTGGCCCGTGATCCGGCGTGCCGCAAGATGCGCAGCGGCACGCCGGTCTGGATGGGATGCACGCTGATCACCATATCGCCGGCATTTTCGACCAGAGGAACCATGACGCGCGCACGTACCCACGGCTCTACAGCCCGCTCACTCAGCGCCACTCTGCGCCGGGACGCGCCAAAACGGTATGCTAGACGCCAGAGAACGGGCGCGTGATCAGTCCAGGGACCATAAAGCACGGACAGACGGTTCCAGGGGAACGGCGCGTACTCGTCCAGGAGGTTTAGAAGGGTCACATGGGCCCGGCCTTCCAGCGCCTCAGCGAGACTCAGCGCGACGCTGCGATGGCCGCCTCCCGAGTTAGCCAGCAAGATGCAGACCCTGGGCAACCGAACGCCCGGTGAAGTTGTCCAGATGGTTTCCGCCGGACGTGCATCAACCGACATGGTTTGGCGTAGTGGGTCGTTGCAGGCGGACGCGGCGTCATTGTGGCCCAAAATCGACATCAGTAGGCACCGTCCCCAAAGATGAACTGCGGCACGGTGCGCAGCAGGATTTGGAAGTCTGAGGATAGCGACCAGTTTTCCCCGTAGTAAATATCCAGCATCACCATTTCATCGAACGTCAGGTCGCTGCGACCGCTGACTTGCCAGAGGCCGGTGATGCCGGGTTGAATCTCCAGGCGTTTGCGCTGCCACGGTTGATACTGCGCGACCTCTTCGGGGATGGGCGGGCGCGGTCCGACGAGGCTCATCTCGCCGCGCAATACGTTGATGAGTTGCGGCAACTCGTCCAGGCTGGTCTGGCGGATGAACCGACCTACGCGCGTGACGCGTGGGTCGGCTTTCATCTTGAAGAGTGGGCCGTCAGCTTCGTTCTGAGCCCGCAGGGCTTCAAGTTCCGCCTCAGCGTTTACGCGCATTGAACGGAACTTGAGAAATATGAACGTCTCGCCGTTGCGGCCAACGCGCGTCTGGCGAAAAAGCACGTGGCCGGGGGAATCCAACTTGATCGCCACGGCGATCAACAGGGCGAACGGCGAAAGCACCACAATGGCAGGGAGCGTCAAACCGAGGTCGAAGATGCGTTTGATCACCTGGTTCATGCCCGTCAGGCTGGATTGCTTGACGCTGATCAGGGGAATGCCGTTCAGGTCTTCCACGTCTACGCCGCCGAGGCTGAGTTGGAAGAGATCGGGCACTACACGGGCGCGCACTCCAGCGTTCTCTGACTCGTTGACCAGTCGGAGGATCTTGCGATGATATTGCCAGGGCAGGGTAATCATCACCTGGTCAATAGTCTGTTCGCTCAATACCTGTGGTAAGTTGTCTATCGTGCCCAGCGCGCGAATCGGTCCGATATCCGTGTTGGCCTTGAAGGGGTCGTCGTCGAGGAAACCGACCACGCGGTAGGCCAACTCGGGCTGCGCGATGACATTGCGCATCACGGTGCGGCCCACTTCGCCCGCGCCGACGATGAGAACACGATCTACACCCTTGCCGGCTTGCCGCATCCGCGCGAGCACCAAACGGCGAACGAGCCGCGACAGGCCCAATAGAATGATGATTAAGATTCCGGCGTAGATGAAGATGATGCGGGAATAGAACAAGCGCCGGTAGAAGAACACCAGCACGACCAGGAGGGCGATACCGGTTGTGGTCGCGTTGATGACGGCGTACCATTCCCCGAAGAGGGAGCGCGTGGGACGGAGATTGTACGCGCCTTCGCGCCAACTGCTGAGCAGAACCATGACGGTCATCACCACAGCCATCGGCACATAGACCGTATAAGGGACGTTGTTGGCCGGGTCTACCGAGCGGAACAACTGAAGATCATAACGCAGCCAGTAGCCGATGCCCAGGGCAAGGTTAATGAGCACCGCATCGGTGATGACGGTGACCCACGGCATCCAGGTACGCGCATCCCGTTTCATATCACGGGCTCTCGAAGGCCCAGTTCTCGGCGATAGAGATCGGCTGTCGCGGTCGCCGTGTGATCCCAGGAGTAGCCCGCGGCCTGACGGATTCCGGCGGCGCGCATGGTCGCGGTCAGCTCGGGATCATCGAGATATCGCTGCATTGCCGCGGCCAGCCCTTCGGTATCGTCCGGCTTGACCAGCAGCGCCGCCTCACCGGCCACTTCCGGCAGCGATGACGCGTTCGTCGTGATCACGGGCGCGCCACAGGCCATCGCTTCCAGCACGGGCAGCCCAAAACCTTCGAACATGGACGGATACACGAAGAAAGCCGCGGCGCGATAGTACCAGGGCAAATCTTCTTGCGGCACGTAGCCGGGGAAGATGACGACATCTTCCAGGCCAAGCTCGCCGACCCGCGCCATGATCTCGTCGTAATACCAGCCTTTGCCCCCGGCAAGCACCAGCGGGGGCGGAGCCTGGTTTGGGTCTCGCATCCGGCGCAGCAACGCATAGGCTTCCAGCAGGCGCACCAGGTTTTTGCGCGGCTCCAACGTACCCAGATACAGGATGAACCGATCGGGCAGCCCTAACCGTTGTGCCTGGGCGCGCACTTCGGCTTCCGGGGCCGGCGCGAACGCTTCGGTCACCCCATTGGGGATCACGACCACTTTGTCGGGCGCGATGCCGCAATATGCGATCACATCCTGGCGCGTGCTTTCGGACACGGCGATGATGCGTCGGGCGCGCCGCGTGGACGCCTTCGTCGCCAACGTCAGGTAGGTACGCTGGAACGGGCGAAACGCCTCTGGAAAGCGCAGAAAGCTCAAATCATGCACCGTAATGACCGTTGGGCAATGCGTCGCAATCGGGGCCGCAAACGCCAGACCATGCAACAGGTCAAGCTCGCTCGAAAGCTCCGATAACTGCGTCTGCTCCCAGAGGATTCGCCGCCAGGGGCTGCGCGTGTCCCAGGATGAACGACGAACCGCCAGGGTCGAGGATGAAGTGAACGCCGGGTCGTGCAGAAAGGCGGTATATGCCAGCCTATCGAGGTCTGCCGGTCGGTTGGCTTCAATGGCCGGCAATCGCCGCAGCAACTGCAAGATGTACCCATTGATCCCGGCGCCCCGATACGTCTGGGTCAGCGAAAGAAGGTGCGCGTTGAGTCCGACGCGCTGAGACTCGATGGACTGCTGTGTCACGGCATGATTATAGCACAGGCCCAATCGTGTCGGAAGCAGAAACTTCCCGCGATGGCGTGAGCATCTCAGTGTAAACCTGAGCTGTGGCGGCGGCAACCCGGGCATGGGTGAATTGTTGCAAGGTTCGCTCACGGCCGCTTGCAGCCAACCGTGTTCGCACCGCGGGGTCAGTGATGAGGCGGGATAGCGCCGCCGAAAGGGCCGCGACATCACCCTCCGGGAACACCAGTCCGGCATCACTGATGACGTGCGGGATTTCGCCACAACTGGAGCCGATGACCGGCACGCCGCAACCCATGGCCTCGATCAGCACACGCCCGAATTGTTCGATCCAGTTGGGGCGGCTCTCCGAGGGCAACACAAATATGTCCAGAGTGCGATAGAACTCGGCCACGCGGGTAGAGACCAAGCGCCCCAGAAATTCCACCCGGTCGGCCACACCGGCCGTTTGCGCCAGGCGCGCCAGGCTTTCGTGCTGCGGCCCTTCGCCCGCAATCCGCAAACGCCAATTGACTCCTATCAGCCCCGCACATGCCCGGATCAGGAGGGCGACCCCTTTTTCGGGCACCAGGCGCCCCGCATAGCCGATGACCCAGGGGTCGGCGTGCTGTAAGCGGGGCCAGGGTTCACCCGGCGCAAAGATTTCCGGGTCTACGCCGAATTGGGGGATCACCGCAATCGGGCCGGCGTATCCCTTCGCACGCAACACGCCGGCTGCGCTCTGGTTGCCGGCGATGGCATAGGCCGCGCGCCGGTAGTTGACCTGCTCGAGCTGCGCGAACGGCCACGGATAGCGTCGTTCGAGGTTCTGCCACGTGAAAAAGAGGCTGCGCGCGCCGGCATCTCCTGCGGCTTTGAGCGCGTGCCAGGTTGCCAGGTTATATGGCTCCTCATCCATGTGGAGGATTTCAGGTCTGAGTTGCTTGAGCAAGCGGTTCAGTTGGGGATAAAAGTGAAGGTGGAACTGCCCGTTGAGCGCCGGCGGCGTTACGAGTAACTGATAACCCGACGTGTGCGCGCGATCCAGAATCGCCGCGCCGCCTGCCTCACGCCAGAACGGCGGCACAACAGCCGTTAGCTCGATGTCAGGCAGTTGCGCCAATTCTTCGAGCTTACGTTGGTATGCCCCCA
This sequence comes from Anaerolineae bacterium, assembly GCA_038214535.1. Taxonomy (GTDB): domain Bacteria; phylum Chloroflexota; class Anaerolineae; order CG2-30-64-16; family CG2-30-64-16; genus JBBQRS01. The sequence goes on from JBBQRS010000031.1 coordinate 39,397, forward strand.
TCACCAACGCTTTGGATACCATTACGACACGCAAATTGAGGTTCCTATTTGGCTAGACTTTGCATTATAATATGAGCAGCGAGCGGCGTTTCGTATAGTCGTCCGCATGATAGAACCGAAAGAAACATTTGCTAATTTGATGAAGTTGCACTAGAATATGATTTATTAACTTAGATTAAAACTGCGGCTTACTTTTTATTGTCATTCTTAACAACTCCGTCGCGCCTACCAAGCCAGGAGGCAAGGCATGGATGTCATCAAGGTCTCTGCCCACTCTCGTTCAACTGCTGTGGCCGGTGCTATCGCTGGAGTTATGCGAGATCATCACCACGCCGAAGTGCAGGCTATCGGAGCGAGCGCAGTTAACCAGGCAATCAAGGCCGTCGCAATCGCACGCAACTATCTAACGCTCGATGGCATAGATATCGTTTGTGTGCCGGAATTTGTGGAAATAGAGATTGACGGTCAAGAACGCACGGCGCTGAAGCTGGTCATCGAACCGCGTAGCTAACGCATCCCTTTTCTCCGACGGATGCCGGAGAAATGTAAAGCCAGGCGGGCAGCGTAAGGCTGCCCGCCCTTCAAAACATGTGACTATTGCTTACGCGACCGCCCTCGAGAGCGGCGCGCTGGGCCGCCGGGTCGCGCCCCGGTTGAAGTTTTACCCTCGCCGGAGTTCACCGGCGCCTCATTAGCGGTTTCAGGCTCCTCATTTTCTTCCGCGGCGGAAAGACTTTTTGTCTTGTCTGCCTCCCTGCGCGAGACCGCCGTACCCTCCGAAGCCGAATCCCCAAACACCGGCTCCGGCACCGGCACTTCAACCATCTGCCGCGTTTCATTCGGTCCTTCGACGAGCACCGTCACGGAACTCGCCAGGACATGAATCTGCCGAACCTTGCCCGGACCTTCGGGCGTTTCGATGACGCTGTTCATGCGCGGCATCTGCTTACGGGCTTCGGTGTAAAAGTCATTTTCATACGACAGGCAACAGAGCAGACGTCCGCACAGACCGGAAACCTCTGACGCGTTGAGCGGCAAGTCCTGTTGCTTTGCCATCTTGATGGAGACCGGCTCGAATTCGCGCAGCCACGCGCTGCAACACAACTGGCGTCCACACTTGCCGTATCCCCCGATGAACTTCGCCTGGTCACGCACCCCGACCTGGCGCATCTCGACGCGCGTGTGCAGCGCCTGCGAGATGTCATGCACCAATGAACGGAAGTCTATCCGTTGTTCGGATGTGAAGTAGACAACCAGGCTGCTGCCGTCGTAGCTGTATTCCGCCTTGACGACCTTCATGCTGAGCCTGAGCGCCTCGGCGCGTTCGCGACAAAGCTTCAGCGCTTCGTCTTCCTGATGGTTGGCCTGGTCGGCCAGAACCATGTCTGGGGCCGTCGCGCGCCGCACGATCGGCTTCAACGGTCCGGTGACTTCGCCGACGGGGACTTCTTTGGGGGAAAACACGACTTTCCCCATCGTCCGCCCGCGTGAGGTTTCGACAATCACATAGTCATCGGCGACCAGATCGGTGTTACCGGCAGGGTCAAAGTAATAAATCTTGGTCACCGGTTGAAAAGCAACTCCAACGACGAGAGGCATTGCTTAGAATCTCCTCAAAAGGTTTCAGGCCGCTGCCGGGGCAGGCAGTCTGAGAGTCAGTACGTCCAGGGCCAGGCGAGCGTTGACGTTGGCATTCAGGCGACGAAAAGTTAACGCCAGGTCGCTCAATGCGCCCGTCACGGCTTCCGGCGAATGGAGATCGGCCTGTTGGGCAAGTTGCGCGCGCCTGTCGAGATTGACGATGGCGTCCGATAACCCCTGTTGGATCAGGAGGATATCGCGCCACCAGGTCATCCACATGCCCAACACCGTCTCCAGAGAATCCTTTTGCCGCGCCAGCGTCTCCGCATAAGCGAGGCGTTGCAGGACATCGCGCGAGGCAAAGGTCTGAAATTCATCGAGAACCCGCGCCCGCATCTGCCAGAGTTGCGCATCGGAGTGCGCCTGCACGGCCCAGCCCAGCGCGCCACAGCTTAACCGCGCGAGCAGCAGCGCCTGATCCGGCTCCACGTTCCATTGCTGCGCCAGCGCTTCTTGAATCTGCGCGAGCGGCAGCGGGCGCAAACCGATCACCTGACAGCGCGACAGGATGGTCGGCAGCACGCGATCACGCCGGGAACCGGTCAGCAACAGGATGACCTGCGGCGGCGGCTCTTCCAGGATTTTCAACAGCGCGTTGGCCGCAGGCAGGGTTGCCCGTTCGATCTCCTGGATGATGAAGACCTTATAGCGCCCTTCCAACGGCGACAACGCCGCGTCGGTTTGCAGCGCGCGCACCTGGTCAATCTGGATGGTCGCTTTCTGGGCGGCGATGATTTGCACATCGGGGTAGCGATCCTGCGTAATGCGCTCACAGGTGGCGCATTCGCCGCAGGGGTACCCTCCACCGCGTTGGCAGGCCAGGGCTTGCGCGAAGGCAAGCGCCAGCGTCGTTTTACCGACATGCGCCGGGCCGGTAAAAAGATACGCATGACCCAACCGGCCGGTTTGGATGGATCGCTCCAGCAGGCCGACTGCCCATTCGTGCCCGACGATGGGCCATGTGGTCATGACGATTACTCCCAGGAGGTTAGTTTATCCAGACTGCAAACACTACCAACGCGATTGTAACACCTCATACGGTGTTAAGCCAACTCATCCCGCCGTTTGACGGCCACGCGACGGCGATGCTATGATCGCCGTAGCTCACAGGATCGAGGCGACCATGCACGCAGACTTGCTCATCTACAACATCGGCCAATTGGTCACGCTATCCGGCGAAGGGTTGCCGTCCGGCCCCCGACGCAGCGCGGACTTGCGTGAACTGGGCGTCATCAACGGGGCTGCTGTCGCCATTGCGGATGGTCGCATTCTGGAAGCCGGGCCGGAACCGAGCCTTACGGCGCGCTACGCCGAGGCTGAACGGCTGGATGCCGGCGGGCGGGCCCTGATTCCCGGCTTTGTGGACCCACACACCCACCTGCCGTGGGCGGGAGACCGCGCGGCGGAGTTCGAGTTACGCATTGGCGGCGCGACCTACATGGAGATCATGGCCGCGGGCGGCGGCATTGCGCGGACGGTCACGGCGACGCGCGAGGCGTCTGTCGCGCAGCTTGTTTCCGAAACGCGCGCCCGACTGGATCGGGCGCTGGCGCACGGTACGACGACGATGGAGGCCAAGACCGGCTACGGGTTAACGACCGAAGATGAGCTAAAACAACTCGAAGTCATCGCCACTTTGCAGCGTGACCACCCGATAGACCTGGTTCCGACGTTCCTGGGCGCGCACGCCACGCCGCCGGAATATCGCGGACATACGGATGACTATGTGAACCTGATCGTCTCCGAGATGCTGCCCCGGATCAAAGAGCGCTGGCACGAATTGCAACCCGTCTTCGGGGAGGCATGGCCGCTCTTTTGCGATGTGTTCTGCGAGGACGGCGCATTTGACCTGGCGCAATCGCGGCGCATTCTCGAAGCTGCGGCGGCCCAGGGTTACGCGTTGAAGCTGCACGTAGATGAATTTCGGCCCATCGGGGGGACGCCGCTGGCTGTGGCGCTGGGCGCAGTCTCCGCAGACCATCTGGTGACCACGCCGGACGATGACCTGGCCTTGCTGGCGCAGTCGGAGACGATTGGCGTGGCGCTGCCCGGCACACCGTTCGGGCTGGGTCAACAGGATTTCACGCCGGCGCGCCGGTTCGTGGATCTGGGCGGGGCGCTCGCGCTGGCGACGGACCTCAACCCTGGCACCTGCTGGTGCGAGAGTATGCAGTTCATCATGGTGCTGGCATGCCGCTATATGCGGCTGCTACCCGCCGAGGCGCTGGCGGCGGCGACCATCAACGCCGCGCACGCCGTCGGGCTGGCCGACCGGGTGGGCAGCATCGAGCCGGGTAAGTTGGCCGATCTGGTGATCCTGGACGGCGCGGATTATCGAATGCTGGGCTACCGATTTGGCGGCAACCTCGCCGCACAGGTCATCAAGCGCGGCGTACCGGTATGGCCGGCTCCGAAAGCCTAAAAAATTCTATCCGAATACTCCAGATCATCATGCCTTTCCCTTCGTAGTGTCGGGGTGAGACGGGGGGTGGGGGCCCAACCGGGGGTGGACGGGAGGGAAAAGGGGGGGGGCGCCGGGGGGGGGGGAGGTGAACGCATATGGGGGGGGGTGTTAACGCAAGGG
>JBBQRS010000032.1:0-42635 GCA_038214535.1 Anaerolineae bacterium
AATCACGATCCCACCACCTGCCGCCCACAGGCTCATGATAATCAGCGACGGTTTCGACCAGGTCGGACTGGACATCCAACCCAGCGCAGGCAACCCCAGGTTTCGCAGCACCTCGTTCGCCAACCCGTACTGCGGATTCAAGATCCACAGCCACAGCATAGACATGGCAATGGCAGGTACGATACTCGGCAGGTAGAACACCGTCCGATAGAACGCCATTCCCTTGACTTTCATATTCAAAAGTAGCGCCAGAGTCAAAGACATCACCGTGCTGAGCGGCACGAAGATGAACACGTAATAGAGTGTATTCTTCAGCGCCGTGGGAAACAGCTTGTCCTGTGTGAACAAATAGCGGTAATTCTCCAGCCCCACCCACTCCGGCGGTTTGACCACGCTATACTCGGTGAAGCTGTAATATGCCGAGGCGATCACCGGATAAATCACGAACACCGCCAGGCCGATCAACCAGGGCGAGACGAAAATCAGCCCATACATCAGATTGCGCCGCGTGGCGCGGCTGAACCGTTCCGGAGACTTTCCCGGTTTTACTGCGCCTGACGGTGGTTCAACGACGCTCGTCGTTATGTCTGTTTGCATTGCAATCTCTCCCGCTATGCCTCGGCGACTGCCTGTCGTCCGCTGACGGCAGGCAGTCGCCCGCGAATCGTATCGCTTCTACCGTTCGGGCCTTAGCGAATACTCGTAGTTTAGCCCCTTGTGGGCGTCGCGGACGGGCACAAGGCCTTACGCTACAGAATTCTCGGATAGATTTCTTAGCTCTTCAGCACCTTGTCCAGTTCGGCCTGCACCGTCGCGGTCACTTCCGCCAGCGCCTCTTCGGCGGTCTTCTCGCCGCGGATCACGTAGTCATACGCGCGCACCACTTCATCGTTGTACATGGCGTTGACAGGCATAGCCGGCCAGAACTTCGTCGCAACCAGACCCGTCTGTGAGAACACCGGCAGATACGGCGTCATCCGGTTGTCCGGTCCCAACGCATCGGCCAGGCACGCCTCGAACTGCGGCATCTGCGCCACAACACAGTTGCCGTTCAGCGTCTCGCAGCCCATCTTCCAGGCCTCTTCGACGAAGCCGTACTTCATGAAGTCCCATGAAGCATCCGACTGCTGCGACGTTGCCGGTATCGCTACCATCCAACCGTTGAGCAGGTAGTTCACCCGTTCGGCTTCGGTCCCATCTTTCGTGGGATAGAACGCCACCGAATAATCAATATCCGGCGCGTACTGATCCAACACATCATACGCCCAGAAGCCATCATACCGGAAGCCAACCTTCTTCGAGCCAAACGCATTGCCCGGGCTGTAAAAGTCCGGCAAGGAGGCATTGAAAGCCGTCAACTGGTTGGGATCGAGTTCATCCGCGTAGCTCTTGATCCAGTTCAGCGCCTCCACGTTGGCCGGGTCATCCGCGGTCACTTTCTGGGTTGCGTCGATATACCACTCGCCGCCGAACATGAAGCCCCACTGCTGGAATTGTTGCACATCCGGCGTCCAACCGAGTTGCGTGATGGCGCCGTTGCTGTCTTTCTTCATCATCGCCATAGATTGATCAATCAGCTCCGCCGCGCTCGTCGGCGGCTTCATCGGGTCTAAACCCGAATCCGCCATCATGGAATCGTTGCAGAACATCGCCAGGAAGTCGGCCGCTCCAGGGCACGCATAGAGCTTACCGCTCCACATGGAAGCGTCCCACATCGCCGTGATGAAATCCTCGCGCTTCAGCCCCGTCAACACCATGTACGAATCGAGAGGCAGCAACGCACCGTCGTTCGCCAGGTTCGCGTTCGCGAACAGGTTCGTGTACGTCATATCCGCCGGCGAGCCCGAGGCGATGCCGGTCAGCAGCTTCTCACGCCACTGCTGGTTGAATTCCCACTCGACCGTCACGTTGGGGTTCACTGCCGTGTAGTTATCGCCGACTTTCTTCATCAATCCGTTGAAGTTGTCGCCCCAGTTGTTCCACAGCATGGTCAGCACCACCGGCTCCGTAGAAGGTGCAACAGTGACCTGCACTTCCTTCTCAACGGCCACCTCGCGGGTCACTTCGACCTGCACTTCCTTCGCGACCTCGCGGGTCACTTCAATCTGCTGCGGCGCGGCCGGGGCTCCGGCGCATGCCGCCAGCAGTGCGCCCGATGCGCCGACTCCGGTCGCCGTCAGGAATTGGCGGCGGCTGATCTTTCGAGACTGCTTGCTCATCTGCTTCTCTCCTTAAGATTGGGTGAGATCACCCTGGGCCGGTCGTCGTTGATACAACACCCGGTTTTTCTGGTCTCTATATGATGCATTGATGGAACTGGCAGTTGGCGTATCGTCAGCTGTTCCTCCTTCCCGGCGGTGCAACCTTGCAAACGACCGTCCTCCGGCGCACGTTCATCGAAATCTTCTGCCCATGGTGGCAATGAACTCGTAAACATCCAGACCCGTCTGCACGTCAAGCTCATGCCGCCGCGCATACTCGACGACCTGCTCCCAGGCCGCCTGAGCCTGCGCCACATCGCCCTCGGCGCGCGCCTGCAATGCCCGCGCCAGATCGCGCGCCATCACCGCGTGATGCGCCAGATACGCCCACGATTGCGCCTGACACGGGTCGCCCGGCGCACGATTCCGCGCGATGACCGGCGCAAACGCGTCAATGACCGCCGGAATCGCCGCGAAGTTGCGCGCGGCCTCCGGGCTGTCAGGTACATTAATCCCCTCGCGACGGCGGGCGTGCCCCGAATCGCCAGGCTGCGCCATCTTGTCGCCGCGCAGATAGGCCGGATCGAACAGGCGCGACAACTCCGCCACGTAGCGCCGTGCGGCCTCGCCATCCGATCCAAACGCATCCGCGAAGTAATCCGCCGCCAGCGTCTCGAAATCGGCGTTCTCATCCCACAGCGTGCGCGCCAGCACGTGCATCCCAAACCCGGTCGGCCAGAAGGCGCGCCCGTTCTGGCAGCTCATGAAGCCGTCCAGCCCCACCGCGCGCAGCCTGCGGACATCTTCATGCAACACCTTCGCCGCTTCATAGTAGCCGGGGTCGAAATGGTGATCCCACATGAAATGATACTCGAAGGCAAACGAATCGCCCTCAAACTGCCCCTGCCATTCCTTCAGGAACGCGATATTCTCCGCGACGTTGCTGGGGAAGATCAGCCGGTTACGGTCAAACGGCGGCAAGGTGATCTCCGATGTATCCAGATCGTATGAACGGCTGTAGCTGCGCGTGATCGGCGCAAACATCAGGATGAAACGCTCAGGGTTCGTCAGTCGCTCCTGCTCCGGCGCCCACAGCAGATCCACGTAAGCCAGGAAGACGATCTTGCCGGGGATGCCGTGGACCATGAACGCCGCATCCATCTCATTCAGCATCCGCACATACCAGTCCGCCGGTCGCATCGCCCGGCACGCAGCGCACTCACAGTGGTTGTTGACCCCGTCGGCCAGCCACACGTGCAGCACGGCGATGTCGGGATGCGCCTGCATGTGCCCCACCGCATAGTCCACCACCTTGCCGCGCACCTCCGGGTTCGACCAGCACAAATTGGTGTTCAGCGGGATGCCGTCCCACATCTCGCGCACCCCATTCACTTCAGCCAGATAGCCGCGTACTTCATCGCTCACATCGTAAGTTTTCTCATCCCAGCCCAGCCCCGGAACGCCGAACGGCTCACACGTCCAGCCATGCCCCACGTCATGAAACGCCAGCCCACGCAGCGCCATCTCGCGCTGCAACGCATCCTTGAAACTGCTCACGTCGGCCACAGCCAGCGTCTCCGGCGTCAGATACGGGTTATCGAGGTGGCGATACCAGCGGTCGAAGAAGGTGAACGGGACCATGAACTGGAAGAAGTATTCGTTCATCCCGACTTTCGGCAGCCAGTCCATCATCTCCGCCACGTTCTCATAGCTCACCGCGCCCTCGATGCAAACACCACGATGCCGGTAAGAGGGCGCTTCATCCAACGCGACGCGCAATCCGCTGACGTCCGCGTGCGGCACACATTCGCCGTCAGGCCCCGGCATCACCCAGCGGCAGCCCGCCGCGTGCAGCAAACGATAGGCCCCCAGCAGCACGCTGCGCGGGTTGGCCCCGGCGATCACCCCGTTCAGCCCCTCGACGGCAACATGCAGCCGGTCGTCAAACTCAGGCGAGGTCATATCGGGCGCAGTCAGCCCGAAATCCTCGTAGAGGCCCAGGTAGATGCCGGGGCGTTCCGGCGCGTAGCGCACGGCGCGCCGCACCTCAGCCCGGATGCTCCCATCCATGCGCTCCAGATAGCGCGCCAACTCCGTCGCGGCAAACTGCACCGGCGCATCATCGCGCAAACGTAGTATCTCTATCGTCTTCATGGCTTCCTCGCTCATCTATCCTCCCGCTCCCCGCTCGTAGTGCGCACTTCAGTGCGCCTCACCTCACGCGCTCTCGGCAGGGAACTTCCGCCCCAGCGTATGCACAAACTCAAAGACATCCAGGTCGGGTTGCAGAAAATCCTCGTTGCGTTGCACAATGTCCGCCGTGCGCAGCCACGTGGCCCGCGCCGCCGGCAGATCGCCTTCCGCCCGCGCCTGGAACGCCGCCGCCAGCTCACGCGAGACATCCGCGTGCAGCCTGAGAATGGCCCACGAGCGCGCCAGACATGGGTCCGTGTGATCCAGATTGCGTTCTATCGTCGGCATGAACGCATCAATCAGCGCCGGAATCTGCGCCAGTTTGCTCGCCGCCTCCGCGTCGGGGTCTGAGCCATCGGGTTTCAGGATCCATACATGCTCATCTTCGCCCCGATGTGTGCGGTTGCCGCGCAGATACGGCGGATCGAACAGGCGCGACATCTCCGCCAGATACGCGCGAGCGGCCTCGCCATCCGCGCCGAACGCGGCCGGGAAGTACTCCGCCGCCAGTCCGTCCACTTCGACCGTATCGTCCCACAGGGTCTGCGCCATCACGTACATCCCGAATCCGGTCGGGAAGAACGACCGTTGCGTCTGGTCGCTGACGATGCCGTTCAGGCCGATCTGGCGCAGCTTCTTCACATCCTCGTTCAGCACCTTCGCCGCTTCCCAGTAGCCCGGATCGAAATAGCAATCCCACATGAAGTAATACTCATAGGTGAAAGCGTCGCCGTCGAACAGCGGTTGCCACGCCCGCAAGAAGGCGAGATTCTCCACGATATTTGCCGGGAACTTCACCTGGTTGCGCACGTAAGGCGGTATCTCACCCGCCGCCGTCTCCAGATCATACGACTTGCTATAGCTGCGGCTGATCGGCGCGAACAGGAGCAGGAAGCGATCGGGGTTATCAAAGCGCTCGCGCTCCGGCGGCCACAACAGATCCAGATACGCGATGAAGACGATCTTCGTGGGAATGCCCTGCGCCGTGAAGGCGGCGTCCATCTCATTCAGCAGCATCAGATAGAAATCCGCCGGCGGTGCTTTGCGACAGTTCTCGCATTCACAATGGTTATTCGCGCCATCCGCCAGCCACACGTGCAGCGCGGAGATGAACGGATAGGTCTGCATGTACTCGACCGCGTATTCCACCACCTGCCGCCGCGCTTCCGGGTTCGAGTAGCACAGATTCGTGTTCAACGGGATGCCGTTATAGACCCCGCGCACGCCGTCCACCTCGGCCAGGAGGGGACGCACCTCGTCGCTGACCGGATACTCCGCCGAATCCCAACTCAATCCGGGGATGCCGAACGGCTCACACGTCCAGCCGTGCCCCGCCGCGTGATAGGCCAGCCCGCGCTGCACGATCTCCCGCTCCATCTGCGTCTTGAAATCCTCCACCATCGCCACCGTCAGTGGCTCCGGCTCCTTATAGGGGTTCTCAAGATGGCGATACCAGCGGTCGAAGAAGGTGTAGGGGATCATGAACTCGAGCATATAGCTGTTCAGACCGGCCTTGGGGGCCCAGTCAATGTTCTCCAGCATATTCTCAAGGCTGACCGCGCCCTCGATGCAGACGCCGCGATGCCGATATGACGGCGCGGTGTCCAGCGTGACGCTCGCCGTCGCCGGTTGCGCCGCCGGGATGAACTCGCCCTCCGGCCCCGGCCGCACCCAGCGGCAGCCCAACCCCTCCAGATAGCGATAGACCCCCATCAGCACGCTGCGCGGGTTGATGCCGGCGATGATCCCGTTCAAGCCGTCCACCGCGACATGAATCCGATCATCGAACACCGGATCGTCGTCTGCCGGCGTGGTCATCCCGAAATCTTCGTACAGCCCCAGCCAGATGCCGGGCGTCTCTGCCGCATAGCGGGCCGCATCCTGCACATCGCACTTCAAGCCCGCATCCATCCGCGCCAGATAGCGCGTCAACTCTTCCGCCGCAAACTGCACTGTCTCGTCCTGCCGCAACCGATAGATTGTCGTCATAATGCTCCAATCCCCTCTCCCCGCAGAAGAGGTTTTAAATTGACTCTGGTTCCCTCTCCTCGCAGGAGAGGGCCAGGGTGAGGTCCGCTTCCCTCTCCTCGCAGGAGAGGGTTAGGGTGAGGTTAGGTTCCCTCTCCTCGTAGGAGAGGGTTAGGGTGAGGTTCTCAAACCATCATCGTCTTACCCGTGCGCGCCGACTCATACACCAGCAGCGCCAGCCCCAAGCTGTGCAAGGCGACCGCGCCATCCGTAACCGGCGTCAAATCCTGCTCAATGCAATCCACGAAATGCTCCACCTCGGCGCGATAGGTGTTGACCGGCGTCACCACCACCTCCTCCGCGATGGAACCGGTGCGCGCCTGCGCCGCATCATAGCCGCCAACCTCGCGCACGATGTAAGACATCATATGCCCACCGGCGTCCTGCCCCACCGTGTGGTCGGCGTATACCGCGCCCTTCGTGCCGCGCACCTCCAACACATTCTGCGATGCCTCATCCGGGATGTTGAAGTTGGCGTCTACCACGCCTTGCGCGCCGCTCGCAAACTCAAGCAGCACCGTCGCCGAATCCTCGACCGGGTAGCCGTGCGTCAGCGTGCCCATATACGCCGTCAGCCGCCGCACCGGCCCCAGCAGCATCTCCAGCAAATCCAGACAATGCGTGCCCATATCCATATACGCGCCGCCGCCGCCCAACAGAGGGTCTTGCCGCCACGCGCCCGGCGTATCAGGATACCAACAGGTCAGTTGCGCGCGGCCAAACACGGGTTGACCCAGCGCGCCCGCCTCGATCTGCGCCTTCAGCCATTGATGGTGCGCGTGGAAGCGCATCATATAGCCGCACATCAGCTTCACGCCCTCTTCAGCGCACGCGTCCACCATCGCCTGCCCATCGGCCAGCGTCAGCGCCATCGGCTTTTCCACCAACACGTGCTTCCCCGCCCGCGCGGCCGCGATTGCCTGCCCCGCGTGATAACTGTTCGGTGAAGCAATATAGACCGCCTCGATCTCCGGGATCGCCAACAGCTCTTCCACCGTCGTGACATGGCGCGGCACATCGAACTGTTTGGCGACGGCGACTGCCCGCTCCCGGCTCGTATCCATCACCGCCACCAGATCACACTTCTCCGACGCCGCCAGCCCCTCCGGGATCGTTCTGCGCGCCGCGATGCCGCCCGCCCCGATCACGCCCCATTTCACGGTCACATCTTGCCTCCTGTCGCCGTAAGACGCCGGATCGCCGCGCATTTGGTGCGGCGATCCGGCGCACATCATTCCTTACTTCGCGTAATGGTTGATCACCTTGAGCAGTGCATCGGCAATCTGATGCATATCATCCGCCGTGAACGTGGGGTAGCCGAAACACGTGAAAGTGTGTTTTTCGTGCCACTTCGCGTTCGGCACTTCCACGTTGCTGTAATCCACGCTCTTCGGATCGGCATATTCCTTAGACTCGAACGGGAAGCCCGAATCTCCGAACGCGCGATGCTCCTGGAACGCCTTCTCCGTGTGGCATTGCGGCCAGAACACCTTCCACACCGGCGCGCCCTCGGCCGCCGCGGCCTTCGCGAACTCCTGGATATCGCAGTTCATGTTCTCCAGATCGAGCGAGAACGCCATGACGTACCAGCCGTTGCGTCGTTCGGGAGTGTCCACGGGGAAGAACTTGATCAACGGCGTTTCATGCAGCCGGCTGATCAGGATTTCCGCGTTGCGCCGGCGCGCCGGCATGTTCCACGTGTCAATGCGGTCCAGTTCGGCCAACCCGATCGCCGACTGCATCTCCGTCATGCGATAGTTGAAGCCGACCATGTTGTGGATGTAAGGCAGCTTCTGCTCCAGCGCCAGCAGGTTCATGCGCTCCTTGACATCATAGCCATGATCGCGGAAGCTGCGCGCCTGCCAGGCCAGCTCTTCGTCGTCGGTGGTCACCATACCGCCCTCGCCGCCCGTGGTGAAGGTCTTGTTCTGGCAGAAGCTGCACCCGGCGATCACGCTCAGTGTGCCCGTCTTCTTGCCCTTATACTCGCCGCCGAACGCCTCGGCGTTGTCCTCGATGACGTAGATGCCGTGCTTCTTCGCAAACGCCCAGATCTCATCCATATCGCAGACGTTGCCGTAGAGGTGCACCGGCATGATCGCCTTCGTCCGCTCCGTCACCAGCTTTTCCGCCGATTCCACGCTGATGCAGTGGTCGTCCAGGTTCACATCGGCGAAGCGCGGCACCGCGCCCGCCTGCACCACGGAAAAGCTCGTCGCAATGAACGTATATGACGGGACGATCACCTCATCGCCGGGGCCGATCCCCAGCACCGACATCGCCGTTTGCAGCGCCGCCGTGCCGGTCGCCACGCTGATCGCGTACTTGCTGCCCTGCCATTCGGCGAAGCGCTTCTCGAACTCCATGCCCCGCTTCCCCGTCCAATAATTGATCTTGCCCGACCGCAGCACATCCACAACCGCCTGAATGGCCTCTTCGTTGATGTTCGGCCACCCCACCAGTTGATTGCGCACCGCTTTCGGCCCACCCTCAATCGCCAACTTTTCCTTAACTGCCTCTGCCATAGTAGCCTCCTGATGAAATCAACCGTTCGTAGTGCGCTCATCAGAGCGCCAGCCCGTTCGTAGTGCGCTCATCAGAGCGCCAGTCTCTCAAAAAACAATCTGCTCGCGCACCGGCGCACACGATCCGCGCACCACCAATTCCGGCTCGAGTTCGATCCGCGGGCATGGCTCGATCTCTCGCCCCCCTTCGATCATCGCCAGAATCAACTCCATCGCTTTCCGCCCGATGGCTTCCATCGGCTGCCGCACCGTGGTCAGCGCGGGGCGGCAATACGCCGCGCCTTCCATATCATCGAACCCGACGATGGACACATCTGCCGGAACCCGCAGCCCCATATCCACCGCGGCGGCAATCGCCCCGATCGCCAGCCGGTCGTCGGCGGCAAACAGGGCCGTGGGGCGTACGTGGGGCGCCAGCGAGAGCAAACGGCGCGCCGCCGCATACCCGCCCTCATAACTGTTGAAATCCAACTCGATATAGGAGTCCGGCGCGCCGCCGAAACGTTCCATCATGAATTCACGGTACACCCCCACCCGCTCGTGCAGATCGCCCATCCGCCCGGCGCTGATGGACCCGATGCGCCGGTGACCCTGCGCCGTCAAGTGCTCAAGCGCGAGCAGCGTCCCCAACCGATTGTTGACGCCCACCACCGGGGTGTTACACGCCAGGTCGGCGTTGCCCCGCGCGATGGAAACCAGCCGGTGCGGTTCACTGATCCGGTTCAGAAACCCCTGGTCTTCCGGCGACTCCTGGAGGTCGCCGCAGAGGAACAGACCGTCGCAATAGCGCAGATCGAGCATCATATTGCGCAGCGCCAGCGCTTCTTCCGGGTCGCGCCGCGCGTTACCCAGCACAATCCCATAGCCGCGCTCTTTCGCCAGGTCGCTGAGGATCTCGATCATCTGTGCGAACCACGGATCGGCGATTTCACGCACAATCAGGCCCAATAAATAGGAGTTCTTCCCGCTGAGCGCGCGGGCGCCGGGGTGTGGGCGATAACCCAACTCGCGCGCCACGCGTTGCACCGTTGCGCGCGTCTCCCCACTGATCTGGATTTGCGTCTCCACCCCGCTCAACACCCGTGAGACCGTGCTTTCGGAGACGCCCGCGAGTTTCGCCACATCGCGAATTGTTGCGGTTCGACTTGGATTCATCTAAAACATCCTTTGCATGAGCAACAGGTTGTATGCAATCCATATATTGCAATCGCTTGCATAGCGTATCACAAAGCGATTTCGGTGTCAATAGGTTAATAATCATTGACAGCGCTTTCGATTAGTGCTAAAGTGCAAGTGTTTGCAGGATATTGTTTGCTCAACGCGTAAAACAGTTCGCCCACCAAAACGTGAGGCTGCCCGGTCATCCATTTTGCACGCCGTATGAACGCCCGCATTCTTCGAAGGAGAGAACAAGCCATGCAACCGATGCGTAAGTTGTCTCGACGCGAGTTCATGACCATGCTTGCCGCAGCCGGCGGCGGCGGCCTCCTGGCCGCCTGTGGCCCCCGCCCCACGCCTCAGCCCGAGGCGGCCATCGCAATGCCGACCCTGGCCGTCGAACCGACCGTGGCCCTCGAAGTGAAGGTTCAGGAAGAAGCGACTGCCGCGCCCGAAGCCGCAGCCGAAGCGGCAACGGCAGTCCCCACCGAAGTCGCAGAAATAACGCAAGGCGAGTACGGCGGCCTCTTCCGCGCCTCCGTCCAATCCGACCTGCCCTCTCTCGATCCGGCTTCTTGCGGCTGGATAGATTGGTGGTTGGCCTACGCGTGCATCTACAGCCGCCTCTATGATTTCGACGAAAAAGGCGAACTAATCCTGGGCGTCGCCGCCGACTTCCCCAGCGTCTCCGCCGACGGCCTGACCTATCTCGTACCCATCAAAGAAGGCGTGAAGTTCCATGACGGCACGGAACTGACCGCCGAAGACGCGAAATTCAGTCTCGATCGCCACTACTCCAGCGTAGTCACCGCCATCACTTGCGGGCGCGGCCACCTTAAGCCGATCGTCGGCGTAACCGAAGTGCAGGAGATCAACCCCGAACCCGAGCTTGTAGACCTCAAGGGCACCACCGTCCTCGATCCGTACACGCTTCAAATCGAGGTCACACGGCCCTACTCGGTGTTGCCGTTTGTCCTCGCCATTCACGCCGGGAACATTGCCCCCAAAAAAGCGCTGGTGGAGGCCAAAGACACCTTCGGTACCGAAGTCATGATCGGCTCCGGCCCGTTCAAGGTCGCCGAATGGCGGCCGGGCGAGGCCGTGATGCTCGAACGCTTCGACGACTATTACAAGGCCGGCCTGCCCTATCTGGACAATCTCGAGATCCTGCTCAACCTGGATTATCAGGCCTCCCTCTTGCGCTTCGAAAGCCGTGAGCTGGAATACCTGTTGGGTCCCCAGCCCGAAGACGCCAAACGCCTCCTCGAAGACCCCGTCTTCAAGCACGATGTCCTCTTCGGAGAATATCCGGGCTGGATCAGTTATATTGATTTTGCCGTCAACGTGCCGCCCTTCGATGACATCCGTGCGCGCCAGGCCGTCGCCTTCGCGGTGGATAAAGTCGCCCTCAACGCGGCCAGCGGCGGCGCCAACCTCCCGTGGGATCAACTCTTCACCCCGCGCATCCTGCAATACGATCCCGACTTCAAGACCGCCTATCCGCACGACCCCGACAAGGCCCGCGCCCTGGTTGAGCTGGTCTCTCCCGGCGGCATCAAAGGTGTCAAGATGTGGCCCGGCGGCATTGACATCAATTTAGCGCAAATCATCCAGGAAGACCTCAAGAACGTCGGCATCGAGCTGGAGATCGTCGAAGGCGACCAGGGCGTCGTCATTGACCGTATCAAGTCCGGCGAGATCCAGATGGTCGCCTGGGGCTGGGCTAATGACTACCCCGACGCTATGAACTTAATGGTGGATCGCTTCTACTGTGATCCCAACGACACAACGCGTTATGCGCGCAAGGGCGAGTGCGATGCCCAACTCAACGACTGGTTCATCCAGATTGCCGCCATGAAGGTGCAAGACCCGGGTAGGACGCGTCTTCTGCGCCAGGCCCAGGATTGGTTAGTCAATGAGACGGCGGTGGTGGTCCCCATCCGCCACATCCGCATCCTCGATCTCGTCGCCCAGTATCTGAAAGACGTGCGTCTGGGCGGCACCATGATGCCCTGGCTCGAAACGGCCTGGATTGACACGGCCGAAGCCAAGAGCCTTCAGGACATCCGGCCCGTTTCCGGCTAACCATCTCTGTCATAAAGGCGTGGCGCATGGTGCGCCACGCCTTTACCCTTAATCATCTACCTGCATAGCGCTCTCCTTCGTAGTAGCGGCTTTAGCCGCCGGGGGCGCGCAACAACCTTCGTAGTAGCGGCTTTAGCCGCTGGGGGCGCGCAACAACCTTCGTAGTAGCGGCTTTAGCCGCCGGAGACACAACAACGGCTGAAGCCGTCACTACAAAGACATGACCCGGAGGCAAAGCTGCATGGCGAACCCGAGTGCAGCCGACATCACACCCATCGAAAACGCCGCAACAATTCAGTCGGCCAGCCGGGCCCGCCCGCGCACCCTCTGGGGCGACGCCGCGCGCCGCCTCAGGCACAACCCCACCTTTCTGATCGCCACAGGGATCCTGCTCTTCTTCCTATTCGTCGCCATCGCCGCGCCCCTGCTCACGCCCTACGAATACTCACAACAGTTCCGCCAGGACGGCCTCACGGTTAATGGCTCGCCCGTGCCGCCCAACGCCATGTTCTGGTTCGGCACCGATCAACTGGGCCGCGACCTCTTCACGCGGATCCTCTTCGGCGCACGGATCGCCTTCATCGTCGGCATCTCCGTCGCCGGCATCAACGTCCTGATCGGGGTGCTCTACGGCAGCGTCGCCGGCATGGCCGGCGGTCGCCTGGATACGGTCATGATGCGCGGCGTAGACATCATCATGAGCCTGCCCAGCCTCTTCATCATCCTGCTCTTCGTCGCCGTCTTCGAGCGTAGCCTGCTCATCACCATTGTCGTATTATGTCTACTTGCCTGGACCGGCGCGGCCCGCATCTTTCGTTCCGAAGTCACATCCATTAAAGAACGCGACTTCATCCTGGCCGAACGCAGCCTGGGCGCGTCTAGCCGCTATATCTTCTCGCGTCACATTTTGCCCCAGCTTCTCCCGCTCATCATCGTGCTGGCCGGGCTGGGCGTGCCCTCCGCCATCTTCGCCGAAGCCGGCCTCAGCTTTCTCGGTCTCGGCGTGCCGCCGCCCACCCCAACCTGGGGCGGGATGCTCGCGCAGGGGGTGCAGATGTACCGCAACGCATGGTGGATGCTGGTCTTCCCCGGCGTGGCGCTGGTGTTGCTGGTCATCTGCTTCAACCTCCTGGCCGACGGACTGCGCCAGGCCCTCGATCCACGTCTGCGGGGGAAGTGACCGATGCTGACCTACGTTGCCCGTCGCCTGCTTTACGTCGTGATTACCATGTTCGCGGTTTCCCTCATCACCTTCGCCCTGATCTTCGCCTCCGGCGACCCGGCCGTCGCGTTGACGCCGGTGCGCCCCGGTCAGCAACCATCAAAGGAGTTAACGGAACGCATCCGCGTAAAATACGGTCTTGACCAGCCGATCCCCGTGCAATACGTGCGCTATATGGGCAACATCTTGCGCGGCGACCTCGGCGAATCCTTCTACTTCCATCGCCCCGTGGCCGAACTACTCATCGAGCGCTTCCCGAAAACCGCGCAACTGGCGATCCTGATCCTGATCACATCGCTCCTGATCGGCATCCCGCTCGGCGTCATCACCGCACTCAAGAAAAACAGCGTCTTCGATCGCATCGTGACCATCTCGTCGGTAGCCATCATATCTGTGCCATCCTTCCTGGTCGCCGTGCTCCTGCTCTATGTATTCGCCTTCAAGCTGGAGTGGTTGCCGAACGGCGGCACAGGCACGTGGAAACACCTGGTGCTGCCCGTCCTCAGCATGGCGTTGCCGATGGGCGTTGCCTATGGCATCTTCCTCCGCACCAACATGCTCAATGCGGTCTCCGCCGATTACGCTCGTACCGCCCGTGCTAAGGGGTTGGACGCCACACGCACCAACCTCAAGCACATCTTACCCAACGCCCTGATCCCGATTGTCACCCTGGCCGGCATTGATCTGGCCTACCTGCTCACCGGCGTCGTGCTGATCGAAACCGTCTTCGGCATTCCCGGCATCGGCATCGCCATCACCCGCGCCGCCACCCAGCGCGATATCCCGGTCATCATGGGCAGCGTCTTTATCGGGGCGATCTTCATTGGCATCATGAATCTGATTGCCGACATCATCGTCGCCCGGCTCGACCCACGCGTGCGCCTGGGAGATCGGTAGACCGTGACTTTCACCTATATCCCCGGCGACCAACCCGAAATCCTGAGCGTGCGAGGCCTCAAGACGCACTTCTTCACCGAAGAAGGCGTCGTCAAAGCCGTAGACGGCGTAGACTTGACCCTGCACCGGGGCGAAGTGCTGGGCGTAGTCGGCGAATCAGGCTGCGGCAAAAGCGTGACCTCCCTCTCCATCATGCGCCTCGTCGGCCCGCCGGGCAGAATTGTCGCCGGCGAAATCAAATTTAACGGCGAAGACTTGCTGGCGCTCTCTGATCGCGACATGAATCGCCTGCGCGGTGATCGCATCACCATGATTTTCCAACAGCCGCAGACCAGCCTCAACCCCGTTTATAGCACCGGCAACCAGGTGGCCGAGGTATTTCAGATCCATACCGGCGCCAAAGGTAAAAGCGCGCTCGCCAAAGCCGTCGAACTGTTCAAACAAGTCGGCATCCCCGACCCCAACAAAAAAGTGAACGCTTACCCACACGAAATGTCGGGCGGCCAGGCCCAGCGCGTGATGATCGCTATGGGTCTCGCCATGTCGCCGGAAATCCTCATCGCGGATGAACCGACTACCGCCCTTGATGTCACCATCCAGGCGCAAATTCTCGATCTGATTCGCACCATGCGCAATCAGCTCAACACCGCCGTCATCCTCATCACCCATGAGCTGGGCGTCATTGCCGAAATCGCCGACACCGTCGCCGTCATGTATGCCGGGCAAATCGTCGAAGAAGCCGGCGTCGAGGACCTCTTTGAACAGCCTCTTCATCCCTATACCCAGGGACTGCTGGGCGCGTTGCCGGTCATCGGCAAGCACACCGAGAAACTCGCCGTCATCCCCGGCTCCGTGCCCGATCTCGTCAACCTGCCGCCAGGATGCCGCTTTGCCGATCGCTGCGCCCAGCGCGAGCTTCACGATCTCACCATTTGCACCGAGCAAGCCCCGGAGTTGATCCCGCAGGGCAACAACCATCGCGTGCGCTGCTGGTTATACACATGATGATGACCACCAACGAAACCCCCTTGCCGCTGATCCAGGTCAACCACCTGAGCAAGCATTACCGCGTCCGCGGCGGCTTTCGTCAAGCGACTCAGTGGGTCAAGGCCGTAGATGACGTATCGTTCAACATTCAGGAAGGCGAAACTCTGGGCGTGGTGGGCGAATCCGGTTGCGGCAAGACGACCCTCGGGCGCACCATGCTGCGCCTGATCGAACCCACCGGCGGCCAGGTGCTGCTCAAATCAGAACCCCCCGCAGCCGTGCGCAACATCCTGACGCTCAGCGGCGACGACATGAAAGCCGTGCGTCGCCAGATGCAAATCATCTTCCAGGACCCCTACGGTTCCCTCAGCCCACGGATGCCCGTCGGCGAGCAAGTGGTCGAAGGGATGCGGATTCACGGCATCGGTGACGCCGAAGAACGCACCGAAACCATGCTCCGGCTGCTGCGCCAGGTCGGTCTTGAGGATTACCACGCCAATCGCTACCCACACGAGTTCTCCGGCGGCCAACAGCAGCGCGTCGGCATCGCTCGCGCTCTGGCGCTCCGCCCGCGCTTCATCCTCTGCGATGAACCCGTCTCTGCGCTCGATGTCTCCATCCAATCGCAGGTACTCAACCTGCTGCATGAACTGCAAACCGAATATGGCCTGACCTATCTGTTCATTGCGCACAATCTGAACGTCGTCGAGCACATCTCGCGCCGTGTGGCGGTCATGTATCTGGGCAAAATCGTCGAGCTGGCAACGCGTGAGGATATTTATAAGCGCCCAATGCACCCTTATACTCAGGCGTTGTTGGCGGCGATCCCGATCCCTGACCCGAAGCAGCGCAATCGCCGCCGTCTGCTTCTCACCGGCGACGTGCCCAGCCCGGTGAATCCGCCGTCCGGCTGTCGTTTTCACACGCGCTGCCCCCTCGCCTTCGATCAATGCAAGCTCGAAGAGCCCGCACTGACTGAAGTCAACGATATACGTGATGAAACTTCTCATCTCGTCGCCTGCTGGCGGGCCGGCGAATCCGCCTTCATTTAGCGTCGTTCTCCCCTTGGTAGTGACGGGTTGAGCCGGTGTGTTGCCCCCCACGGCAGTATCCGTCACTACCAAGGAGCCGGTCATAACTCATGTAAATCACGGGCAAAAACAACCCACACGGAGGAACTGAGGAACTATGGAGACTTATCGTATCGGCCTGGTGGGCGCGCGGCGTGGTTCTGGCCTCGTCGCCCCCTTCCAACTCTACCCCGAAACCCGCATCACCGCGCTCTGTGACGCCAACCCGG
The DNA here is from genome assembly GCA_038214535.1 of Anaerolineae bacterium. Classification (GTDB taxonomy): domain Bacteria; phylum Chloroflexota; class Anaerolineae; order CG2-30-64-16; family CG2-30-64-16; genus JBBQRS01. The sequence goes on from JBBQRS010000032.1 coordinate 16,597, forward strand.
CCACGCTGGCCGATGCCGGCGAAGCCTTTGGCGTCCCGCCGGAGGCGCTCTACACCGATTTTGATGCCTTCCTGGATGGCCCGATAGATGTCGTCGTCGTCGCCACGCCGATGCCGCTCCACGTCAACCAGGCCATCACCGCCATGGAGCGCGGCAAACACGTCCTCAGCGAGGTCACGGCCGCAGACACGCTCGAAGACTGCGCCCGGTTAGTAGACGCCGTTAAGCGCAGCGGCATGACCTACATGATGGCGGAGAACATGTGCTATTACGAGTACATCCGCCAGTGGAAAGACATCATCGGCTCAGGCAAGCTGGGTGACATCTACTACGCGGAAGGCGAATACATCCACGAAATCGAAGACCTGCTGGTGGATCCCGTCACCGGCGAACAGCACTGGCGCATTCACCGCCCCCCCATCCACTACTGCACACACAGCCTGGGGCCGCTATTGACGCTGATGGATGACCGCATCGTACAGGCGATGGGCGTGGACTGCGGTTACGGCACGATGCCCAACCTGGGCAAGGGCTGCGTCAACATGGAAGTCGCGCTCTTCAAGACGCAAAAGGGCGCGGTGATCAAGCTGCTGCGTAGCCAGGTCGCACGCCGCGAGCCGGGGATGCACTTCTACGAACTCTATGGCACAAAGGGCAGCATCGAGAACTCGCGCGACGGCGGCTGGCGCGACGAAAAGGGTAAGCTCTACATCGAAGGCGAGATGGATCGGCAGACCGGCTGGCAAGAGATTGACTGCCCGCACTCGGACCCGGCCGCCCCGCCCGAAGCGCACAAAGGCGGCCACGGCACCTGCGAATACTATCTGGTGCGTGACTTCATTGACGCCCTGCTCACCGGGCAGCGCCCGCCCATTGACGTCATCCGCGCGATGGATTTCACCCTCCCCGGCCTCTGCGCCCAGATGTCCATCGAGCAGGGCAACGTCTGGGTAGACGTGCCGCAATACGAGTGGTAATCGCTTAAATGTGCTCGGGCTTGCTGTGTCCACAAGACCATAGCAAGCCCGGCATTTCTTCGCAACCAGATCATCGGGTACGGACGCGTCACAACAGCCGCGATCCGCTTACCCGTTTCCATCCGTTGCCCAAAGGAGCGCCCTATGCAAGCCGGATTCGCCGAACGCGACATTACGCCCTTGCCCGGTATGGAGCAACCGGGTGATTACTTCAAGCAATTCAACGACGGGCGCGTCCATGACCCCCTCAAGGCGCGCGCCGTCGTCTTCGATGACGGCAAGCAACGCGTCGCCCTGATCGGCGTCGACGCGGTGGAGATGCATCGAGCGCTCACCGAAACCATCCGCCGCGAGATCCAACGGCGCACCGGCATCGCGCCCGAAGCGATCATGATTGCCGTCAGTCACACCCATTCCGGCGGCCCCGTCGGCTTTGCGTTTCCCGGCCAATTCGATGGCGAGTCGGAACTCGTGCAACGCATCGCCTACCAACTCTCGCCCAGCGCCGACCCCGTTTACCTGGAGATGGTCGCGAACGGCGCCATCGAGGCCGTTGTCGAGGCGGCCGCCTCGGCCCGACCTGCAAAACTCCTGACCGCGCGCGGGCATGAAGCGGACGTCACTTTCAACCGGCGCATCACGATGACGAACGGTCGCGCCTACACCCATCCGGGCAAAGGCCACCCCGACGCCGTCGCCTATGCCGGCCCCATTGACCCCGAGGTCGGTGTCGTCGGCGTGTGGGACGCCGCGGGGCGTTTCATGGGCTGCATCGTCAATTTCGCCTGTCACTGCACCACCTCGCCGGGCGGCCTCTCCGCCGACTGGGTCTACTTCATGGAGCGCACCATCCGCGGCGCGCTGGGTGAAGATGCGGTGGTCGTCTTCCTCAACGGCGCGTGCGGCGACATCACGCAGGTAGATAACCTCAACGCGCCGGAACCGTGGCGCAACCACGGCGAGGATGTCTCCCGCTTCGTGGGGACCCGCGTCGGCGCCGAGGTGGTCAAAGCGTTGGTCAGCGATCTACCCGGCGATGTGGACGCATTGGATTACCGCAGCGAAGTGCTCATGATCCCGCGCCGCCCGCCCGCGCCGGAACGCGTGCGCCAGGCGCAAGAGATCATGGCAACCGGCGACTTTCGCAGTGCAGAGGGGATTTTCGCCAAAGAGATCGTGCTCACCGACGCCATGTGCCGCCGCGAACCGGAGTCGGCAGTAGAGCTTCAAGCCATCCAGGTGGGACCGGTCCTCTTCCTCGCCAACCCCGCAGAACTATTCTGCCAACTGGGGCTGGATATCAAATCCGGCAGCGCCTTCCCCTTCACCTTCCCGGTCGAGTTGGCGAATGGCTGCATCGGTTACGTCCCCACCGATGACGCCTTCTTACCGACCGGCGGGGGCTACGAAACGCGGCTCACCTCTTACTCGAACCTGATCCCGGCGGCCGGCGACCGCATTGTCGAAGGCAGCCTGCGGCTGGCGAATGCCATGACCCCCGGCCCACTGCCACAACACGATCCAGCCGTCCAAACCTTCGCCCGCCACGAATGGGACTACGGCAACGTCGCCCCAGAACTCGAATAAGCTCTTCCTTCGTAGTGACGGCTTCAGCCGTTTGGCCCCTTTGTAGTGAAGGCTTTAGCCGTTGGGCAGCCCAGCGGCTAAAGCCTTCACTACAAAGGACAGGTCAGGTTACCAAGTTCAAGCATAAGCAGCGAGGCGACCGCGCGTTGTACACGCGGTCGCCTCGCATCCCGTAGTTTAGCCCCTTGTGGGCGTCGGGCGCGCTACTCGCCGCCCTCTGCCCGCGTGCGATACTCGTCCATATCCACCACCAAGTTGTTCAACCGCGACTCCTCCGCGGCGAACGCCATCAGATGGCTTTCCAGTGACTCGCGCCCTGTCGTCAACGGCGCGCAGTCGCCGCGCACCGCCCCCACGAACGCCCGCATGATGCCGAAATCGCCGCCGCCATGCCCGCTTGCCCCCACCGGCAGCGTGATCTGCTCGCACGTCCCCGTCCGGTGATCGTGAATCTCGATTTCACCGACGCGGTAATCGAACTTGGCCCGCAGCGTCCCCCGCGTGCCGTCGTAACGCATGGTGCGCGATTCCTCATACGCGTGCCCCTGCATGAACAACGTCACGATCGCCCCGCTCTCGAATTCCATATTGACCGTCTGATGATCCACCACGTCGTTATCACAATGATAGACGCAGCGCCCATACGGCCCCTCTTCCAGCGCGCGCAACCGCGCCGCCGGGCTCAGGTCATCGGAGATCGCCGTCACCGGCCAACCGTCGCGTTCTGTTGACAGATAAATCCGGCGCGCATCATACTTGCAGTCCACGGGGCAACCGTCCGTGCAACGCAGGGTCGCGCCTGCGGGCGCGTGCTCCGCGCGCAAGTGCATCAGCGACCCAAACGACTGCAACTTATTGACCGGCTCGCCCATGTTCCAGTAGAGAATATCCAGGTCATGGCAGCACTTCGCCAGGATCATCGGGCTGGAGAGTTCCGCGTTGCGCCAGTGGCCCCGCACGAAGCTATGCGCCATATGCCAGAACACCACGTTCTCCCGGTGCTCCACCGTGTTGATCTCGCCAATCCGCCCCGATGCCAGGATATCGTGCAGCGTCGAGAACATCTCGGTATAGCGCAGCACGTGGCACACCTGAAGCAGCAGCCCTGCCTGCTCCGCCGTCTGCACCAGTTCCACCACGTGATCCTGCCGCTCGGCCATCGGCTTTTCCAGCAACACGTTGTAACCGGCCTTCAGCGCCGCCATCGTCGAAGGATGGTGCATCTGATCCTGCGTCGCGTTCAGCAGCGCATCGGCCATGTGCCCCTGCGCCAGCAGGTCCTCCCACGTCGCAAACTGACGCTCCGGGGGAATATCGTGCGCCCGCGCAAACCGTTCGCGGCGCACCAGGTTCGGCTCGGCCACCGCAACAAAGCGCAGTTCATCGGGATACTCCAGCGCATACGGCGCATAGGCGTGAAATCCGCGCCCACCCGCCCCCAGCAACACCGCCGTTACAGGTTTTGACATGCGTCATCTCCCTTCCTTGAGAATACTTGTGCCTGACCCCATTATGCTCCAAACGCATCGCAGCATGAAAATGTTGCAGTATGACCTTGATAGCATACCAGCGATCCAGCGCCAACGAAAATTCGGCCTTACGCACGCGCCTGAATATAGCGCCTGGCGCCGACCTATCGTAGCACTTCCAGGAATTCTGAATATGGTCTACAATCTGGAGCATCTGCTGCTGGCGCAGTCCTATCTGGGTCGCGCGGATCAATCTGTTCACAAGAACGCCTAAAATCGCCATTCAGCGATCGGAGAAAATAGTCATCGGGTAACCACATTCACGATACCCCCACAAGACGCGGATTCAAGCTCATCCGACTTGCGTTCAGGCTGGCGCACTTTTTTCACCGTCATCCTGGGCATCATATTCTTCCTCTCCTTTCTGAGCTTCGTCGGCGGCCTCGTCGTGCGCCGTCACCTGCTCGACCCCAACCTCTATACGCAGGCGCTCGCCGAGAGCAACATCTACGAGCGCGTATATACCGACTTCCTGGCCGACCCCGCCATCGAGGAGAAGATCAAGGAAGTCACCGGCATCAACATTGACCTCGTCGTGGGCGAAGCCTACGCGCAGGTGGTCTCGGCGGCCTACCTCATCCTGCCGCCGCCCGAGATGCAGCGCGACGCCGAACGCTTCTTCACCCGCCTGACCGCCTATCTTGCCGGCGACGCCCGAACTGCCGGAGGAGATCGGCTGGGGCTCGGCGCTGACGCCCGACGTATTGGCGAATCGCATCGTCAAAGCCTCCACTACCGTCGCTATGGGCGCCATAGACAGGGCCGCCCCGGTCGTGCTGAACAAGACCGAGCCATTGATCGAGGCCGAGCTGTGCGACCGCAAGGCCAACGAAGTCGCGTATGCATCCTCCCACAACTCCATGTCCATCGCCGAGTACGGCTGGATCTGGCCCATGCACGACGGGACGATCACCGACCAACTCAACGCCGGTATCCGCGCCCGCTTAATCGATACTCATTATCTGGATACGGCGCAACTACAGTCCGATTTCCTGGCTTCTTTGCCGCCCGCGATGCAAGATGTCGGTCGAAAAGCCATCGCCGCCTTCAAGCCGGAAGCGCGCGAAGGCTATTTCCTCTGTCATCAAATCTGCGGTTTCGGCTGGCGTCCCCTGGAAGACAGCCTGACCGAAGTGCGCACTTTCCTGGATGAAAACCCGCGCGAAGTGCTCTTCCTTATCATCCAGGACGAGATCAGCAACGTAGACACCGAGAAAGCCTTCGCAGACGCCGGGCGATACCCTACATCTATACACACGCGATCGGCCAGGAATGGCCGACCCTGCACCAGATGATTGACGCGAACAAACGCCTTGTCGTCATGGCCGAGAACGAAGGCCCGCCGCCCGCCTGGTACATGAACGTCTGGGACGCTACCGGGGTTATGATCACGTATAGCCTGACATGATGAACATTCATTCAGCCGGCTTCACTCTGCGCTTGATGCTTCAACAAGGGATGGTTTTACAGCATGTTCAACACACTCATCTCCCTATTATCCTTGATCCTCGACAGCGCCATCGTGCCGGTGCAGATCATCATGGTCATCCCGATGCTCACCGCCGAAAAGCCGGGGCCGGCCAAAGCCATCGCCTTCATCAGCGGCATGACGCTGGTGCGCCTGGCGCAGGGCGTCATCTTCGGCCTCATTATCACCGGCGGTGCGACGGACGACGGCGGCGGTTCGGGCTGGATCAAGTCTACCCTGCTGCTGGTGCTCGGCGTCTTCCTGCTCATCACCGCCTACAGGAGCTTCACCAACCACCCCGACCCCGACGCGCCGCCGCCGAAGTGGTTGACCATGATCGGGAACGCCTCGCCGCTCACGGCGCTGGCGCTGGGGGCCGGTCTTGTCCTGATCGCCGCCAAGCTATGGGTCTTCACGCTGGGCGCGATTGCAACCATCGGCAACGCGCAGCTCGGCCAACCCGCCGGCACGATCACCTTCGTGCTCTTCGCGTTGCTCGCCGCATCGCTGCTCATCATCCCAACCCTCATCCGGCTGATCTTCCCGACCAAAGCCGCCGCCCTGCTCGGCGCCTTCGGTGACTGGCTGGAAAAATACAATAGCCAGATCGTCATGGTCGTATCGCTGATCTTCGGCCTGCTCTTCCTGTACAAAGGTATCACAGGGCTGCTCTAGCGTTCCAACATTATATCGGTTGTTTTTACAATAATGCGACATATAGGTTATAATATTGAGTAGTAATATCGAACAATCAACGATTAACGCACCTAAGGAGCATCAAGAATGGCAAACAAAAACGATCAACTCGTCGTCGCTTACTTCCCCAACCGTGGGGCCGCGGAAGCAACTGCAGAAGGCTTGAAGGATTGGGACAAGGCCAACGACAGCATCAAGCTGGGGGCCATCGCCATCCTGGCCCTCAACCCCAAGAACGGCAAAATCGAAGCCGAAGAAATCGGCGAGCGCTCCACCAGGAGCGGCGCGCTGTGGGGCACCGCCATCGGCGTCACCGTCGGCATCCTGACCGCCGGCATCGGCCTCATCCCCGGCCTGCTTCTGGGCGCGGGCGGCGGCGCAGCAGTCGGCGCGCTCAACCACAAGAGCGTCGGCATGACCGATGAAGATCAGGAACAGATCGTCAACCACCTGCGCGACGGCCTCGTGGCCCTCGCCGTCATGGCCGACGACTTTGAAGTCGAAGCCACCATGGCGAAGATGGTCTCCCTCGGCGGCCGCGCCTTCTCCTACAAGATGCCGGAAGAAACCGCCACCGCCGTCACCACCGCGGCCCGCCTCCAGACCGAAGCCCTCGCCGCCGTGGACAGCGCCGTAGACACAACAACGGCCGCCGTTGACAGCGCCGTGTCCACAACAACAGAAACCGTGGACAGCGTCAAGAAAACGATCACGGCAGACCTGTCGCATCTATCCGCCGCAGCCGCAGCGACCGTTACCGGCCTCGTCGCCGGCATTGATATCAGCGCCGCCGATGCCGAAAAGCTCCAGGCGGCCGGCGTCAAGAAAGTCTCCTCCTTCTACAAGACGGCCGCCACACCGCAGGGCCGGACGGAGCTGGCGAACAGCACCAAGCTCAGCGCCGATGAAATCCTGGTGATGGAGAAGAAACTGGACCTGATGCGCGTCAAGGGCGTCGAGCCCAAAAACGCCTCACTCCTCCTGGCATCGGGCATTGACTCCGTGCCCGAGCTGGGAACCCGCAACGCGACCAATCTGCTCGGCAAGATGACCGAAGTCAACGCCATGCAGTCCATCGTTGACGCACTGCCGTCGGAAGCCGAGGTAACCGCCTGGGTCGCTCAGGCCAAGACGCTGCCGAAAGTCATCGTCTTCTAAGCCAAACACGCCGGGTGACTGGGCCACTCGGCGTCGTTCTTTCCGGCGACTTCGGTTGCGTGGTTCCGATGAACCACCACCGAAGTCGCTGCCACAATCAGCGCCTTTTGTCATGGTCATCCTCGTCATGCTGGGCGGCTTCATGGGCGGCCGGTTGGGCGCCGGAGGGTAACGCATTGACGGCACTGTTTTGCGAACTGACTCCGGCCTCCAGAACCTCCGACGACGCCTATCTCGAAATGCAGATGAACAAAGTCTCACGCTCATTTTCCGTGGTCGTGAGTTGCCTCAAAGAACCGTTGCTGGGTTACGTGTCCATCGCGTATCTTCTCTGCCGCGTCGCCGACAACATCGAAGATTGCACCGAGCCACAAGCTTGGAAAACAGGCCGCTTCGCCGAACTTGAACGCATGTTGCATGACCCGCAGCAGTCCGGCGCGTATCTTGCGGAATGGAACACGTACAACTGGCAGGGACTAACCCCCGGCGAACGCAAACTGATGGGGTTGGAGACGGGCCCTGCCCTCTGGCGGCTCTACAGCCGTATCCCCACATCGAACATTGGACGTTGGCGATGGGCGCAGGCATGATGCACCTGGACGAACCGGGTTGCAAGCCGGCGTTTCTCAACCGTGACGGCATGCAGGTGCTGGATCGAACCGCCGACTACAACACATATTGCGCCATCGTCGCCGGCACGGTCAGTCACATGGCGACCGAACTGATCACGCGCCAGTACAACATCAGCGATGACCCCTTCCACCGGTTAGCGGCCGCCGGTGAAGCCTGCGCACGGGCCCTGCAAAAAACCAATATCCTGCAAGACTTCCCGACCGATGTCGCGCGCGGCTACTGCTACATCCCGGACGAGTGGCTACAAACCGCAGCGTATGCCCCGCTCGCGCTCGTTGGCGCGCCGGCGGCCTTCAATCGCGCCGTGATCGAAGACATCCTGGCCGAGCTGGAGACCGGCGCGCAGTTCATCCTGGATCTCCCGGCGGAGGCCGCCGACTTTCGCCAGGCGTCCATGCCGCCTCATCCCAACGCCGCACGGCGCTCGTTGAAACCATCATCTACACCCTGACCGGCGCGCTGATGCTTTATGTCAAGTTCGCCGGACCCGACGCCATCACAACCGCCATCACCGTCATCGGTTGGGCCCTGGTGATCGGTGGGCTGGCGCTCATCGGCCTCTCCTTGTGGCGCAAGAGCAAAGGCCCCGAAGCTGACGCGGTGATTGATTCCGTCGTCAGCAAGGTCAACCCGCCCCGTCCCATCACGCCGCTCACCGACCCTGAGGTTGCAACGCCCCAAAATCTCTCGTTGTGTTAGTATAAAATGAAAGTTGTCAGCGACCGTGTCTCAGACTGGCTACATAGTCACCTAAAATGAGCTTACCTATGGCAGAAAAGAAACCGAACATCCTGATCCTCTGGGGCGACGACATCGGCTGGTGGAACATCAGCTACAACAGCCGCGGCCAGATGGGCTATCGCACGCCCAACACTGATCGCATCGGCAACGAAGGCGTCGCCTTCACCGACTATTACGCCCAGCAAAGCTGCACCGCCGGGCGCGCCGCCTTCATCACCGGCCAAAGCCCGATCCGCACCGGCCTCACCAAGGTCGGCATGCCCGGCGCCGATGTCGGCCTCCAGCCGGAAGACCCCACCATCGCCGAGTTGCTCAAGCCGCACGGCTACGCCACCGGCCAGTTCGGCAAGAACCACCTGGGCGACAAGGACGAATTCCTGCCGACCGTGCACGGCTTCGACGAATTCTTCGGCAATCTCTATCACCTGAACGCCGAAGAAGAGCCGGCATCCCGCCCTTCCGCTCCGAAAAGAACACCAACTGGGAGGGCGGCTGGCGCGTGCCGGCCTTCGTACGCTGGCCCGCCAAGATTCCCGCCGGCTCCGTCCTCAACGGCATCGTCAGCCACCAGGATTGGCTGGCCACCCTGCTCGCCGCCGTCGGCGAACCCAACATCACCGAGAAACTCCTTAATGGATATACGGTCGGCGACAGGACCTACAAGGTTCACCTTGACGGCCTCAACATGTTGCCCTACCTGACCGGCGAAGCAGATGCAAGCCCACGTCAGTCCTTCTTCTACTTCAGCGACGACGGCGACGTCCTGGCAATCCGCATGGGCGACTGGAAGGTCGTGCTGATGGAACAGCGGGCGAAGCAGTTGCAATGCTGGCTCGAACCGTTCGTGCCGCTGCGCGCACCGAAAGTCTTCCACTTACGTCGTGACCCCTTCGAACGGGCCGACGAAAACTCGAACACCTACTACGATTGGATGATCTCTCACGCCTATATCATCTACGGGATGCAGGCCGTGGTTGCGCACCAAATTGACGATTTCGTCGCCTTCCCGCCGCGCCAGAAGCCGGCGTCGTTCAATCTGGACGCCGTCATGCGACAACTGCAAGAAGCCGGCGGCGGCGCCAACCACTGATCTTTAACAGATAGTCTATGGGGCGCTCTCCTTCGTAGTGACGGCTTCAGCCGTTGTACTACCCCCAAACGGCTGAAGCCGTCACTACGAAGGAGCAGGTCAGGCTACAAAGCGAATCGCGGCGTGCGCATCCTCAAATGCGCTCCGCACTACAACCCATCCCATCAGGAGGCATTCATGTCACAACTGGTCGTTATCACCTTCGACTCGGCCGATGAGGCCGAGAAAGTCCGCGACAGCCTGCGCCAACAGGCCAAAATGGGCAACGTCTCTCTCAAAGACACCGCGGTCGTCGTGAAAGACGCCGACGGCAAGATCCACGTGGACAACCAGGTCAGCCAGGGCACCATGATCGGCACCGGCATCGGCGCGCTGCTCGGGCTGGTGCTCGGCGGGCTCTTCATGCCGCTCGGCGGGTTACTGCTGGGTGCCGGCGGCGGCGCGCTGATGGCCCGCCTCATGGACCTGGGCGTTGACGGCAAGTTCGTCAAAGAGGTTGGCGAAAGCCTGCAACTCGGCACATCCGCGCTCTTCGTGCTGGCGGCGGAAGACGCCAACGCAGCCGCCGTGCAGGGCGTCCTCCGTAACTACAAAGGCACAGGTAAGATCCTGCAAACCACCCTCGACGAAGCCGCCGAACAGCGCCTCAAAGATGCGCTGGGCGACAAATCGGCCTAACCGCACTTCCCAGACCTACCGATCACGGCACGGATGAGCGGTAGGTCTGTCGCGTCGCCGGACATCTCACCGCCTAAAACTCACTGACCCACAGAGGCCCCCACATTGAGCAATCAACCCCTAGACGCCCTGCCGCTCTGGAGCCTGTACCTGCTGACCATCCTGCTGATGCTCGTAGCCATGGAAGCGGGCTATCGGCTGACCAGAAACCGGCAGCAGCGCCACCCGGCGCAGACCGATGGCGGCGTGGGCGTAATCACCGCAGCCACGCTGGCCCTGCTGGCTTTTCTCCTGGCGTTCGTCGTCAGCTTCGCCGCGGGCATCTTCCACGAACGGCGCGCCGTGGTGGTCAAAGAAGTCAACGCCATCGGCACCGCCTATCTGCGCGCCGGCTATCTGGACGAACCCTATCGGACGGAATCGCGCGACCTGCTGCGGGAATACGTGGACGTGCGTTTGTCAGCCCTGAATCCGGCAAACCTCGCCACGGCGTCAGCCCGTTCGGAAGCGATCCACGACGAACTCTGGACGCGCGCCGAGGTGATCGCCCGCGCAAAGCCCGACCCCATCACCGGCCTCTACATCAGCGCGTTGAACGATGTTATAGACGCACACACGGAGCGCATCAATATCGCCCTGGCATTCCGCGTGCCCACCTCCCTCTTGCTGGGCATCTACGTCGTGGCATTTCTGACGATGTTCCTCGTCGGTATGCAGAGCGGCTATTTAGAGAGCCGTAACGTGCTCGCGCTGATGGTACTGATATTGATCCTGTCCGTGATCTTCATGCTGATCGTGGATCTGGACCGTTCCCGTCAGGGCCTGCTGCAAATCCCAATGCAATCCTTGCTCGACCTACAACGTCAGATGCAACCCTGAGCGTCGCGTAATTAGCGAAGGTGCAACGCACTTTCGGAAGTGCGTTGCACCTGACCCTGACAATGGAATTGGAGCCAAAATGACCCGGGCATCTCTCGCATACTGGAACAGCGGTGAAGTAAAAGACCGCATCCGGAGCTTGGTGCTCGCCACAACCACCGAAGGCAGCCCGGATTTCGTCGCGCCCGTGGATCGCGTCGTCGTCTTCGACAACGACGGCACCCTGTGGACCGAGCAACCGATGTACACGCAGCTCCGTCACATCCTCGATAACTTCGTTGCGATGGCGCCCGATCACCCCGAATGGGCCGCACAACCCGTGCTCAAAGCCGTCATGGAAGGCGATCTCGCCGCGCTGGCCGGATACGGCGAAGAGGGCATCGTCGCCATCGGCATGGCCGTTCTAGTCGGCAAGACCTCAGCTCTACTCCGACCTGATCTTCCAGCCACAGTTCCAGTTCCTCAACTATCTGCGCGCCCACGGCTTACACCATCTTCATCGTCTCCGGCGGCGGCATCCAGTTCATGCACGCCTTCGCCGAAGAGACCTACGGCATCCCACCCGAGCAAATCGTCGGCAGCAGCACCGTCACCGAATACGAGGCGCGCGACGGGCATCGCGAAGCTCTTCTTCGGCGACAGGCAGGTCGGCCAGGTCGAAATGCCCGTCACCGTCCCGCTTCAGTTCGGTCTGGCCGCGGCGATCACGGTCGGCCTCGACAGCAACTCGCCCGTCACGCCCGAATACAAACCGCCCTTCAAGTTCACCGGCACGGTCAAGCGCGTGCGCGTAGATGTCACCGGCGAACCGTTCGAAGATCAAGCCGCCAAATTCCGCGCGCTCATGGCGCGGCAATAACCTGAACCGTATCCGAAAACTGCGCGTCGCTCTCCTTCGTAGTGACGGCTTTAGCCGTTGGGACGCACTACACGGCTAAAGCCGTCACTACGAAGTGGCCGGTCAGGCTACGAAGGGAAAGACATGCTGATCTGGGAGTTTTCGGATAGATTCGTCGTCTGAGCCGGGTAAGGCCCAGACGACGAGAGCAAGATAGGAACCACACGTGTCACATTCATCGGACATGATCATCTTCTGGGCCGTCGTGCTGGGCCGGCTGTTGCTGCCGTTGCTCATCCCACGCTGGCCGCTGCCCGGCATCATTGCTTGCCTCGTGCTCGACGGCGTAGATCAGACCATCTTCCAGCAGTTCACGAACCTGCCGCTTGATGGCTACCAGGGCTACGACAAGTCCCTGGACATCTACTATCTGACCGTCGCCTACATCGCCACCCTGCGCAACTGGGCCGACCTCGACGCCTTCAACATCAGCCGCTTCTTATATTACTACCGACTGGTGGGCGTGGCCCTCTTCGAGGCGCTCCAGATCCGCTGGCTGCTGCTCGTCTTCCCCAATACGTTCGAGTACTTTTTCATCTACTACGAGGCCGTGCGCACCCGCTGGAACCCGGCCCGCTTCAGCAAACGCTACTGGATCATCGCGGCGGCGCTGATCTGGATCGTCATCAAGCTGCCGCAAGAGTACTGGATTCACGTGGCGCAACTTGACACCACAGACCTGATCAAATCCAAAATCTTCGGCGTGGCAATCACCGCGCCGTGGACGGAAGCGTTCGCCAACCGCCCGCTGGTGCTGGTAATCGCGGGCATCGCGCTCGTGTTCATCGCCCTGCTCCTCCGGCAGCTCGCGAAACGGTTGCCCTCACCCGACCATGCCTTCACGCTCGAGGCAGACCCATTGCCTGAATACGCGGACGAACTCAATGAACGGCTGGCTATCAGCGCCCGCAGCGGCATCTTCGGCGCGGGCCTGTGGGAAAAAATCGTCTTGATCGGCTTCGTCAGCGCCATCTTCGCCAGCGTACTCAGCCTCAACACCAGCGTTCTGGTGCTCCTGGTTGAGATCGGCGTCGTCGTTGCGGCCAACGCCTTCATCGGTCAGTGGCTCATCAGGCGCAACGTCGGCTGGGATTCGCCCTGGATCCATTTCCTGGCGATGCTCGGCGTCAACGCGCTGCTGGCCCTGGGGCTGATCTGGTTCGTCCGCTTCACCGGCGGCCCGGTGAACACGAGCAACGTCCTGTTCTTCCTGTTCCTGATCACCCTGATCGTCACCCTGTACGACCGCTATCGCCCGGTCTACACCGCGCGCGTCGAGCACGCGGCGGCCTGAGCGCCCGACCTGAGCATCAGGAATTCCAAATGGAGGCGCTTCTCCGGCACTGGACTGGAGGCTTTAGCCGGTTTTTGCGACAGTAGGCGTCATGTGCGCAACCGGCTGAAGCCTCGACTCCGGGCACATTCAGAGTTACTGGCGTTGACCTCGGCTTAGTTTTGAAGTATCATACAAATGTTGCCGTGCGAAGGAAATCATTATAAGTATCATGACTGCTGATCCCTCTGCACCGCAAACGCCGCCGCCTGCCGTGGTCATCCCCAACACGGGTGAGCATGGGCTGGAAATGCAGGCGCGCCCCTTTGTGAGCTATCCGGATTACGATCCGGTTCGGTTCAGCTTCCGGCAGCAGATTGCACAGGCGCTCACTGCCGCCGGCATCGAGTTCGCTGTGCCACAGCGAGATGTTTCTCTGAGCCCCGCCGCGCCTGGGACGCCGCCCGCCTCGGAAAGCATCCTACCCATCGATCAGCGTAGCTGATATTCTTTTTATCTATCTTGTAAGGAGCAATCTCGTGGCTTATCAACCGGCAAAACGTGAACGTACACTGGCCGTTGCCCTCCTGGCCCTTCTGGCTGTGGTGGCCGGCATCCTCTCTCTGATTGACGCCGCCCGCTACATGGGCTGGTTATCCATCGGCTCCATCGGCGGCATGAAATTCTTCCTGCCCAACGCGCAGTGGCTCGCTGCGATCATGGCCGCCATCGTCGGCCTGATCTTCTTCATGGTCGCTTCATGGCTATGGAAGCTGAATCCCTCCGGTTGGCTCTTCGTCGTCGTCCTAACGGTCCTCAACCTGATCTTCCTCTTCCTGGCCATTCTGGGCAAGACCACCATCAGCGATGTCTTGCTGCAACTCGTGATCAACGCTGTGGCCTTGATCCTGGCGCTGTGGCCCAGCACAAAGCAAGCCTTCACACCGCTGCTACCGTCGCCCGACCAGGTGCGCGCCGCGCAGGCGAAAGTGCAGGCTTCCGCCACCGCCGCAAAAGCTGACGTCGCCGCGAAATCCGCCGCCGTCAGCGCCGCGGCCACAACCGCCGCCGCCCCGATACCGGCCGCGCCCGTCACCAAAGACGACCTGACCAAGATCGAGGGCAGCAGCCCGGCCATCGCCGCCGCGCTGCAAGCCGCCGGCATCGCCAACTACTCGCAACTCTCCAAGATCACGCCCGAACAAATCCGCGCCATCCTGAGCAAGGCCGGCCTCACCAGCGACCCAACCACCTGGCCGCGCCAGGCCGCGCTCGCGGCGTCCGGTCAATGGGCCGAGTTGCAAGCCTATCAAGCCCAACTCAAGGGCGGCAAAGTCGTCTGATCCTGTCGCGCAAGTGGCGTGATATGCGATCCCAGCCGATAGCATCATCACAGCGTGTTGTGCGCATCAAATCGGGAGACCGGTGTCGTCTCAAGCGTCGCCGGTCTCCTCTCATGAAATCAAAGACCAACCGTACATGAGCACCTACTCCAGCCTGAAAACTGACCCCGGCTTCATCCCAAGCGCCGTTCAAACGAGTTATCTCGAAGCCCAGATGAACGCCGTTTCGCGTTCCTTTGCAGTGGTCGTCGCCAGCCTGGAGCAACCGTTGCGCGCAAACTTCGCCGCCGCCTACCTTCTCTGCCGCGTGGCCGACAACATCGAAGATTGCACCGAACCCACCGCGTGGAAAGAGGCGCGTTTCGCCGACTTCGAGACGCTGCTGGCCGATCCGGCGCGCGCGCCCGCCATCCTGACCCGCTGGCAGGCAACCCCCTGGCCGGGGCTGACCTCGGATGAGCGCGAACTCATGGGCCTCAACAGCGGGGCCGAGCTGTGGCGCATCTATGCCGCCATCCCCGCCGAGGACCGCGAGATCATCCGCCGCTGGGTGTGGGCCATGACCGACGGTATGCGCCGCCTCGACGAACCCGGCCACGAACCGGTCTTTCTCGATATAGACGGCGTCAAGGTGACGGCCCAACCCGCCGACTATAATCAGTACTGTTACATCGTCGCGGGCACGGTGGGCCACATGGCGACCGAGCTGGTCGCGCGCCGTTACAACATCAACGGCGACCTTGGCCCCCGGCTGCTGGAGGCCGGCGAGGCGTGCGGGCGCGCCCTGCAAAAAACCAACATCCTGAAGGACTTCGCGGAAGACCTCGAGCGCGGCGTCTGCTATATTCCCGACGCATGGCTGCAAACGGCCGGGCGCACGCCCCTCACTTTCGGCGGCGCATCGCCCGCCTTCAAGCGGATCGTCTTCGAAGACCTGCTGGCCGAGCTCGAAGTCGCCACGCAATATGTCCTCGACCTGCCGCTGGAGGCCGCCGACTATCGCATGGCGAGCCTGCTTTGCCTGCTGCCCGCCCTGCAAACCAACCTGCTGGCCGCGCAGTCGTCCGCAAAACTCTTCACCACCAGACACGACTATAAAATCTCGCGCCTGGTCATGGCTCAGTGTATGCTCGACGCGCGCCGGATGGTCAACGACAACGCGCAAATTCTGGCCCACAGCCGCAAGGTGCGGGCCGAAATCCGCAATATCCTGTCATGAAGCCCAGATTCCGGCTCCTCTTCTTCCTGCTGCTGCCGATCTTGCTGCTGTCGGCATGTCAACCCGCCGCGCCCGCCACCGCCACCTCCCCGTCCCTTGCGACGGTCATTCCCACCGCCACACCGACCGCGATCGCTGCCACTGGCGCGCTCGTAGCCCCGGCTGGCGAAGAAGAAAACCAGGCGATCATTGCCACACGCGAGCCGTTGGCGCAGCCAACGCCAGGAGTTCTGGAACAGCAGGCAGTCAGACTGACGGAGAGCGTCGGGCTTGCCGACGAGAGCTTCCTGGGGGTGGATAGCACGGATTGGATAAACCTGGGGATTTCGCTGGTTCATCATGGTTGGCGCAATCTATCTTGCCATCCTGCGCCTGCGGGTGATCAATCCTGTCCTCAGACGGGGCGTCCTCGATATCCTTTTCATCATCCTGATCGCGCTTCTCGCGGTGATCCTCTGGCATATCATTGACATCATCAGCAACTCCTACCGGCGACATATCGCCGCCAACGACAAGGCGGATATGGAGCCGGTGATCGTCTTCGCCACCCGCGGCGCACGCTTGCTGATGGCTGGCGGGCTTTTCGCCTTCATCCTGACCCATTTCGGCATCAACGTCGCCGCGTTGTCCGCGGCCGTCGGCCTGGGCGGCCTCGCCATCTCGCTGGCCGCGCGTGACGCCATCGCCGACGCCATCGCCGGCGTCATCCTCCTGGTAGACCGGCCCTTCCGCGTGGGCGATCGCATCGAGATCGAAAAGGCAACACCTGGGGCGACGTCACCGACATCGGGCTGCGCACCACCCGCATCCGCACCCGCGACAACCGGCTCGTCATCGTCCCCAACTCCATGATTGCCTTCAACGAAATCATCAACTACACCTACCCCGACCCGCGCTATCGCATCCAGACGCGCGTCGGCATCGCCTACGGCAGCGACATCGAGCACGTCCGCCAGATCATGATTGACACCGTCCGCGCCGTTGACGGCGTCCTACCCGACCGGCCCGTAGACGCGCTGTTTGACGAAATGGGCGACTCCGCCATGATCTTCGTCGTCCGCTGGTGGATCAATTCTTATGTAGACTTCGGCCGCGCCCTCGACCAGGTCAACACCGCCCTGCAAAACGCACTCGATGCGCACGGCATCGTATGCCCTTATCCCACCACCACCGTCCTCCTGCGCGACGAACCCCCCACCAGTAAGCCCGGCAAAGACAAACCCAAAACGTAAGAAACAAACCTCATCACCCACGGGAATGCACATCTAAGGGTGCGCACTCCGCGCCATCCCAATCCGTGCATCCGTGTTGGCAATCCGCGCCATCCCAATCCGTGCATCCGTGTCCGCAATCCGTGCCTCTCATCCGTGCATCCGTGCTGGCAATCCGTGACCTTGACAGACAACGTGATAAATCATACAATTCTCCCACCGCCCATTCTCTAAACGGAGTTCGCACCCATGACCGTACGCGCGACCGTCGAATATCCCCGCGACTACAGCTTGACCGGCAAAGACACCGAACGGGCCATCGAGCAGGGCCTGGAAGACGCCCGGTGGTACGCCACGCCCATCCCGCGCGACCAGATGCGCCGCCTGCTCGAACGCCGCGACGGCCCCGCCATCCGCGACACCCTGATCTGGTTTGGGCTGCTCTTCGCCTTCGGCATCGCGGGCTTCGCCCTCTGGGGCACCTGGTGGGCCATCATTCCCTTCGCCCTCTACGGCGTCATCTACGCCTCCTCGTCCGACTCGCGTTGGCATGAGTCCAGCCACGGCACGGCCTTCAAAACCGACTGGATGAACAACGCCCTCTACGAGATCGCCTCGTTCATGGTGCTGCGTGAGGCCACCCCCTGGCGCTGGAGCCACACGCGCCACCACAGCGACACCATCATCGTCGGGCTCGACCCCGAAATCGCCGTCCCGCGTCCCGTCAACCTGCCGGGAACCGTCTTGAAATTTCTCAACCTCGCAGGCTACAAGGCCTACTTCACCGGCCTCCTGCGCCACGTCACCGGCAACATCTCGCCCGATGAGGCCACCTACATCCCAGAATCGGCCTACGCGCGGGTCTTCACCTCGGCGCGCATCTACCTGCTCATCTACCTGGGCGTGATCGCGCTGGCCGTCGCCACGCGCAGCATCCTGCCGCTGATGTTCATCGGCCTGCCCCACCTCTACGGCTCCTGGCTGATGGTCACCTACGGCCTGACGCAGCACGCCGGGATGGCCGAGGACGTGCTGGATCACCGCCTGAACACCCGCACGGTCTACATGAACCGCATCAACCGCTATCTCTACTGGAACATGGGCTATCACATCGAGCATCACATGTTCCCGATGGTCCCCTATCACGCCCTGCCCGCCCTGCACGAGCTGGTCAAACATGACATGCCCGCGCCCTTCCACGGCATCGCCGCGGCCTATCGCGAGATCATCCCGACCCTCGTGATGCAGTCCAAAGACCCGACGTATTATGTCAAGCGAGAACTGCCGGCCTCATCCCAACCCGCGGTTGCGCCTGTTGCTGCCGTTGCCACATCGAGCGCGCCGGTCGCAGACGGCAAGGAAGTCGCGACGGATGGTAATGTCGTCGTGGATGGCTGGGTCGCGGTCGGCGCGAGCGGGCTGCTCAAACCGGAAGACGTACTGCGCTTCGACTACGGGGGCGCGACCTACGCGATCTATCGCACCGCCGATCATCAAGTTTATGCCACCGACGGCGTCTGCACGCACGGCCAGGCCCAGCTTGCCGACGGCCTCGTCATGGGCACGCTCATCGAGTGCCCCAAACACAACGGCCGCTTCGACGTGCGCGACGGTTCGCCCCAGCGCCTGCCCGTCTGCATCGCCCTCAAAACCTACGACGTGCGCGAGCGCGACGGCATGATCTGGCTCGACGTGACCTCGGCGCACGGCCCCGACGTGACCGACGCCGCCCCCACCTACAGCTTCCGCGTGGTCAGCAACGCCAATGTCGCCACTTTCATCAAGGAACTCGTGCTCGAGCCCGACGGCCCCATGCCCGCTTACCAGCCCGGCGACTACCTGCAATTCGAGATCCCCGTCTACCCCATCCGCACACTCACGGACGTGACGGTCAACCCGCCCTACGCCGACGTGTGGCAGGCGCAAGGCACATACGACCTGTGGGCCGAGAACCCCATCGCCTGCCGCCGCGACTACTCCATGGCCGGCAACCCCGCGGCCGATACGCAGTTGCGCTTCAACGTCCGCATCGCCACGCCGCCGCGCGGCGTGATGTGCAGCGCGGGCGTCGGCTCGGCCTATCTCTTCAGCCTGCAACCCGGCGACCGGGTCACCGCCATCGGCCCGTTCGGTTCGTTCCACATCAAGGAGACCGAGCGCGAAATGGTCTATCTGGGCGGCGGATCGGGTATGGCCCCGCTGCGCGCGCACATCTCCAACCTCTTCGAGACGCAAAAAACCGCCCGCCGCGTGAGTTATTGGTACGGCGCGCGCGCGCTGCAAGAGCTATTCTACGCGGATTACTTCGAGGAACTGGCGCGGGACAACCCCAACTTCACCTTCCACGTGGCCCTGTCCGAGCCGCAGCCCGATGACGCCTGGACTTCGCACACGGGGTTCATCCACGACGTGCTGAAACGCGAATATCTGGACTCACACCCCGACCCGACGCAGATCGAGTACTACCTGTGCGGCCCGCTGCCCATGGTGCGCGCCGCCATGCAGATGCTCACCGACCTCGGCATAGACCCGTCGCAGATCGCCTCCGACGAGTTTTAACAATCGCCGCGCCCATCCCCCGCGGAGTGCGGCCCACCGCCAGCGGAGTGCGCATCCTCAGATGCGCGGGGGTATTTGGACCACGAAGACGCGAAGGGCTCCCTCGCCCCCTGGGAGAGGGCCGGGGTGAGGGAGTTCTTCGCGTCCCTTCGCGTCTTCGTGTTTCAAACGTCTACTCCTCCCAACACCGATGCCCGTCCGTCACAAATTCAGTCAATTCGCTCACGCTCCACTGGGTCAGCCCCAGCCGCTCCAGGGTGCGTCCGCGCCGCCAGTAGTCCGTGCTGTGCGTGATGCACGCCAGCCGGATGATCGCATCCATCCCGCGCACCGACACCCCGCAATACTGCCCCAGCGAAGCGATCGGCACCAGGCTCATCGGCACATCCTCGAAAATATAGCGGTGGTTCAACGTTGCCGGCGCCTTGATCCCGTAATAGCCCGGCTGGTTGTGAATCGCCTCGTTCAGATCCGCGCCCTCGGCGTCATAGGCCATCTTCAGCCACTCCTGCGCCGTCTGCGCGCGGATGCCCAGCGCCGCCGCCACCGTTACCCGCTCGCGATCCAGCGCCTCGAGCACGCGCGCCACCGATGGCGTCACCCCCTCGATGTAGAACTCGTAATCGCCGTGCGTTGATTCGATGCGCGCCGCGTTCAGCAGCGTCAGCGCCGGGTGAAAGATCGCGCCCATGTTATCCAACCCGGTGCGCAACACGTTCACCCCGTCAATGAACTGCGGATAGGCCGGTTCCAGCGCCTCCAGCACGCTCGCCGTACGCGTGGCCGGCAGCGCCGCCAGCGGCACCGCATCCTTGATGCGAAAGATGCGCGCCTGCACCGGCCCGTCCGACCGGCTCGCATAGATGAATGTGCCCGCCTCGGCCACCGTGATATCCGCCGTGCAGCCCTGGTCGCACACCACCTTGTTGAACTCGATCGCGCCCAGCGTCCGACCCGGATGCAGCACCACAATCTGCCCGTCGTGCAGATGCGGCGCGGTCAGCCTCGCCACGTCCGCGTGCGCCGATGACGGCACCACCACGTGGATGATCTCCGCATCGGCCAGCGCCTGCGCCACATCCGACGTGACCAGGCGCAGCTCGGCGAAGCCGCGCGGCCCGCCGTCATAGCTCTCCAGCTCGATGCCGCCGCGCGCCTGAATCGCCGCGATCCGATCCGGCGTCCGGTTGAACAGCGTCACCGGAAACCCCATCAACCCCAGGTGCGCGGCCATCGTCTTGCCGCCGTGCCCCGCCCCGATCACCGTATGTCGGGTAGATGTGCTCATCTCGCCTCCTACGCATGGTGTGACATGCAACACACCTTCGAGGTGTGTTGCATGTTTAGGCCTACGTTTAAGCAACCACGCACGCGCCCCGTGCATCAATCCGCGTGACCACCGCGCCGCGCCCGTAGGCGTTGTTCCGCAACTGCGGCGCATCGAGGATGCCCGCCGTGACCGCGCGCGTCAGCGTCGGCGCGTCCGTCCACGGGTCTGCCACCCCCGGCCCCGCCAGCACGCGGATCGCATCCAGTAGCTCCTGCGCCTCGGCCATCAGCTCCGCCTTGCGCGCCTGCACCCGCCGATCCAGCGTCATATCCGGCGCGCCGCGCACCGCGTCCTCGACGGCCCGCCGCGCCACCTTGCACGCGGCGATCACATCCTCCGCCGTCGCCGCGTGGTGCGCCTCGGTGTGCCCCACCACGTGCACGATGTGCGGCTTCAGCGCCATCTGAAGATACGTCCCCGCCGCCAGGTGGCCGCGCGCCGCCTCTGGGTCCGGCGGGTGGCTCAGCAGCCCCACGCGCGTCTGCCGGTAGATGCGAAAATCGCCCGTGTAGGTCAGCGGCGCGGTCAGCTCCAGGCAGGCCAGCATCTTCGCCAGATCCATCGCATCCGACAGGCCGGGCGGGCTGTTGAACATCAACTGGGCGATATAGTCGCGCACGCCGAACGCCCGCGCGTTGTACGCCGCCAGAAATGACGCCGCCACGAACACCACATCCGGTGCGTCGCGCATCCCCCAGTGGTGCGGCTCGTTCAACTCCACCGGCAGCCCGCGCGCGCCATACCATGCCATCAACTGTTGGTGCTCGCGAATCGAGGATTCCAGGCTGTGCGGCCCGCGCCCGTCCATCGCGTTGAACCAGAACAGCGGCACAGCCGCCCACGCGATGTTAATCGTCTCGACGAACATCTCAGCCAGCCGGATGAAGTCATCGGTGCCGGAGTAGGTGCGTAACAGGGGATAGTTGCCGGCGCGCGAGGCCGCGTAGAGGGCGCGGAAATCTTCCGCGCTGCGCACAGGCACACCCCCGGCCCCCGTGCGCCGGGGGTCCTGACGTTCGGGGTGGAAAAAATTCTCCTGCGCGTCCTGGTCCGTGCCCAGCGAGATCACATCCAGCACGCGCGCCGCCGCGATCTGCGCGATCCCCTCACGCGTCGCCTCCAGCGTAGCCAGCCCGAAGTGATGCCGCAATAAGGGATAGGGCGCCTTCCACGCGATGCGCTCGATCAGGGTTTGCGGATACTCCGGCGTCGCGACAGCGGCCGCGTCGCCGCGCAGATACGCCAGCACCTCCTCCGGCCCCTCCGAACCGTCGAAGGTCCGCTCGAAGAAGCCGATGCCGCGCACCCGCTCGGCCACCGGCGGCGTCCCCCCGAAGGCAAAGCGCACCCCCGCCGCGCGCAGGTCGTCGGCGGCCTCCGCAAACTCGGCCAGCAGCCGCTCGCCCGTCTCCGGCGTCAACCGATAGGAGACGCCCACCAGGTCCGCGCCCTCAGCGCGCGCGGCCTGCA
Organism: Anaerolineae bacterium; assembly: GCA_038214535.1. Classification (GTDB taxonomy): domain Bacteria; phylum Chloroflexota; class Anaerolineae; order CG2-30-64-16; family CG2-30-64-16; genus JBBQRS01. The sequence goes on from JBBQRS010000032.1 coordinate 39,336, forward strand.
ACACTGTCTCAACCGGCGTGCTCGGCCCCAGAAACACCGTCCGCCAACCCGCCTCCTCGGCCAGCCGCAGGAAGTTCGTCACGCCTGCCACGTGGACGCACTCGCCCAGCGCCGCCGCAACCACCGTCTTTGGCTTATCGTTCATTCACTGCCTCTCCACGTCTCAGACGCCGAAAGGTTAAACCTGATTCCTTCGTAGTGACGGCTTCAGCCGTTGTCGTGCCACCCAACGGCTGAAGCCGTCACTACGAAGTGGCCGGTCAGGCTACGAAGGAGAGCAACCCTTGACGAAAAATAAATCCTCTGTTACGATAGCAGCGAAAATAAGTTTTGTCAAACATGGGACGCGGATGAACGCCGAACCACAGAAGCCGCGTAGCCCTCCTTCGTAGTGACGGCTTCAGCCGTTGTGCTGTCCCCCAACGGCTGAAGCCGTCACTGCAAAGTGGCCGGTCAGGTTACGAAGAGAAAGGTTCCACGTCCATCCGCGTCCCATCCATCTGCACCGTGAAAGAGTTGTCGTCATGACCCCCGATCCACCCGCCGGCAGCCTCCTCCTGTTCATTCGCGGGCTGCTGCCCACCCTCAACGAGCAAGAGCAAAAGGTCGGCCAGTACGTCCTCGACCACCCGGATGAGGTCATCCATCTGGCGATGAGCGACCTGGCGCACCGCTGCGCCGTCAGCGAAACCACCGTCTTCCGCTTCTGTCGCAAGGTGCGCGTAGACGGCTATCAAGAACTGAAAATTCAGCTTGCGCTCGAGTCGGAGCCGGGGCGCGCCGACGCCTATGCCGCGGTTGAGCCGGGCGACAGCCTGGCCGGGGCTGCCCTGAAGGTCATCGCCGCCGACGCCAAGGCCCTCGCAGACACCCTGCGCATCCTCGACGTGGCCGCGCTCGCACGCGCCGCCGATGCCCTGCGCGCCGCCCGTCACATCGCTATCTACGGCGCAGGGGGTGGGGCCATCGCCGCCGCCGAGTTGCAATACAAGCTACTGCGCGCAGGTCTTCCCGTCGCCGCGCACACCGACGCCGAGATGCAAATGATTTCTGCGGCCCTCCTCGCCCCCGATGACGTCGCGCTCGCGGTCTCGCATTCCGGCGAAACGAAGGACCTCCTACGCGCGTTCGGCGTCGCCGGGGAACGCGGCGCACACACCATCGCCATCACCAACCATCCCGCGTCGCCGCTGGCCCGCCTCGCCGACATCAACCTGCACACCGCCGCCCAGGAAGCGCTGGCCCACGGCTACCCGCTCGGCGCGCGCGTCGCCCAGGTCGGCCTGATTGACATCCTCTACACCGCCGTCACGCTGAAGCACAGTCAGAAGATAGCGGACGCGGACGAGCGCGGAGAACGCGGATGATCAGATCCATTCATTTTTCTCCGCGTTCATCCACGCGCGTCCGCGTCCCATCCAAAGGAGTTGCCCCATGATTAACACCTGCATGAAACGTCACGTCATTTCCGTCACCCCCAACACCACCGTGCAGGAGGCCGCGAACGTCATCGTGGCCCACCACATCGGCACCTTGCCCATCGTCAGCAACCAGGGGGCGCTCGTCGGCGTCGTGCGCCTCGACGACCTGCTCCAGGTCTTCATGCCGGGGTTCGTCCAGTTGATGGACAACATTGACTTCGTGCGTGACTTCGGCGCGCTGGAATCGCGCGAGCCGCAGGACATCGCCGGCGCCGACCAACTCACCATGCGCGAACTGATGCAGCCGCCCATCTCCGTTCAGGAGGATTGCGGCCTGTTGCGCGCCTACGCCATCATGGTCAAGCATGACGTGCGCGACCTGCCCGTCATCAACGAAGTCGGCGCGCTGGTCGGCATCGCTTCGCGGGTGGATATCGGCGTCGCATTTCTGGCGCGCTGGTCGCATGGAGAATCATCCGCATGACCCCGCCGCAGATCGTCGCTACCATCATCTTCGTCATCACCTTCGTCGCCATCCTCACCGAGCGCGTCCATCGCACCATCGCGGCCATGGCCGGCGCCGCCGTCATGCTGATCGTCGGCATGATGATGAACTTCTATAGCGAGGAAGCGGCCCTCGCCGCCATTGACTTCGACACCCTGGCGCTCTTGCTCGGCATGATGATCCTCGTCCGGATGCTCCAGACCACCGGCTTCTTCCGCTACATCGCCATCGTGGCCGGCAAACGCTCGAAGGGCAGCCCGCTCATCCTCTTCATCACGCTGGGCACGCTGACCACCGTGCTCTCGATGTTCCTGGATAACGTCACCACCATCGTGCTGATCGCGCCCGTCACCATCCTGATCGCCGAGATCCTGGGCATCAACCCCATCCCCATGCTGATGGCCGAAGCGCTGCTCTCGGACACGGGCGGCGTGGCAACCCTCGTGGGCGACCCGCCCAACGTGCTCATCGGTTCCGCCGCAGGGTTCAGCTTCACCCATTTCCTCACGCATCTTGCGCCCATCGTCCTGGTCGCGTGGCTGGTCGCGCTCCTCGTGCTGCGCTTCGTCTTTCGGCGCGAGCTATCCGAGAAATCCTCCAACGTGGATGCGTTGATGCAACTCGATGAAAACGCCGGCCTGACCGACCCCGCCTCTCTGCGCAAGATCCTGATTGTCCTCGCAGGCATCATCATCCTCTTCTTCTTGAGCACGCCCCTCGGCCTGTCGCCCGGCCTCATCGCGCTGCTGGGCGCGGCCGCCGCCATGCTCTGGGTCAGGCCCGATGTCGAAAGCACGCTCGAACACGTCGAATGGAGCGTCCTCGTCTTCTTCGCCGCCCTGTTCGTCACCACCGGCGGACTAGAGGCTTCGGGCGTCCTGGGGCTGCTGGCCGACCGGGTGGCTGGCCTCGCCGGTTCGAACCTGCTGGTCGCCAGCCTCGCCATGCTCTGGATCGCCGCCATCATGTCCGCGGTCGTAGATAATATCCCGTTCACCATCGCCATGCTCCCCGTCATCGCAGGGGTGGGCCACCTGGGCATCAACGTCACGCCGCTGTGGTGGGCGCTGGCGCTGGGCGCGGGCTTCGGCGGCAATGGCACGCCCATCGGCTCCACCGCCAACGTCATCACCATGTCGCTCAGCGAGAAGACGCGCACCCCCATCACCACCCGCATCTGGCTCCGTTCCGGGCTGCCCGTGATGCTCGCCACCTGCATCGTCGCCAGCATCATGTTCGTCCTCATGTTCCCGCACATGCAAACCCCCTGATCAGCCGTCCCCGCGAGCGCGGAGTGGGGGGCCCCAGAATCGCACACGCGGAAACGAGGTGCGCGTCAGAGGGTGCGCACGCCCCACCGGTGGGGGGTGTGGG
>JBBQRS010000033.1:0-42191 GCA_038214535.1 Anaerolineae bacterium
CTAGTCACAAAGCGACGAAATGGTTATAATGCGCCTGTCTGGCTGAACACTTGATCATCACAATGGTTCTACTCAACGACACCGCCATCGCCCTGACCGTCATCGCCTACCTTGCGCTGAGCGCGCCGGACGTAGTGCGCGCGCTCCAGCAGCCGGGCAAGCGCTGGAAACGAATGCGCACCGCCCAGCGCACGAAACGCTACGGGCTGGCCTACTCCGCCGCGCTGCTGATCCCCTATCTGATCGTCGCGCTGCCGGGGCTCACGGCCGATCCCCTCCGCTTCGTCCGCGAGCTGCTGCTGATGACGCTCTACCTGCTGATGCCCATGCTGTTGCAGGCCGTGCGCACGGGCAGCCCGCGCCGCCCCGACGGTCTGGACCTCGTCACGATCCTGCTGATCTGGCTGCCGGTGGAGTTCGGCCTGCTGCCTGAACTGCCCGGCATGGCCGCGCAGTTGCCGATGCTGCTGGGCGCGGTCAACCCCCTGCTGATCTATCTGGTCGTCGCCCCCTGGAAGACGCCGAAAAGCGGCAAAGGCGGCATCGGCTACACGTTTCGCCTGACCGCCCAGGATATCGGGGTGGCCGTGGTGGCGCTGCTGGCCTTCGCCGTGGTCGTGATTCCGCTGGGGCTGGTCACCGGCATCCTGAAATTCACGCCCGTCATTCCACCCATCGGCGAGGCGGCGCTGGCGCTGGTCACCGGCTACCTGTTCATTGCGCTGCCTGAAGAATTGCTCTTCCGCGGATTGATCCAGAGTGGGCTGGAGCGGCTCTTCCCGAAGGCCGAACTCGCCACCCTGATCGCATCCGCCGTGATCTTCGGCCTCGCGCATCTGAACAACACCGCCTTCGGATTTGTCGCGCCGAACGGCGTCTACGCGGTCGTCGCAACCCTGGCGGGCCTGGCGTACGGTTACGTCTGGCGCAGGACGGGCAAGATCACGGCGAGCGCGATCACCCACGCGCTGGTCAATTTCATCTGGCTGCTCTTTCTCGGCGCATGATTCAAACCCACGCAACGCTCATCACACGTGAAGTCCTCGGCGCAGGCCAGGAATTGCGTCTGTACGCCCCGGAACTTGTGCGGCAACTTCGTCCCGGTCAGGCCGTGCTGGTGCGCGGCGGGTGGGGCGCCGACCCCTACCTCCGGCGCACGTTTCACCCCATCGCGCTGGATGACGAGACCTGGACGCTGCGTCTGCCGCCCAGCGGCGACTGGGCGCACGCCTGGCTGCGCGTCGCGCCCGAAGGAACCGAGTTAGATTGCATCGGGCCGGTGGGCAACGGCTATCACCTGCGCGCGCAGGCTCGCAACGTGCTGTGCATCGGCGAAGGCGACGCGGCCTGGGCGCTCCTTCCCGCCATCCTCGACGCCACGGCAAGCGGGCTGACCGTGACCTTCGCCATGGAAGCCGGCCTCGAACGCGACCTGATCGCCGCCATGCGCCTGCCCGCCGCCGTGGAATATCACACGGCCACCCCCGACGCCGCCGGGCGTGGCCGTCTTCCGCTGGCCGACATGCTCGCCTGGGCCGACATGCTGCTGGCCGCCGGGTCGCTCGATTTCTACGAGCGGCTGGCAACAGAGATCGAAGCCGTGCGCTTCGGGGTCATAGAGGGCTTCGCGCAGGCGCTCTACCCGGCGACGTTTCTCTGCGGCTACGGCGCATGTCAGGCGTGCGTGGCCGACGTCGCGGGCGGGCGGCGGCGCGTCTGCCGGCGCGGCCCCGTGTTCGACCTGAAGGATGTGACCCGTGTCCGTTGAGCTTGCACCGGGAAACAAGCGCGGGCTGACGCTGGCCTCCCCGCTGATCGCGGGCAGCGGCGCGGTCGGTTATGCCGACGCGTGGCCGCCCGGACTGACCGCTGCGATGTTCGGCGCGGTCGTGACGGGGCCGGTGACGTTAAGGGCGCAACGGGGCGCGGCGACCCCGCGCCTGGCCGAGGTCGTCGCCGGGTTCGCGCTGGAGGCGGGCGACCACAACCCCGGCTATCACCGCGTCCTGCGCGACCACGACGCCGCGTGGCGCCGCCTGGGCGTCCCGGTGATCGTCGCGCTGGGCCAGAGCCACCCCGAAGACTGGGTGCGGTTGGCGCAGCATCTCGAAGAGGAAAGCGGAGCCGCGGGGCTGGAATTAGTCATACCCTCATCCGCGGGGCGCGCCGAGGCCGGAACGTGGATCTCCGCGACCCGGCGGGCGGCCACGCTCCCCATCCTGGTCAAACTGCCGGTCGCATCGGCGGAGGCGCTGGCGGAAACGTGCGTCGAAGCCGGCGCGGACGCGCTGGTGATCGGCGGCGGGCTGCCCGCAGTCGGCCGCGTCGTGGGGCCGGAGGGTCACGGCCGCGACGCGCTGTGGATCGAGGGCGCAACCGGCGGGCCGGCGGCGTTTCCGTTCATGCTACAGGCGTTGCGCGCCGTCGCCGCGCTGGAGCTACAGGTCCCGCTGGTCGCAGCCGGCGGTGTCACGCGATTGGACGACGCCCGCCGCTGTCTGGGCGAGGGCGCATCCGCCGTCCAGGTGCGCAGCCTCTGCTGGATTGACCCGGCGCGCGTCGCAGCCATCGCGGAGGCGCTGGGGCCGCTACCATCTGCAAACGAGGAGAACACACCATGAGTATCTATCGAAGCGATGCGGACGCGACAGAGGAGCCAACCGATCCGAGCGATTGGCACGAGGCCAACCGCCGCGGCTGGGACGCCGTCTCGCCCGGCTGGCAGGAGGGCATAGACGCGCAAGGTATCTGGCGGCGCTGTCACATCGAGCCGGGGCTGATCTTACTGCCTGAAGAGTTGGCCCGTCTGGGCGATCTGCATGACCGGAAGGTGTGCGTCCTCGGCAGCGGCGACAATCAGGCCGTGTTTGCGCTGGCCGGGCTGGGCGGGCAGGTGACTTCCGTAGACATCTCACAGTCGCAACTGGATATCGCCGCCGGGCGCGCCGGAGAATTGGGTCTGGACATCGCGTTCCTGCGCGCCGACGTCACCGACCTGAGCGCCCTGCCCGATAATGCGTTCGATGTCGTCTACACCGGCGGGCACGTCGCCGTGTGGGTGTCCGACCTGAAACGCTACTACAACGAGGCCGTGCGGATCCTGAAACCGGGCGGCCTGTTCATCGTCAACGAGTATCACCCGTTTCGCCGCATCTGGGGTTACAACGAAGAACATTTGGAGATGGAATTCGGCTACTTCGACCGCGGCCCACATAAGTACGACCGCTCCGAAGAAGTGGAAGGCGCGGAGCCGGGGTCATTCCCCAGTTACGAGTTCCACTGGACGATCAGCGATTACCTCGCCGCAGTGCTGGGCGCGGGCTGCGAGCTGGTCGCCCTGATGGAGTCAGGTGACGCCCGGCAAGGCTGGGAGACCCCCGACCTCACCGGCCTCCCCGAACACCTGCTGATCATGGGGAGGAAGCGCCCATAATCCGCTTCGTTGTGACGGCTTCAGCCGTTGGGTTTGCACAACGGCTGAAGCCGTCACTACGAAGCGGAAACGCAGGACTCAGTGCAAAATAATCCCCAGCGCGAGCAGGGCCGAGAAGAGCGCGGCCAGTTGCGCCGTACCCCCCAGCGCCTTGTTGAGCGGTCGCCCCAGCACCGTGAAGACCTGCCGTGTCAAACTCACCGCGATGGGCAGCGTCAACCAGGGCAGCAGGATCCATCCCCCCTGATCGAACCACAGCAACAACACGATCGGTGTAAGATAAGCGGCGCTTAGTAAAATTAAAAACTCGAGGCGCGCGCCGCGCCGCCCCAACAGCACCGCGAGCGTGTGTTTGCCGGTCTCCCGGTCGGTGTCGGTGTCGCGGACGTTGTTCACCACCAGGATCGCCGTGACCAGCGCCCCCACCGGGATCGCGGCGACCACGGACAGCGCCGTAACTCCGAGCGCCTGCACGTAATACGTCCCCACCACGCCGATCAGCCCGAAGAAGATGAAGACCGCCAGATCGCCCAGGCCATAATAACCGAGCGGAAACGGCCCCAGCGTATAGGCCAGCCCCGCCAGGATGGACGCCGCCCCTACGACCAGCGCGGGCAGGCCGCCGCGCCAGACGAGGTAGAGGCCCGCCGCCGCGGCCGCGCCAAACGTCAGCCACATGCCGGCGGACATCGCGCCCGGCGAGATCAGCCCGGCGCTGGTGGCGCGCGTCGGCCCCACCCGGCCCGGCACGTCCGCCCCGCGCTGGTAGTCGCCCAAGTCGTTCGCGAAGTTCGCGGCGATTTGCAACGCCACCGCGACGAACAGCGCCGCGAGCGCCGAGGGCCAGTGAAACATGCCGGCCTGCACGGCCAGCGCCGAACCGACGAAGACCGGCGCGACGGCAGCAGGAAGGGTGCGAGGGCGGCTGGCGAGCAGCCACGCCTGTCGGACAGGGGTCGCGGTCATGGCAGGCGTGGGGTCAAATAGTAAAGGGCGGTGCTGCCGTACTTGCGCTCATCCACCAGATCGAGATGCGCGAGCGCGGGCGCGCTCCACTCTTTCGGGAACACTTGCACGATCACCAGCCCATCCGGCTCCACCAATTCGGGCCGCCCGTCTATCTGGGTCAGCGCTTGCAGCCAGAGGCCCTTATACTGGGGCGGGGCCACATAAATCACATCGAAAGGGGTCAGGTCGGCGCGGGCCAGGTACTTGAAGGCGTCGCCAGGCACGATCTCCGCGCGATCCGCCAGCTTCGTCGCCTCAAGGTTACTGCGTAGCACGCGCAGCGCGTTGCGATCCATCTCGCAGAACACGGCCTCGGCTGCGCCCCGGCTCAGCGCCTCGATCCCCACCGCCCCGGTCCCCCCGAACAGATCGAGATAACGGCAATCCTCGACCCTGTCCCGCGAAATCAGCGTGCTGAAGAGCGCCGACTTGACGCGATCCGTGATAGGCCGCGTGCTGTCACCGGGAACCGAGTCCAGCGTGCGCCCTTTGGCCGTGCCTGCAATCACGCGCATAGATAGCGTCTCCTCAATTCGCGGTCCAGCCCGGCGCGCGCCGCGTGGCAGGTTGCGCGTGCGTCTCCTGCGGCGCAACATCGGCGGGCGGGCGGCCCGTGCGAAGGAAGACGCGCAGGCGATCCCGTTTGTAAAGCCGGCGATCCGCGATGAACCAGACCAGCAGCACCGCGCCGATCACCTCGAAGGCCACCAGAATCGGGGTCGTGCGGATGATGTTCAGATACGCCGCGAGCATCGCCGCCGGCTCGCCGACGTGTACCCAGGGGTGCCAGTAGCCTGCGCCCAGCGGATAGAAGAGCGTCTCCTGGAAACCCCACATCCGGTCGGCGATCAGGTGGCCGGAGAAGGCGAGCAGGTAGGGCGCGGCGCGGCGAAAGTTGTGCCGGGGCGACGCGCCGACGCTCAGCGCGGCCCACACCGCCGCCCAGACGACGAGGCGCAGCCACAGGTTGTGGCCCCAGAAGAGCGCCGCGTTCGCATCGCGATACGCCGTCAGCGCCAGCGGCTTATCCATCAGATCGGGCGCGACCGCGACAAGCGCCAGCAAACGGTAGTCAGCCTGAGCAAAGATACCTTGCCGCCGCTGGAGGAGGCTGAGCGCGGCCCAGGTGAACTCGACGTGACCCGTGGGAAGCATTACGTAGTCGTTTTACGGACGTTCGTCCGGAAGACGGGGCTATCCACGCCGCCGAAACGATGCTTATAATCCTCGTCGCCTTGCAGGAAATCAAACCGGCGACAGCCCTCTTCGATGGCATACTGAATCACGTCGCTCAACAGCACCCACCCCAGGCTGAGCTGCGGATTGAACTCAGGGTCGTAACCCGAATTATAGACGAGCATGTCGTCGCCATACGCGAAGCAGAAATAGGTCGAAACGGCCTGGCCGCCCGCATCGAGGAAGAAGAGCCGCAGCCAGCCCTGTTCGGCGGTCACGGCAGCCATCTCCCTGAAGAACGCTTCCATCTCGTCCGTCATGAAGTCGTCTTTATCGGCGGAGCTAAGCCGGTGCAACCGCAGGAAATCATCCATCGCGGCGGGCAGATCGTCGCCGCCCGTCACCACGCGAAACGCCAGATCGGGGATTTCCCGCTCGGCGCGCCGCATCTTCCGGCGGATCTCGTGGCGCTCCTTCTTGTCAAGCCCGGCCAGATAGGTTTCCCAGCCGTCTTCTTCTCCGCTCGGCAGCTCGATGATCGGGCAAACGTCTTCCTGCGCCACATCGGCGGCCCAGCCGCGCGCCTGCGCGAGTTGCAGGAAGAGCGAATGCGCCAGCGACGCGTCCGGCTGGTTGCACAAGTTGAGCAGATCCCACGCCGGGGCCGCTTCCACATCGGCCAGCCAGTCGAGGAAAGCAGTGTACACCCCTTCTTCCGCGCCTATCTCCAGGATCAGGTCCAGATAATCCGCCACCTCGATGCAGCCGACGACGTGCAGCACGCGCTGATCGTCCTCCGTCATCAGATAAAGCGGCAGAATGCCGGCCAGCCCATCCTGCCTGCGCGCCGAGAGCAGGTAGAGCGGGCCGCGCGGCGCGCCCAGACAACGCCACCAGACCTCTTGCCATTCCCAGGTCAGGAAGATCGTATCGAACCGGCTGCGATGCAACAGGTCATTCCACTCGCCTTTCAGGTCGAGAAAGGCGGTCTCACGAGGGTGAAGTGTAAGTTCCATTGGCTCCTATTTGTTGGATCGTCTGGCAAAAAGCCAGAGCAACCCGATGACGACAAAGAACAAGATCGGGATCAGCCACCAGTATTTCGGCCATTTGTCCATGATGCTGCTGCCACCACGCCCAGGGGTCGGCGTCACCACGCCCTTCGGAACCGGCGTCGCATTGCCGATTTCAATCGGAACTCCCGGCTCGACAGGCAACGGCGCCGGCGGCAAGGCCGTGATAACCAGCGCAAGACGCGTCACTTGCGGCTCAACCACACTGTCATCCGGGATCGCGATAGCCGCGGCGGCCTGGCCCTGCAGTTCGACCGTCCCCGTGGGCAACGGTACGAACTGCGCCTCCGTCGCCGATAGGTCGAGGATGCTCGGTTGGAGCATTTCGAGCTGCGGCTCACCCGCGATAATGGCGGGCGCGTCCTGCGCCGCCTGTGGTTCGATGATCGCCGGCGCGTCCTGCATCGCTTGCGGCTCGATGATCGCCGGCGCTTGTTGCGCGGCTTGCGGCTCGATGATTGCCGGCGCGGCCTGTGATTGGGGCGCAGTCGCCGCTTTGGGCGTCGCCCTGGGAGCCTGACACGGCAACACCAGGTTGGGGCACGCGCCGCGCGTCGGCGTAATCGGGACGCCGGTCGGCAAGGCAGGCGTAATCAGCCCGCAACCGCTGCCATCCGTCCCACAGCTTCCGCCGCCCGTCCCTCCACCCGCGCCGCCGCTTGAACAGAGCGCCAACGACACATCATCGAGATACATCTGCGCCATGCCGCCCACGCCGTCATTGCGCACGTTGAAATAGAGTTGCATCGTGCGCCCGCGCCACGCGGAGAGGTTGAAGATCAACTGGCTCCAGGCGCGGTTGTCGCTGTGCGCATACCAGGGCTTCGCCAGGATCGTGCTCCCGTCCTCGGAAAGCAACACCATCTCCATAGTGTCGGTATCCGGCGCGCCGGTCGCAATCGTATACACCCAGAACGAGAGTTGCACGCTCTGCGCATCCGGTGGGATGACGACGGTCTGCCGGGCCGATGAGAAACTCTCGCGGTTGATGCCATCGGAGATGCCCAGTGACAGCGACCACGCGCCGCTATGCACATTCAACGTGGTGTATTGCGGCGGCGCGGGGCTTGCGCCCAACTGCCAGAAGTCCCTCGTCTCGAAACCGCCGTTTCCCACCGACTCCACGCAACCCGGTGGCGTCTGCGCCAGCGCCAGCCCGGGGCCAAACCCCAGCGTCAACACGAGTGCCAAACCGAGTACGCCAAGAATCATGCGTGATGAATGCATCCTACGAGTCTCCTCCGCGCCGTGAACCGCCCCACGCAGCATCAGGCTCGATGCCCGGGCTGCTCGCGCCATTGTAACATGAAGACTCACAACCGGGCAATGAGATTACGGAGTGGGCAGGATTTCTCAATAGCCCTGGAATCGAGGCTTTTAGCCAGTTTGCCGCATGACTCGCTGTGCCGCAAAAACCGGCTGAAGCCTCCAGTCCAATACAAGAGACCTCCTACCTTCAGAAGCCCTGGGTGCATGACCCAAAAAAGTTGCCCCCATGCACGGGGCTATGCTATACTGGATCACCACTATGCAGACTGACACACCCGGCCCGCTTGACCTGGCCATTGTGATCGTCAACTATAACACGTCCTCCCTCCTGCGGAACTGCTTAAACTCGGTCTATGCCGGGCAGGGGGGCATTTCATTCGGCGTGTGTGTGGTTGATAACGCATCACCCGACGACAGCGTGGCGATGGTTCAGGCCGAATTTCCTCAAGTTCACCTCATCGCCAACGCCGACAACCGCGGCTACCCGCAGGCGAACAACCAGGGGCTGCGGCTTTTTGGCTTCCATAATCCCGGCGAACAGGGGCCTGCCCCGGCGCAACTGCCGCGCTTCGCCCTGTTGCTCAACCCCGACACCGTGCTGCCACCGACGGCGTTGGCCGAAATGCTTGCGTTTATGTCAACTCACCCGCGTGCAGGGGCCGCCGGCCCCAAACTGGTGCGACTCGATGGGTCGCTCGACAAAGCCTGTCGCCGGTCGTTCCCGACCCCGGAAAGCTCCCTCTGGCACATGGCGAAGGTAGACAAGCTCTTCCCGAAAAACGAACGCTTCGGCAAGTATGATCTCACGTATCTCGACCCGAACCTGGTCACCCGCGTGGACGCGATCGTCGGAGCCTTCATGCTGGTGCGCCGTGAGGCGATCCTCCAGGCCGGCCTGCTCGACGAGCGCTTTTTCATGTACGGGGAAGACCTGGATTGGGCCAAGCGCATCACGGACGCGGGCTGGGAAGTGTGGTATAACCCCGAAGTCGTCGTGACGCACATCAAGGAAGCCGCCAGCCGGCATTCCTACCGGGCGCGCGTCGAGTTCTATCGCGCCTTGACGCTCTTCTATGAAAAGCACTACAAACAGACTACCCCCTTCTGGATGGACTGGATGATTCGCAGCGGCATCTTGGTCTTTGGCCGCATAGACCTGCTGGGCCGCAGGTTACAGGGTGTCAGATAGACGGATGGCGAACATGAAGCAAGGTCGCATTCTTTTCGTCGTGTCGTTGGTGCTGATGGATGCGCTCATGGTGCTGCTGGCGTTTGGGCTGGCCTACATCGTGCGGCGCGCCATGCAGGGGCCGGCCATCGGCCCGATCATCAACTACCTCCCGCTGGCGCTGATCCAGCTTGCGGGCACGCTGGTCGTCTTCTTCTTCTACAAGTTCTATCACCGGCGCTCGTCGGCGGCCCTACTCGATGAGTACTACCGCATCTTCGGCGCGGTCTCCGTCGCCACCCTCATCACCGTCGCCATCGTTGGATTCGCCACGCGCGACACCGTGGCCTACCAACGGTCGCTGGTCTTCTTAACCTGGGCGTTCTCCCTCGTCACCATCCCGTTCGGGCGCTGGCTGCACAATCGGATCCAGCGCGCCCTCCAACGGCGCGGCATCGGCACCGAACGGGTGCTCATCGTCGGCACCGGCGAAGTGGGCCGCATGATCTTGCAGAAGCTGCAACAGACGCCGGGGCTGGGCTATCAGGTGGTCGGGTTCATCACCAACAACGGCGTCACGGGCGCGCAGGTCATGGGCCTGCCCGTCTGGGGCCAGATTGACGACCTGCCCGAAATCATCGAGAGCCAGCAGGTAGATGAAGTCATCATCGGCCTGCCCGAAGCGACACACCAGGAGTTGGTCGGCATCGTTTCGCAGTGCGAACGCGAGCGCGTCAACATCCGCGTCTTCCCGGATGTGTTCCAGATCATGGCCTCCGAGGTCACCATCAGCGACCTCGCCGGGCTGCCCCTGCTGACGGTGCGCGACGTCGCGCTGCGCGGCTGGAAGCTCACCCTGAAACGCGGCGTGGACGTCGCCCTCAGCAGCGTCGCCCTGCTCTTCCTGTCGCCGTTGATGATGCTCACGGCGCTCCTCGTCAAGATGGAATCACCGGGGCCGGCCTTCTTCGTGCAAGAGCGCATGGGCCTCGATGCCCGCCCCTTCAAGATGATCAAGTTCCGCTCCATGCGGACTGACGCCGAGTCGAACGGCCCGGGGTGGACCACGGCGCAAGACGCCCGGCGCACGCGTATCGGCGTCTTCATCCGGCGCTTCTCGGTGGACGAGTTGCCGCAGTTCATCAACGTGCTGATCGGCGACATGAGCCTCGTCGGGCCGCGCCCCGAGCAACCCAACTACGTCGAGCAGTTCCGCCAGAGCATCCCGCGCTACATGGACCGGCACCGCGAGAAGGCCGGCATCACCGGCTGGGCGCAGATCAACGGGCTGCGCGGCGACACCTCCATCTCCGAGCGCACCAAGTACGACCTGTGGTACATCGAGAACTGGTCGCTCTGGCTCGACTTCAAGATCATGCTGCGCACCGGCCTGAAGGTGCTCATGGATAAGTCGGCCTATTAACCTCCATGTCCCCTTCGTAGTGACGGCTTCAGCCGTGCCATGCACAAAGGCACGGCTGAATCCGTCACTACAAAGGGGCCGGCTCGCCCCGAATCCACCATGACCACCCGCTTCTTCGATCGCCGCCTCGCCGGCGAAGCCGCCCGCTATCGCTGCCCGCTGGCGCTTACCATTGCCCTGAGCCTCGCGGGCGGCGTGTTGCTGGTCGCCCAGGCCCGCCTGTTGAGCCTCTCCATCGTGCGCCCGTTTCTGGAAGGCGCGCAACTCGCCGCGATCCGCCCGCTCCTGCTCGGCCTTGCCGCTGTTGCCGTGCTGCGCGCCGTCACCGCCTGGGGCGCGGAGACGGCGGCGGCGGAGTTATCCACCCGCGCCCGCGCCGACCTGCGCGAACGGCTCTACGCGCACCTGATGCAGCTTGGCCCCGCCTACGCGAAGGATGAACGCTCCGGCGATCTGGCGCACATGGTCACGGAAGGCGTGGACGCCCTCGATCCCTATCTCAGCCAATACCTGCCACAAATCGCCGTCTCGGCGCTCGTCCCCGCGGCAGTGCTGATCTTCGTCCTGGGCGTAGACCCGCTCTCCGGCATCGTGCTGCTTCTCACCGCACCGCTGATCCCGTTGTTCATGGTGCTGATCGGGGGTGTCGCCGACAGCCTCACCCGCCGCCAGTGGACCGAACTCAGCCGCCTGAGCGCGCACTTCCTCGACGTGTTGCAGGGCCTGCCCACCCTCAAGCTGTTCAACCGCTCGCGCGGCCAGGCCCGCATCATCGCCGAGATCAGTGAACGGCATCGCGCGGCCACCATGGACGTGCTGCGCGTCGCCTTTCTCTCCGCCCTCGTGCTCGAGCTGCTCGCCACCATCGGCACGGCGGTGGTCGCCGTGGAGATCGGCCTGCGCCTGCTCTACGGACGCCTCACCTTCGAGCAGGCGCTTTTCGTCCTCATCCTGACGCCCGATTTCTACTTTCCCTTGCGGCAACTCGCCGCGCGTTTCCACGCCGGGGTATCCGGCTCCGCCGCCGCCGACCGCATCTTCGCGACGTTAGATACCGCGCCGGAACCGTCACCCGCCAACCCTGCGCCTCCTGCACAAGGCGGCGCGCCAGAGGTCGAATTTGCCGATGTCACCGTATCTTTCGATGCCGCCAGCAATCCCGCATTACGCGATCTAAAGTTAAAAATGCCGACCGGCGAAACGCTCGCGCTGGTCGGGCCGACGGGGGCAGGCAAGACCAGCGTGGCGCAGTTGTTGTTACGCTTCATCGCGCCCACCGCCGGCGCAATTCAGGTGGATGGCGAAGCCTTACAAAACATCCCCGCCGACGCCTGGCGGGCGCGCATCGCCTGGGCTCCCCAGCGCCCGCACCTTTTCAACCGCAGCGCCGCCGAGAACATCCGCCTGGGCCGCCCCGACGCCGCCGACGCAGACGTGCAAGCCGCCGCCCGCGCCGCCGGGGCCGACGCGTTCATCGCGCAGTTGCCCCTGGGCTACGACACGCCCCTCGGCGAACGCGCCGCGCGGCTCAGCGGGGGGCAGGCGCAGCGTATCGCCCTAGCGCGCGCCTTCCTGCGCGACGCGCCGCTCGTCATCCTCGACGAACCCACCGCCAACCTCGACCCGACTACCGAGGCGCAGATTCAGACGGCCATCGAACGCCTGCTACAGGACCGCACCGCGCTGCTCATCGCCCACCGGCTCAACACCATCCCGCGGTCTGCCCGCGTGGCCGTGTTGGAAAGCGGGCGCGTGGTGGAAACCGGCGCCCTCGCGACGCTGACGACCGCCGGCGGTCCCTTCGCGCGCCTCGCCGCACAGGCCGATTGCACCCTCCCGCCCCTCACAGGCGAACCAAACGATGTCATTCCCTTCGTAGTAGCGGCTTCAGCCAGCTCCTTCGTAGTGACGGCTTCAGCCGTTGGGGTGGGCCGTACAACGGCTGAAGCCGTCACTACGAAGAAGAGCGACGCGCAGGTTTCGGATAGCCCTTTACGCTTCCTCCTCCATGCACTCAAACCGGTGGCCGGGTGGATCGCGCTCTCCGTGCTGCTCGGTTTCGGGGCCATCGGCGCGGGCGTCGGGCTGCTGGCCGCCTCCGCCTGGCTCATCTCAATGGCCGCGCTGCAACCCTCCATCGCCGTGCTGCAAGTGAGCATCGTCAGCGTGCGCTTCTTCGGCATCTCGCGCGCCGCCCTGCGCTACGCCGAGCGCCTCGCGTCACATCAGGCCACCTTCCGCGTGCTCAGTGGCCTGCGCAGCAAATTCTACGACGCCGTCGAGCCGCTTGCACCCGCCGGGCTGGCGCGCTTCCACAGCGCCGACCTGATGGCGCGCGCCGTCTCCGACATCAACGCACTGGAAAATTTCTACATCCGCGCCGTTGCGCCGCCGCTGGTCGCGCTGCTGGTGATCGGCGCGACGGGCCTCTGGCTGACCCGCTACGGGCTGCCGGTCGCGCTCTGCGCCGTCCTCTTCCTGGCGCTCACCGCGTTGATCGGCTCGCTGACCTCATGGGGGCTGGCGCGCGGCGCCGGGCGTGACCTGGCAACCGTCCGCGCCAAGCTCTACGTCGAGTTGGTGGACAGCGTGCAGGGCATGGCCGACCTGCTCGCCTTCAACCATGAGGCCGCGCAATTCGAGCGCGTCCGGGCATCCAGCCGCGAACTGGCCCACCTGCACGACCGCTTCGCGCGCGTCGCCGCGCTCAATGCCGCGCTCACCGCGCTGATGCCCGCGTTAACGGCCATCGGATTGCTGATTGTGACCGTGCCGCGAGTGAGCGCGGGCGCGCTGAGCGGCGTCTCGCTCGCCGTGATCGTCCTGGGCACGCTGGCCGCGTTCGAAGCCGTATGGCCCCTGTCAGCGGCGGCGCAATATCTGGAATCCAGCCTCGCATCAGCCCGCCGCCTGCTGGAGATTGCACCTCCACCTATCGCTTCCACAGAACAAGCCAAAACCAATGTACCACCCATCGAGCAGCCAAACCTGCCGCCAGACATTCGCTTCGCGGATGTACGTTTCAGCTACGACCCGGCCCGCCCGCCCGCCCTCGACGGCGTCACATTCGACGCACCGGCCGGCGCACACATTGCCATCGTCGGCCCCAGCGGCGCGGGCAAGTCTACCCTGGTCAACCTGCTGGCGCGCTTCTGGGACCCCGACGCGGGCCGCATCACCGTCAACGGCCACGATCTCCGCGACACCGACCCCGACGCCGCCCGGCGGATGATCGGGGTCCTATCGCAGGACACCCACCTTTTCAACGCCACCCTGCGCGACAACGTGCGGGTAGCCCGCCCCGACGCCTCGCCGGACGAACTCGAGGCCGTCATCCGCATGGCGCGCCTGGATGAATACGTACGCACGCTGCCGGATGGCGATCAGACCTGGATCGGCGAGCAGGGCCTTCGCCTCAGTGGCGGCGAACGCCAGCGCCTCGCCATCGCGCGCGTCCTCCTGAAAAATGCGCCGATCCTGATCCTGGACGAGCCGACCTCCGGCCTCGACGCCGTCACCGAACGCGACCTCTGGGCGAGCATCCGCCCCGTCATTGCCGGGCGCACCGTGTTGCTCATCACCCACCGGCTGGCCCTTGCCCGTGACGCCGACCGCGTCCTGGTCATGCTGGGCGGGCGCATCGTCCAGCAGGGTACCCACGCCGACCTGATCGCGCGGCCGGGACCATATCGCTCGCTCTGGGAGAGTCAATGCCTGGCGCTACCCTAAAACCTGTCAACGCGCCCGTGCCTTTTTTGCCGCCTGCCCGCCGCCGTGCTATAATCTCCGTTCGTCTGGCAACGTTAAAGAGAAGAGTCAGGGCCAGAGATCAGAACTGAAGAAAGGCCGTACGTTTCGTGATCACGTATCTTTTTCTAGCACAAATCGTGGTTTCCATCGCTATCATCGCCCTCGTCGTGGTGCAAGCCAAAGACGCGGGGTTGAGCCAGATGTTTGGCGGCAGCGACATGGGCGTTTCACATACGCGCCGTGGGGTTGAAAAAACGATGTTCAACGCCACCATCGTGTTGGTGATCCTCTTCGTCATCATGTCCTTTGCCACGGTCATGGTTTCTGGGTAACATTGGGCAGGTATCTCCGTTGGCAAGCCGTCATCGCCCTCCTGGGCATCGCATTACTGGCTGCCCTCTTACGCTACGCGTCCTACAGCTTCACCACCGTCACCGTCCCCGACCGGGGCGGTGTCTACGTTGAAGGCATCGCCGGCAACCCGCAATACCTCAACCCCCTGCTCAGCCAGTACAACCAGGTAGACGACACCCTGGTCTCCCTGCTCTTCAACGGCCTCACCCAGCTAGACGAACAGGGCAATGTCGTCCCCGACCTGGCGGAAGGCTGGCAGGTCAGCGACGATGGGCTGGTCTACGATTTTCGGCTCCGGCCCGGTCTCGTCTGGCACGACGGGCATCCCGTCACCGCCGCCGACGTGCTCTACACGGTCGGCGCGATGCAATCGGAAGAGTTTCCCGGCGTATCCTGGCTCAGCACGCTGTGGCGCACGGTCAAGGTCGAAGCGCCCGATGGCCCCGACGGCCTGACGGTGCGCTTCACGCTCTCCCAGTTGTTGCCGTCCTTCCTGGACTACACCACCGTCGGCTTGCTGCCCGCGCACATCTGGAAAGACGTGCCCATCGCGCAAATGCGCGAGTCACAGTACAACACGCGTCCGGTCGGCACAGGTCCGTTCAAGGTAGACCGCATCACCGCCACGCGCGCCGATCTGGTGGTCAACCCGCGCTACCCCGGCAAGACGCCCTACCTCACGGGCATCAGCTTCCGCTTCTATCCCGACCACGAAAGCCTGCTGCCCGCTTACGACCGCAACGAAATTGACGGCATAAGTTGGCTTTGGCCCACCGATATGGACGCGGTCTCCGATCACCCAGATATGAATGTCTTCACGTCGCCCATTAGCGGCTACACGCTGATCTATCTCAACCAGGATAACCCCAACACCCCCTTCTTCAAGGAGCGGGAGGTGCGCCAGGCCCTGATCTATGCGCTGGATCGCCAGGGCTTGATTGATCGCGTGATGCACGGGCAGGCCATCGTCGCCAACAGTCCGATCCTTCCTGGCACGTGGGCGTATGACTCGGAAATCCCCGCGTATTTCTACAACCCGGAAAATTCAAAGGCGCTCCTCGAACAGGCCGGCTGGGTGGACAGCGACAACGACGGCATCCGCGACCGCGACGGCATCCCGCTTTCCTTCATCCTGATGGGCGAGAATAAAGCCCTGCTCGAAGAGATCAGCCAGATGTGGGCCGCCATCGGCGTGCGGGCCATCGTGCAAGAGGTCAGCCTACCGGGTCTCACGGCGGACTTCCTGGCCCCGCGCACGTTTGACGCAGCCGTGGTGCAGTGGGAACTTTCCGGCGATCCCGACCCCTACCCCCTCTGGCACTCGACGCAAATCACCGAAGGCCAGAACTATTCGGGGTGGAACGACCGCGCCGCCGATGAGGCCATCGAGCGCGCCCGCACCACCAACGATCAGGCCAAACGACGCGAGGAATACATCCTCTGGCAGCGTCTGTTTGCCGAAGAAGCGCCCGCCCTGATGCTTTACCACCCCGTCTACACCTTCGGTGTGCGGAACAAAATCCACGATGTCTCCGTCGGCCCCATGAACAGCCCGGCGGATCGCTTCAACACGATCGCAAACTGGTACATCGTCACGCGACGCGTGACGATGGGCAGCCAGGAGCAGGGCGCGCCCACCATCGCCGTGCCCACCGAAGAACCGCCCGCGCCCACCCCATAATTCCCGCGGACTGCGCATCCTCTTCCCCGCGGACTGCGCATCCTCAGATGCGCCCCGGGCAAATCTAAATTTCGGGCAAACACATTTGACACTCGCGCCCGTCCGTGGTATAAATTCCCTCACCAACGACGCCCTTGCCGAAGTGGCGGAATGGCAGACGCGCTAGGTTCAGGACCTAGTGAGGGTTAACCTCGTGTGGGTTCAACTCCCACCTTCGGCACCAATGCGTGAATCCCACGCCCCCTCTGGGGCGTGGGATTCTGTGCCTATGGCTCAAGTAGTCAGCACATCGAGGAGGCTGCGGGTGACCCTGCCGCGCTGGCTCAGGTTCGCGACAGACCGTTCACAACTCATCATCATCACGGGCGCGCTCGTGATGGTTGTCGCGTTCTTTGGCTTCACGCAGCTCGCTGTCGAGAAGAGCGCCGCGCTCGTCGCCAACGAGCGCGGCCAGAACAAAGTCCAACAACTCGAAGCGCAACAGCGCCTTCTGCGCACCTCACTTTTGCAAGCCCGTCGCGGCCAGCACATCGCTCCCAAAGCCTACCAGTATTTCGGTAAAACACCGATCGGCCTGACCGTGATTGTGCCGGAAGCGCCGATCGTGATTGCGCCGCCCGCGCCCGTCAAATCCCCCACTGCGTTAGAAGAATGGACCAACCGGGTCGAGCTGACGGTGAATGACGGCATAGATCGTGTGACGAATCTGACCAACGATCTGGTGAACGCGATCGAGCGGCGGCGCGCCCCAACTAAACCCGACCCAGGCGCCGGGCAGTAGTCTCGCCCCTCGTGAGCGTTGGGCGGACCACAGAAACCAAAAACGAAACGCCGGAACCGTTGGGTTCCGGCGTTTTCTCATGCCCTCGTGAGGCTGCGTGTCAGTTAACCTGGCGCGCCAATCGTTGGCGCAAGGCCTGCGCCGGTTGCGCCCCCACAATCTGATCCACCACCTGCCCATCCTTGAAGATCAACAGGCTGGGGATGCTCATAATGCCATAGCGCCCGGCCACCGCCGGGTTGTCGTCCACGTTCACCTTCGCCACCAGCGCGCGGCCCGCAAATTCCTTCGCCAGATCGGCCACCGCGGGCGCGACCATCTTGCACGGCCCACACCACGGCGCCCAGAAATCCACCAGCACCGGAACCTTGCTGCCGTTGATCGCCTTATCGAAGGTCGCATCGGTCAGGGTCACCGGCTCCGTCCCTGAAGCTGTCGTCGGCCCCGACGAAGGAGGCGGCCCCGACGGCTGGGGAGGTTGCTGCGGACGCGCCGCCGCGCCGCCAAGTGATACGCTCGCGCCGGTCGGCGTAGCCGGCTTCGCGCCGCTGCCGTCAACCATATAGTCGAGCCACGCGGCCACATCACGCTCGGGCGCTGCGCCCACCGACATGACCTGTGTCTTGCCGTCTTTGATGAAGACGAGACTCGGCAACTGCGTCACGCCGTAGCGCTTCGCCAATGCGGCCTCGTCATCTACGTTCACCTTGACGATCAACGCCTTCCCGGCGTAGTTCTTCGCCAGCCGGTCGAGCGTCGGAGCCAATTGATCGCATGGGGCGCAATCGCGTTGCCAGAAAACCAGCGCCACCGGCACACCGGCGCTCAACACGCGCGGTAAATTCGCTTCGCTGGTATGAATCGGGGCGTCTATTGCCATTTTGCTAACTCCAACTTGGATTATGTGGGTAGTTTAATGGATCAGCGCATCACGCGCAAGCCGCGCAGTGATAACCTTCTTCGTAGTCGCCTTCGTAGTCGCGGCTTCAGCCGCCAGGCGCACTTAACGGCTAAAGCCGTCACTACGAAGTCAGATTACCCCTACCACTCCGGCCGCCAAAACCGCGCCGCCGCGACCCCCACACCCGCCAGCAACCACCCCAGCGCGGCCAGCGCCCATCCCGCGCGCCATAGTGGCGGCGCAAACCGAGCCTCGATCGTATGCGGCCCGGCGGCCAACGGCGCACCCTGGAACACGTAATCCGTGCGCAGCGGCGTGCCCTGCCCGACCCCATCCACGGAAACTTCCCAACCAGGATACCAGTGCTGTGACAACACCAAAAATGCCGGGCCGTCGGCAACCACATCCACCTGCAACCCGTTCGGGATCTCCCGGACGTTCGTCACGCGGCCGCCCGCCGAAACCGTCGGCGCCGCGCCCTCGACGACCGCCGTCGTCGCAGGGTCAAAAGCCGGATCATGGATCGCCGCCCAGGCTGCCTCGTGGTCAGGCGCGGCCTGAACCTGCGTCACGAAGAACGCGCGCGGCAGCGCATCGCGGTTCTCATAGACGTTCAGCTCCGGGTCGCCGTCGAAAACCAACGCGAACTTGTCCCAATCGAGCGTCACATCCTTGCGCGCGATCACGTGCCGGACGTTCAGCAGATCGTAAAGGCGCGACGAACGGGAACCCAACCCCTCCCAATAGCGCGCAACGTCGGCCAACGCCGATGGGTTTGCCACGCCGCCCACATCTTCGAGGCCGACCAACAACGCCGTATCCGGCTGCCACAGTGCCTCGATATCCGTGCGGCTGTCTATGCGCGCCGGGCCGGGCTGGGATTCAAGGTAGCCGATGAGGGCGGGGCGGTCGAAAGCCGCGCTGGGGTCCGCGTTGCCCAGGTCCTGGTACGCGCCGACCCCCGCCAGATCGAGGTAGATCAGCGCGACGACGAGCCACGCCAGCATCAGCGGGGTGGTCCACTCGCGGCCGCATGCGGTCAGCCAGACGTAGGTCGCCAGCAGCAGCCCGGCAAACGTCAGCACAGCGATCAACGCCACCGACGTGTGCGAGACCAGCGCGGCGTCGCGATCCTGCACCAGGACCAACCCCAGATAGGCCAACGGAACCGCGACGGCGAAGACCGCCGCCGTCCCATAGCCGATCACGCGCCGGAAATCCTCGAACCGGCGGCGCTCCTCTGCCAGCAGCGGTTGCAACACGGCGTCCAGCCCGATCGTCGCCAGCACGGCCAGCGCAAAATCGGTCACGTAGATGAAGCGGGCCGGCGCGCGCAGCAGGCCGAACCCCGGCAGCAGCGTCAGCCAGCCGTGCGGAATCGCGTAGATGCCCAGCGCAATCACAAAGCTGGTGACCGCCATGCCGACCCAGAGCCAGGTCCGCCGGTCGCGCCGCAGCACGACAGCCAACGCCGCCAGCGCCAGCGGCAGGATGCCCAGGTAGCCCACCTCGACCCGCGGCCACGCGCCCCAGTGAAACTGCGGTCCGCGCCCGAAAAACCCCGGAATCAGCCAGCCGATCCACTGCGCGGGGGAAAGCGAATAGCCCGCCGCCTCCTGATAGTTCCACGCCTCGCGCTCGGTCTGGCCCGCCAGTTGGAACGCCGGCAGCAGCAGCGGCGCGGCAATGAGGAACGCGATCAGGAAGCAGACCCCCGTCGTCAGGGCCGTCTGCACAGCCGCAGCGCGAAAATCCCCGTCGGCGCGGCGCTGAAACAGCGCGAACGCGGCGTAGAAGAGTAACGCCATCACGATGAACACTACCGCCTGGATGTGTCCCGCCAGGATCGCCACGCCCAGCAACACGCCCGTGCAGAGCGCACCGAACCACGCGCCGCGTTTCGTCGGGGCTTGCAGCGCGCGCACGAACGGCCAGAAGACCCACGGCAGCCACGCCATCGTCGCGTTCAGGTTGAGGTTGCCGAAATGCACCAGAAAGCCGTCGGAGAACATGAAGGCAACGGCCCCTGCAAGCGCCGGAACCCGCCCCAACCGCAGCCCGCGCACCAGAAACAGGTACATCCCCACGCCCGCAAACCAGATGTGCGCCATGCTCAGCCATTGCAGGGCGTCGTATGAAAAATCGGGGCGAAGCAGGAAAAGCAGCAGGTTGGGCGGATAGAGGAAGCCCGCCTGGATATCCCCGACGTGCGGCGCGCCGCCGTAGAGATACGGGTTCCACAGCGGCCACGCACCGGCGCGCAGCGATGCCGCCGCGAAGCGATAAGAGGGGAACAAGAATGAAACGAGGTCGCCGCCGTCCGCCGGCAGCCAGTTTTGCCCCGCCGCCACGCGCCAGAAGAAGCCCAGCGTGGCGAGGCCCAACAGGCCCACCGCGGCAAGGTCAAGATGCCACGGGGAACGCAGATAGCCGCGCCGGTACGCCTGCTGTGACAGCAGCACGACGACCAGCCAGAGCACAATGACCAGGATCAAACGGCCCGTCCTCGAAGATACATCGTCAATCCATGAAGCCGGTGACGCGGAAGGATGCTGCGCCCATGATACCATCAAGCGGGGCCGGGGGCGAATTGGCCGGGCGCGCCGGTTGCGGTATGATGCGGTCAATTCATTCTCTTTTGAGGGTCCTCATGATGTCCAATCGCCGCCGTTTGTTCTGGTTTCTTCTCGCCGCCTGCGCGGCCATGGCCCTGCTGATCCTTGCGTTGATGCCCGCCGAGAAGACGCTGGGCCAGGTCATCAAAATCGTCTACCTGCACGGGGCGTTGAGCCGCGCCGGGATGTTGGGCTTCGCCGCCGCGGGCGTCTTCGCCGGAGCCTATCTGATCCGCCCTCGTCCGGAGTTCATCCGCTGGGCCGTGGCGCTGCTGATCAGCGGGCTGGGCTTCTGGATCGCGCACTTCCTGGTGAGTATGCCCGCCACGCGCCTCACCTGGGGGCCGTGGATCGCCTGGGGCGAGCCGCGCGTCACGATGACCCTGCAAATCGCCGCCGCCGGCCTGATCGTTCTAGGGGTCAGCGCCCTGCTGAAAGAGCCGAAATTCACCGCGGTCGCCATTGCCCTCCTCGCGTTGACCATCGCGATCATGGCGGCGCGCACCGGCGTCTTGCGGCATCCGTTGGACCCCATCGGAACGTCGCCGTCCGCGTCGCTCCGGTTTATCTATCTCTTGCTGCTCCTGCCAATCATCTCCGCGATGTTCCTGATCGCCTGGCGACTGGCGGCGAGACCACTCAACGTGGAGATGGCATAAAATGAAAATTGTTAACGTAGACGAAATGCGCCGCACCGAGCAGGCGGTGGATGAGGCCGGTCAATCCTACAAAGCCATGATGGATATGGCCGGGCAGGCCGTGGCCGATATCGCCGGCCAGATCGCCTGGCTCGAGCCTGAGACGAGCATTCTCATCCTCGTGGGGCCGGGCAACAACGGCGGCGACGGCCTGGTGGCCGCGCTACGCCTGCTCGAGTTGGGATATCGCGTGGTCGTTTACGTGTGGAAACGCGATGTCAAGGGCGACGACAACTTCAAGCTGCTACGCCGCCGCCGCCGGCAAATCTCCATCCTCTGGGCCGAGAACGATCCCGATTATGTCAATCTGCGCAAAGAGGTCAGCGGCGCGACCCTCATCGTAGATGCGCTGCTCGGCACGGGCGTCGCGCGTCCCATCGAAGGCGGGTTGGCCGAACTGCTGGCCGTCGTGAAGGACGAGACGACGCAACAGCGCGCCTGGGAGCCGACGACGGATGATGGCCCGCCACTGGGATTGCCCCGGTTCCCGATCATGGAAGCGATGACCTTCGGCATCCCATTGCCGGACGAAGGCCCCACGCCCGACGCCGAAAATGATTTCTTCTCCTCCGAAGCAGGGCTGCTCTTCGACGATGCCCCGGAGGCAGAAGATAGTTTCGATACCATGTTCGACGACGCATACGGCGAGGAGGACGACTCACTACTCCCCGATTGGCCTCGGCCCACCATCCTGGCGGTAGACTGTCCTTCGGGGCTGAATTGCGACACCGGCGAGTTAGATCCCGCCGCGCTGCCGGCCGATCTGACCGTCACATTCGGTTTCCCCAAATGGGGCCATCTCCAATTCCCCGGCGCCGGCGCCTGCGGCCTGCTGAGCGTCGCCGACATCGGCATTCCGCCGGAACTTACGCCGGAGCTTCCCGCCGAGTTGCTGGAACCCGCCATCGTCGGTCGCTGGTTGCCGGGCCGGCCCTCCACGGCGCACAAAGGCACCTTCGGCAAGGTGATGATTGCCGCCGGATCCACCTGGTACACCGGGGCCGCGTATCTCAGCGCGTCCGCCGCCACGCGGGCCGGCGCGGGGCTAGTCACGCTCGCCATCCCGGAACCGCTGCACGCCACGCTGGCCGGGCAACTGCCCGAGGCGACCTGGTACGTGTTGCCCGGCCCCGAGGGCATCCACTGCGCCGAAGGCGCAACGCGCCTGCTGAACCAGATGCAAGGCTACGACGCGCTGCTCATCGGGCCGGGGTTGACGACGCAGCCATCCGCGAAAGAATTCGTCGAAACATTGCTCGCGCCGGGAGGATGGCAACGCGCCCCCTGGGCCGGCAGGTGCGTCCTCGATGCCGACGCCCTTAACATCCTTGCCGGCATGGAACCGGACGTGTGGCCCGGCCTCTTGCCCATCAACAGCATCCTGACCCCCCATCCGGGCGAGATGGCGCGCTTGACGCACAGCACAATCGAAGAAGTGAACGCGCGGCGCATTGAGACCGCCCGCGATTGGGCCAAAAAGTGGGGCCACGTCGTCCTGCTCAAGGGGCCATTCACGGTCATCGCGGCCCCCGATGGGCGAATCGCCGTGTCGCCGTTCGCCCTGCCCACGCTGGCGACCGCCGGCAGCGGCGATGTGCTGGCCGGGATCATCACAGCGCTGCTGGCGGCCGGCACACCCGCCTTCGAGGCCGCCGCGTGTGGCGCATATTTGCACGGTTACGCCGGCGCGATCCTGCTCCACACGATCGGCCCGGCCGGCGTCATCGCCCGCGACATCATCACCGCCCTGCCCGAAGCGCTCAAGCACCTCTATATGGGCCGTTAAAAACACAAGACGCAGGAACCGACGGCGCGTTTGGCCGCTTTCTGCGTCTTGTGGTGATGTGCGTTGTCGTCTCTTGGAATCTATCCGAAAATCCCCGTAGTCCAGGGCCTTGTGCCCGTCGTAAACGCCCACTAGGGGCTAAACTACGCGTTTTCAGATAGATTGCTTAGCCGCTAACCGCGTCTCCCGCCTCCAGGTCGGCCTCCGCCAGCTTCTCCTGGGCATCTTGCACGGCCTTTTGCGCCTTCTTCACGTTATCCTGAAGGACAATGCGGCCCCGATCCTGCATATCGGTGAACTGGCCGCGCGCCTCATCATACGCCCGCTCGGCCTCACCCGCCAGGTCTTCGCTCTTCTTTTCGAGGTCACGACGTAACTGCTCGCCTGAACTGGGGGCAAGCAGCAAGGCAGCCACCGCGCCCGCCAGCGCGCCAACCAGAAAACCCATTACGAACCCGCCACCGTTATTGTCGCTCATGTGTCCATCCTCCTTAATCTACGTGTCGCCCACCCACTCAGGGCGTCTCAGGGGTCTTCGGTGAGCGGCTCGTCACCTTACGAGCGCCCACCAACGCATTAAGCGCGCCACGCGCTCCGGCCGCGTAACTGCTGATAGTGACGACAGGTTGCACGATGTGGTCGCCCACAAATGTCGTCGTGCCACGCACCGTCCCCACCGTATCCTGGGCGGCGGCAATAATCGGCAGCAGTTCCTCGCGCAGGAACTTGAGCAGCCGCGCCAGTTGAATTACCAGCACCGCCAGAAGTACACCGATAACCAGCGACTCGACCGCCACCAGGATGATCGAGACGTCGCGAGCGGCAGCCAACGTGTCCATCCGATAACCTCCATCTACGCACTAAAGTTTACCATAACATGATATGATATACAAGGGGTTTTTGACAGGAAGCATCCATCCGATTCCAAATCAGTGCCTGGCCCGGCGCGGACGGACCACCTGCATCCGTTGCTCGCGCCAATTGCGGATCGAGCGCCCCAACGTGAGCCCGGCGAGCGAGCCCAACACCCCCCACACAAGGTAGACCTCACCGATACGCAGCAGCTTGAACGGCAGCAGCGAGCCCAGCAGTTGCCCTCCGCCGAACCCGATCAGCCCGGCAAGCAGGTCAAGCCCCGCCTGGCGCAGACCGCCGCCGCGCCAGGCCGTGAACGCGAGGCTGACCAGGATCGCCACGACGATGCTGAGCCACAGCGCCGGCGAAAGCAACAAATCGAGCGCGCCGTCAATCACCGCCCCCATTTTCACCCTCCAGAATCCGCGGCGCAGCCGTGATGATCCCTCCGCCCAGGCATTGCTCCCCCGCATAAAAAACAGCCGCCTGGCCTGGCGTAACGTCGCGCAGCGGAGCCTCAAAGACCACATCTGCGCCGCCGTCGGGCAGAAGGGTGACTCTAGCGGGCGCGGGGCGGGCGCGATAGCGTATCTGCACGGCGCAGCGCAGCGGCCCGTCGGGCGCGGCCCCGGCAATCCAGTTCACCGGCCCGGTGCGCAGCGCGGCGAACCCTAGTTCCGCCGCCGTCCCCACGACCACCGCGTTCTGTGCGCGATCCAGCTCCAGCACGTAGAGCGGTTGCGCTGCGGCAATGCCCAACCCGCTGCGCTGCCCGATCGTATAGTAGGGTAACCCGCGATGCGACCCCAGAGCGCGCCCCGTCCGATCCACGATCGGCCCCGGCGACACGGCATCCGGCGCATGTTCGGCCAGAAAGCGCCGATAGTCGCCGTCGGCCAGGAAGCACAAATCCTGGCTATCCACGCGCGACGCCGTCGGCAACCCGCGCGCCGCCGCCAGCGCCCGCACCTCCGGCTTGCGATACCCCCCGATGGGTAACAACGTGTGGCGCAGGTCGGCCTGCTCCAGCACGCTCAACACGTAGGACTGATCCTTGCCGGGGTCCAGGCCGCGCCACAGTTGGTAGGCGTCATCCGGCCCGCGACGCACCTGCGCATAATGCCCCGTCGCCAGATAGCTTGCCCCCAGCCCGCGTGCATATTCCAGCAGATAGCCGAACCGAATGCGCCGGTTGCAGGCCAGACATGGATTTGGCGTCACGCCGCGCGCATAGCCGTCAATGAAAAAGTCCACCACCCGGTCTTTGAACTCACGCGCCACGTCAATCACGTAAAACGGAATCCCCAACCGGTCGGCCACGGCGCGCGCATCGTTCACCGATTCCAGCGAACAACACCGGTTCGCGGGCGCGTCCAGCGCGCCCGCGCGCGCCGGCTCGGCCCACAGCCGCATCATCACGCCCACCACATCGTAGCCGCTTTCCGCCAGCAGCGCCGCCGCAACAGAGCTATCCACACCGCCGCTCATCGCGACCACCACGCGTTCCGCCATCCCTTACTCCGTCCTCCGCCCTTCGTAGTTGCGGCTTCAGCCGCTCCGCGCCACCTAACGGTGGCTGAAGCCACCACTACGAAGGGGTTACATAGCCCGCAACCTGGCTACGATGCCCGGCAGGATGTCAACAAGCATCGTCACATCCTCAGCGATGTTCTCGCGTCCCAGCGACAGCCGCAACGCGCCCATCGCCTCCTGCGGCGGGTAGCCCATCGCCGTCAACACGTGGCTGGGCGTGGGCGACCCCGTGGCGCACGCCGACCCCGAAGACGCCGCGATCCCCGCCAGATCGAGGCCAATCAACATCCCCTCGGCTTCCACGCCGTCCACAATCAGGCTGAGATGCCCCGGCAACCGCTGCTCAGGGTGGCCGCTGATGTGGATATCCGGGATCCGTTCGAGCAGCCCCGCAGCGAGTTGGTCGCGCAAGGCCGTGAGCCGCGCGCCCTCCGCCTCACGATCCGCCTGCGCCAATTCGAGCGCGCGCGCCATCCCGACGATATACGGGATGTTCTCCGTGCCCGCGCGGCGACCGTTCTCCTGTCCGCCGCCCGTCTGCACGGGTTGCAAACGCGTGCCGCGGCGCACGTAGAGCAGCCCAACACCCTTCGGCCCGTGAAACTTGTGCGCCGACAGCGAGAGCAGGTCCACGCCCAACGCCTCAACGTCCAGCGACAGGTACCCCCCAGCCTGCACCGCATCCGTGTGCAGCGGCACGCCATGCCGGCGCGTAATCACCCCGATCTCGCCCACCGGCTCCACCGTGCCCACTTCGTTATTCGCCAGCATGATGCTGATGAGCGCCGTATCGGGCCGAATCGCCGCCTCGACTTCCGCGGGGGCCACCAGGCCGTGGCGATCCACGGGGAGCAGCGTCACGTCGAAGTCGTACCGCTCCGCCATGTCTTCCGCCGTGTGCAACACCGCATGATGCTCGACCGGGCTGGTGATGATGTGGCGTTTGCCCCGCATCGCCTGCGCCGCGCCCACCCCGCGCAACGCGAGATTGTTGCTCTCGCTGCCGCAGCTCGTGAAGACCAGCTCGTTCGGCGCACAATTCATCAGGACCGCGATGCGCCGCCGCGCGTCCTCCAGCGCCGTCGCCGCGCGGCGACCCAGCCCGTAGATGGAAGATGGGTTGCCGTAGACCTCCGACCAGTACGGCGTCATCGCTTCGACGACCCGCGGGTCAACGGCCGTGGTCGCGGAATGATCAAAATAAAGCACGTTTTGCCTCGAAACAATATTTTACAACCATTTGTAGCCACATTGTACCTTAAGAGTTTAGGCCCCGCAAGCACACATCTGCGCACTGCCCGCCCAGACATGACCGACATCATGTCCATAAATCCAACCCTGTGCCATGATGATAGCATCTTCCGTCGGGTCGTTGGAACGACCGACATCCACACGGAAGGCGCTTGCGCGCTTGGCCGGGCGACCCGATCAACATCCACAAAAGAAATATCACACGCCCTGGCTCGATTTTCAACCGACTCTATTCACACTCAGGAACATGAAACTATGCTTGAAATGTTCACCAATCCCAAAGGCGTCGCCGTCATCGGCGCGTCAACCAACCCGGATAAACTGGGCTACCAGGTCCTCGACAACATCCTTAAGTATGGCTATGAAGGCGGCGTCTATCCCGTCAACCCCACGGCCTCCGAGATCCTGGGCAAGACAGTCTATGCCAGCGTCCTGGACTGCCCCGACCCGGTAGACATGGCCGTGATCCTGGTGCCGAATAAGGCCGTGCCCGCCGTGATGGAAGAATGCGGGCAGCGTGGTTTGAAAGGCGCCGTCGTCATCACTGCCGGGTTCCGCGAAGTCGGCCCCGCAGGTAAGGCGCTGGAACAGCAACTCATCGAAATCATTCATAAATATGACATGCGCATGGTCGGCCCCAACGTGCTGGGCATCATTGACACCGTCGCCAGACTGAATGCGTCATTTGCCGCCGCCATGCCCGAACGCGGCTACAACGCTTTCATGTCACAGTCCGGCGCATTGTGCACTTCCGTGCTCGACCTGGCGCTGGGGCAAGGCATCGGTTTCTCGCGGTTCTACAGCATCGGCAACAAAGCCGACATCAACGAGATTGATCTCCTGAAGGAATGGCAATATGACGACGAGACCCGCGCCATCGTCGCCTATTTGGAAGGCATCAGCGACGGGCCGGAGTTCATGCGCGTGGCGCGCGAAGTGACCCGCACCAAGCCCATCATCGCCATTAAGTCGGGCACCACCAGCGCCGGTTCGGCCGCGGTCTCCTCACACACCGGCACACTCGCCGGCTCCGAAGCCGCCTATGACGCCGCCTTCAAACAGGTCGGCATCATCCGCGCCAACTCGGTGCAAGACCTGTTCGATTACGCTAACGCCTTCTCGCGCCAGCCCCTGATGGAGACCAACGCGGTCGCCGTCATCACCAATGCAGGCGGCCCCGGCATCATGGCCTCCGATGCCATCGAGCGCAACGGCCTCCGGCTGGCCTCACTCGCCATCGAGACCAAACAGGCGCTCCAGGCCAAATTACCCGCAGCCGCCAGCGTCGCCAACCCCATTGACGTGCTGGGCGACGCCCTCGCCGACCGCTACGCGCTGGCTATCGAGGCCGCGCTGGATGACCCCAACGTCGGCTCGCTGCTGGTGGTGCTCACCCCGCAGGTGATGACGCAGGTCGTCGAGACGGCGGAAGCGCTGGGCCGCCTGTCGCAGGGGCGCGGCAAGCCGGTGTTCGGCGCATTCATGGGCGATGAGGCAATTCGCCCCGGCGCCGAGATGATGCGCAGCTATGACGTGCCGAATTACCCCGTGCCCGAGCGCGCCGTCGCGGCCATGGCGGCCATGTGGCAGCAGCGCCAGTGGCTCAACACCCCCGAACTGGTGGACGAGCCCAGTACGATGGACAAAGAGAAGATTCAAAAGGTGCTGGACGAAGTGCGGGCCGACGGGCGCGTCACGATCGGCGACGCCGAAGCGCGCGTGATCCTGCAAGCGCTCGACATCGCGGTCCCCGGTTCGGAACTGGCGAAAACCGCCGACGAGGCCGTAGCTGCCGCCGAACGGATCGGCTATCCGGTGGTGATCAAAATCGCCTCGCCGGATATCTTGCACAAGACCGATATTGGCGGTATAAAGCTAAATATCACCTCGGCGAGCGAAGTCCGTGACGCGTTCGATCTACTGGTCTACCGCGCGCGACGCTTCATGCCCGACGCCACCATCTGGGGCGTCCAGGTGCAGCAAATGGTGCGCGGCGGGCGCGAAGTCATCATCGGCATGAACCGCGACCCGCAGTTCGGCCCGCTGATCATGTACGGGCTGGGCGGCATCTACGTCGAAGCATTGAAGGATGTGACCTTCCGCGTCGCGCCGATTGACTGCCGCGAAGCAGAGGACATGCTCGATGAGATCCGGTCATTCAAACTGTTGAGCGGCGTGCGCGGCGAAAAGCCCGCCGATCTGACCGCTATCGCCGGTACGATCTTGAAGATCTCGCAGCTCTCGGTGGAGTTCCCGGAAATTGTCGAGCTAGACATCAACCCGCTGCTGGTCTTCGAAGACGGGAAGGGCGTCATGGGCGTGGATATGCGCCTGGCGCTGAAATAACCTCCCTACCCACGAGTTAATCAGGAGAGCATTATGTCAACCATGTATGTAACATCCGCCGAGACGTTCTCCGGCAAGTCTGCGCTCTGTGTGGGCGTGGGGGTCCGCTTCCGCAAGGACGGATTCAAGACCGGCTACATGAAACCGGTCAACGTTCACTGCCCCGTCTACGAAGGCCTGGCGCACGACGAAGACGTCGAGTTCGCCAAGAAGATCTACGGGATGACGGAGCCGAACGAATTACTGCTGCCCGTCGCCCTCACTCCTGCCAAGTTCGAGCAACAACTGCACGGCCCCGAAGTAGATTACGCGCCGCGGCTCGTGGATGCCTTCAATAAGCTCGCCGCCGGGCGCGATGTGATGGTGTTGGAAGGCGGGCGTAGCCTGCGTGAAGGCTATGTTGCGAATGTGCCGCCCCTGCGTGTCGCCGAACTGACCGATGCCCAGGTGCTGGGCGTTGTGCGCTATGACGACGTGTTGATGGTTGACCGCGCGATGACGGCGCAGAACTATTTCAAGGACCGCTTGATGGGCATTGTCATCAACGAGGTGCCGCCCGCGCAGATGGAGTACGTCCAGGAGGCGGTGCTGCCCTATCTCACCCGCCATGGCCTGATATCACTTGGTGTGTTGCCGCGCGACCCGCTGCTGGCCGCCCCCTCAGTACGCGAACTTGCGGAAGGATTGAGCGCAGAAGTGCTGTGCGCGCCGGATAAGATGGATGAGCTTGTGGAGCACATGTTGGTCGGCGCGATGAGCGTCGAGAGCGCCCTGACCTACTTCCGCCGCAAACCCAACAAGGCCGTGATCACCGGCGGCGACCGCGCCGATATCGCGCTGGCGGCCCTGGAAACCTCCACGCGCTGCCTGATCCTGACGGGCCATCTCTACCCCAGCCCGGCCGTGCTGAATCGCGCGGAAGAACTCAATGTACCAGTGCTGCTCTGCAACCTTGATACCCTCTCGGCCGTGGATATCACCGAAGGCTACTTCGGGCGCAGCCGCTTCCAACAGGCGCAGAAGGTCGAACGCTTCAGCAACCTGCTGGACGAACACCTCAACTTCGATCTACTCTACGAAAAGCTCGGCTTGAACGCGTAACCGCCCTCCGCTTGGCAAGACGGACAGGATTTTTTAATTCTGTCCGCCACATAAAAGCAATAAAGTAACCCGTGGAGTGCGTATCTCAGGAGATGCACTCCACGGGTCGTTTAAGCGCCCGCGTATTGACAAAGGAACGCGGCACATCAAAAATGCGGACACGACTATCCGCCATCAGCTATCCGCTATCCGCCATCAGCCGCGCCCCGTTCATCTCCCGCGCGAACCGCTCCTCAAACAGCTTCATCAGCCGCCGCGTCACCGGCCCCACACGGCCATCGCCCACCGGCTGACGATCAATCGTCGTCACAGGCATCACGTGCCGGCTGGTGCTGGTGATGAAGCACTCACGCCACTGCGGCAGCGCGGTCAGCGCCAACGGCGTCTCCGCCGTCTGCATACCCGCGCGCTCCGCCAGCCCCAGCACCAGATCACGCGTCACCCCCGCAAGCACCTGATAGCCCGGCGGCGTGATCAGCACGCCGTCATGCACGGCGAAGAGATTGCTGGTCGAGCCTTCCGTCAGGCAACCATCATGATATAACAGCCCCTCATGCGCGCCCTGCGCCCGCGCGCTGCGCCGCGCCATGAAGCTCACCAGCGTATTCAGCGACTTCGCTTCCGGCATGAAGCGCTTCCCCTCGAACGTCACCACCGGCGCGCCTTCCGCGTAGTAACTGCGTGGAAACACGGTCGGGGCTTGCGGCCACACATACGCCGTGGACGCGTCCCCTTCCTCCGGGCCGATGATGGTCAGCCGCAGCGTACACTCCGGCGCACCGTTGGCCGTAATAATTTTCCGGCACCACGTTTCGATGGTGGGCAGATCGGCCGGCAGGGGCAGGTCGAGCAACTGCGCCGACCGCTCCAACCGGCGCAGATGATCCTTCACGGCGAAGATCGCTCCACCATGCACCTGCATGGACTCGTAGACGCCGTATGCGCCGTAGATCGCCGGGTTAGTTATCGCGACGGACGCCTGCGCCGGCGGAACGAGCATCCCGTTCCGCGAGATATACACGGGTAAAAACATCCAGACTCTCCGAAACAATAATCTCGAAACTCCCCTTCGTAGTGACGGCATTAGCCGTTGAGTGCTCGCTCAACGGCTAAAGCCGTCACTACGAAGAGGGAAAATGCACGATACAGAGTTAATAGCGCGGCTGCGTACGCATCAGGGCCGCAATCTCAGCCAGGGTCGGCGGCGGCGCGTTGCCCGCCGTGCGCTGACAGTAAAGGCCCGCAGCCGCGCACGCGAAGTTCACCCGATGCTCTAATGACCAATCCGGCTGGAGCTGTCCGTAGATGATGCCCGCCTTGAACACGTTCCCGGCCCCGCTGGTGTCCGTTACGCGATCCAACGGATAGGGCTCCACATCAAAAAACGAGCCGTCGGCGCGCACCACCAGCACGGGCCGCGGGCCGTCGGTGATGATTAACACACCCGCGCCCATGGCCTGTAATTCGAGCGCGTGGTCATACTCGAAGACGCCGGGGAAATTGGCCTGCAAATAGACGCTGGAGATTACCACGACATCGCTCAGGCCCGCCAGCGGATACTGCGGCCAGATCGCGTCCGCCGAGATCACCGGCAAACCCAATTCACGCGCCACCGCCGCGGCGCGATCGCGCTCGCCGCGACCATAGGCATCCACGCTCAACACGCGGCCTTGCTGCATCATGGCCGTGGTCAGCTCTTCTTTGGGTGTCTGGTCATAGTGGTAGGCGATCCGACTGCGCTCGCCGTCGGGCGTTACCAGGATGCGCGAGAAGGGCGTCACCACATTGGGCATCCGCCGCACGTAACAGGTTTCCACCGCGGGATAATGCGCCAGCGCGTCTACAATAAATTCGGCCTTGCGATCCATGCCGATCACGTTGCCGGTGACCAAGACGCGCAAACCCCATTGCGCCAGCGGCATCGCCACCCTGAGCGCCTCGCCGCCCACGTCATCATATTCATAATTGGCCGTCACATCGCGCCGGGGATTCGGCAGCAGAGGCACGTGTGTGATGTTGTCAACGCTGATCGTGCCGTAGCAAACGACATCAAACGCGCCATCCTCCTGGGGCATGCACGCATCTCCTCCGATAGAACTTAAATACAAAGGCCGGCGAACTTGGGCAACGCCGACCCTCATCTATACCTGAGTATACCACGGTTCACGCGGCCTGGGAACCGCCGCGCAGGCATCAAGGCTGGCTTTCCCAAAGCCGATTCACAGCGTCCAGTACAGCTTGCGGCGATCCAGGTAGAGCCCGATCGCGGTCAATATCGCGAGCAAGGCGGCTGCCTGGGCGATGATGAGCGGCCAGGGCGCTTCGACGTACCACGCCGGATACGGCGGCAGCGCGAACAGCCCGATGACGACCCCGTGCAGCAGGTAGAGCAGCAGCGCGTTCTTGCCCCACGCGCTCAGCACTGGCAACCGCAACTCCGTTCGTGCGTTGAGGAGATGAAACCCGTAGAAAATCAGCGCGCTCAGGCCCAGGCTCACCAGCACGAAACTGGTCGACGCGCGATGTTTGCTGATCGACACAATGAGCAGCAGCGCCAACCCCACGCCCAACGTCGCCAGGCTGACCCAGGGATAGACCCCGCGGGCGCGCTCCGCATCCCGCACAACTGTCGGGTCGCCAAAATAGAGGTCGGCCAGCACGGTCGCCAGGATTAGCATCGCCCCCCAGCTCAGCGCGCCCCAGGGGCCATTGTGTGGCGCGGCGACGACATACGCCAGCCACGCGCGGTCGAGCAGGATTTGATACAGGGCGAGCAGCCCCAGGCCCGTCGCCGCCCGCCAGAGCAGCGGCAGCCGGATGACCACCAGCGTAATCAGCCCCGCCGCGCCGAGCGCCTGCAACAGCCCCCAGTTCACCGCGCTGGCATACACACCCGTCAGATCGCCGCCCAGCGTCAGCAGGAAGCCCAAGCCGATCAACGCCAGGTTTCGGGCGATGAAGTGTTCGTAGGTGCGCCAGTAGCCGTCACGCGCGGCGCGCCGTCGAAACGACAACCCGAACGTCAGCCCGATGGCGAAAACAAAGAGCGGCGCAATCAGATCAATGACCGTGTAACCGATATCCGGCGCGTGCTTCAACCACGCCGGCACGGCGTCAATGCCCGCGAGGTAATCGGCCGGCGCCATCAGCAGGATGGCGAAACCGCGGAACTGGTCAATGGCCTCTAGCCGGCCCACACCCGTAGGAGTTGCCACTCAGCCCGCCCCACTCAGGTCGAGCACCACCCAGGGCAACACGTCCAACGCCGTATCCCCGGCCTTCGCTTCGGCGGTCAGGAAGAGTTTTTGGGGATTCCCGAGTAGAGTCAGCGGGATGCGCACCTCGATCTGGCCGGGCGCGCGCGTCACCTGCACCGAATCGTCGGGCAAGTCCTGCCGCCGTTCCGTCACGTTGTGACTCGACGCATCGGCGGCAACGTGAATCCTGGGCATCTCGCCGAAAGGCTGGTCGGCGCGATATCCGGCGGCATACAGTTGGGTGGTCACGTCCGCCGTGGGCGCCGCATCGCTCGCGATGGAGAGCACCAGCGCATCCCCATCCACGCGGGCGCGCCGGGTTGCGCCGTCAATCCACGCGCCCTTCGGCAGCGCCGACCCGACGGGCACGCCGGTTCCGCTCGGCAACAGCAACACGCCGTCCGTCCCCGGCGTCAGCGGGATGTCCTTCACCGGATCGAACAATTCGTTGCTCCGCAGATAAGATTCCAGGTACTCCTTGCTGGCGCTGTACTGAGTTTCGTGCTTTTTGAGGGCATCCAGCTTCTTGCGCGCCTCTTCGGGTGTCAGTGGGAAGATGACCCAGCGGCCCGCCTCATCGAACTTGGCCGGCGGCTCGTGCGGCGCATCGAACTCCAACCCGCGTGGCTGGGGCCATTCGCCGTAGTGGGTGAGAAAAGCATACACCTCCGGCTGGATCACATCTTTCACGTCCCACAGCGCCGTGCGCGCGAACAGGTTCAGGGCGGCATGGTCGGGATTCGTATCCGCCGGATGCGATACGAAAACCTTCGTCGGCTTGAAATCCAGCAGCACCGTTTCCAGATCGGTCAGGATGGACTCGCCAACGTACGACGCGTCAGGCGTCATCGCGAACCAGTAGGGTACAGTGTTCTTCTGAGTGAACATGCTCGTAAACGGCTCGCTGTCACCCCACCGGTTCTCCCAGATCTCCAACGTGCCGAAGTCGGGGTAACCGAGAAAGGTTTCGTCCCGCATGGTCAGGCCCATCTGCCCCCCGGCCTGCAACGCCTCGAAGGCGCGCGTCTGGCCGTCGTCCACCGCCGCGCCCGGCTCTAGCGTGAAAACCTTGCGGTAGAACAGATAGGCAAATTCGTTGGCGTCTCCGTTGGTAAAAAAAACGACCTCAACCGGCAGCCCTCTTGCCAGCGCCTCCTGAATGACGCCGCCCGTCGCCAGCACTTCGTCATCCGGGTGCGGCGCAAGCACGAGGATACGATCGTCAGCATTCAGCGTCAGTTCCGGGCGCGCGGGCATCGGCGCGGGCGCGGCCGGATCATACACGTAGTTTGGGGCAGCGCCGGTGACCTTCGCCGCGCAGCCTATCAGCAAGAAAGCTAGCGCAAAAAGGAGCAACGCCGCAGCAAGGCGCGACATGCGGCGCGTGGGCCGGCGGGGAGCACTATCGCTGTGAGGCACAACTCATGCTCCTATGTGCGGGTTCAAGTTGGCGCCGGCCGCCGCGCGACGCGTGCGCCATAATTGGAAGCCGACACCGATCAGCGCAAGCAAGACGTAAACTTGAAAACGCCCATTCTCATCAATATGCATTAACTCCGTCAAGGTCGCTGCCACAATCCCCGCACCGACCAACGCCGACAGCACAACCTCCGTCACTTCAGTGTAGCGGAGCGCCAGGCGCACACCAAGAATCCCCGCCGCCGCCATGATGCCCAGCACCAGCCACTCCGGGGCATGCGTAAGCAGCGGACCAAATGCCTGTACCAGGATCATCCCGCCCGCCAGAAAGCCGCCGATAACAAGTATAGCCTTCGAAAAATGCCGGGAGAGCAAGATCGCCGCCCCCGCGGCCAGGACACCAGCCACGAAAGAAACAGCAACCCGCGTCAGGTCGGGTTCCCGGTAGAGCACGACCCGCAGGGCCTTAGAGACGAAGTTGTAGGCTGCCAACGCGACCCAGAGCCATCGAAGCTTAGCGCCGAAAAAAAGCGCAACAACGCCGCCCGCCAACCGCACCAGCGCGAGAAGCACAAGGCCGCTCGCGGTCAGCAGCGCCAGAAGTTCATGATTCACTGCCATGATAGTGTCTCCTGCGACGCTACGGCCTGATGCGGTACGCTCACCCGTACAATTCCGGGCGGCGATCCGCGAGCAGATCGTTATAGAGATTGATTTGCTTGACATCCGCCAACGTGGGGTCAATCTCAACCACGCGCACGCAATCGCCCGTCACTGGCGCTTCCACCAGCCGCTCGCCTCGCGGCGACATCACCTGCGACGCGCCGGTGAATGTCAGGCTCACACCTGGAATCTCCTCCGTGCCGTAGCGGTTGGTGGTCACGGCGAACACCCGGTTCTCCAGACAGCGCGTCACCATCGCCGCCTGGCAATAGGGCATCACCAGGTTCGACGGGTGCGCGATGACCTGCACGCCGCGCAGCGCCAGGGTGCGGGCCGCCTCAGGGAAGTGCCAGTCGAAGCAGACCATCATCCCCACGCGGACATCGCGATAAGTGAAGGTCTGGAAGCCGGTATCGCCGGGGGTAAAGAGGTCCTTCTCGCCCGCGAAAAGGTGCGTCTTGCGATACACCTGGATGACCCCATCCGCGTCCACTGCTGCCGCAGAGTTGTAGAGCTTGTCGTCGGCCCATTCGGCGAACCCGGCGACAATTGCGCCGCCCGTCTGCGCGGCCAGGGCGATGAGCGTGGCGAGGAAGGGACCGGAGCCGTCGCCCGGTTCGCTGAACGGCGCAAGCTCGTCGGGCGCAGCGTAGAGATAGCCGGAATTGGCGAGTTCGGGGAGGACCAGCAAATCGGCGCGGACATCACGCAGCAAGCCGGACACCGCAACCTGATTTGCCTCTACATCATAACGCACGGGGCGAAACTGAGCGAAGCCAACGCGGAACATGGCGCACTCCTGTGAGTTTGAATGCGCCCATTATACCCGACGCAGCGTCACCCGGCGTAATGCGTCATCATACAGGGCGTAGCACGCGCCGCTGCCATCCCGCGCGTCGCCCACGCTGCCCATCCCGATCAACCACCGGCTGCCGTCCGCGGGGATCTCGAATTCGGCTGCATCCATCTTTTCGGGCGCGCCCCCCGGTCGCCATACCCACGTGTCCTGCACATGCGTATGGCCGTGAAAGAAGGCCGGCATCTGCCCGGCTTCCAGTTCGGCAAAGGCGGCCCACCGCGCCTCTTCAGAGCGCAGGAACGACGGGAAGAGGCCCGTCCAATGGAGCTTATTTTGGCGTAAGTACTCGACCACGCCGTGAATCCCCAGACCGGCGGGCCAGACGGGGCTGGCATGGGCCGCCCAGAAGCCATCCGTCTTGAGGTACGCGGGCCAGGTGTTGACCTCGCCGCGATAGGGCTGCGGCAGCCCCCGCAAGCCCGACGCCTCCCAGTTCCCGAAGATGTGCGTGGCTTCGACACGATCCAGGATGTCAATCACCGCCGGGCTGCCCACGTCGCCCAGCGACAGCACGCGCTCCGCGCCGGCGCCCCGCAGGTCATCGAGGACGCGGCCCAGCCGGTCGCCGCGCGAATGCACGTCCGACACGATGGCCCATAACGTCATAGAGGCATCCCCAACGCGCCTCCCGAAGGGAGGGGGAACGGGAGCGGCGGTTGATAGGGCGGGCGCACCCCGGCCAGCAGGATGAACGGCGCAGCCTGGTCGGCGCGCGCGCCCAGCCGCCGCAGTTCGTTCAGCCCGCGGATGAGGCTGAGGCGTCGCGCGGCCACGATGGCCCGCGCCGATTTCGGCCCAATGCCCGGCACGCGCATCAACTCGTGCGGCGCGGCGCGATTGATCTCCAGCGGGAACAGTTCGGGATGGGCGCGCGCCCAGGCCGCTTTGGGGTCCAACGCCTCATCCAGGCGACCCCGCGCATCGAACGGCAGTTCCTCGACGGCGAACCCATATTGGCGCAGCAGAAAATCGGCCTGATAGAGCCGGAACTCGCGCCGCGGATCGGTCGCGGGGGCCTCTTCCAGCGGGGTGCCCGGCACGGGGTTGAACGCGCTGTAGTAGGTACGCGCCAGCCCGGCCTGCCGGTAGAGCATCTGCGCCATCGCGAGCAGCTCGCGATCGGTCTCGCCCGCCGGCCCCACGACGAACTGGGTGGACATCCCCAGCCCCACGCCCCCGATGCCCGGTCGCCGCCCGTCGTCATCGGCGCGCAGCCCGCGGATGATCCCATGCGCGGCCAGCAACGGCCCGGTGAGCTTGTCCAGCCGCTTTTGCGGGGCAAGCAGCGCCAGCGCGTCCGCGGTGGGCGCTTCCAGGTTCACCGAGACGCGGTCGGCCAACGCCACCGCGCGCTCGACGTGCGCCGTCTCCGCGCCCGGCAACAGCTTGAGATGAATATACCCGCGATACGCATAGCGCCCGCGGATCAATTCCGCCGTCGCGATCATCTGATCCATCGTGCGCGCCGTGCCGATGATGCCGGAACTCAGAAATAAGCCGTCCACAATGCCGGAACGATACATCAAATCGAACGCACGCGCCAATTCGTCGGGCGGCAGAGTCTCGCGTTTGAAATCACGCCCGGCGCGGAACGCGCAATAGTGGCAGTTGTTTTCGCAGGCGCTGGTTTGCAGCACCTTCAAGACCGGCTTGCGTCGGCCGTCGGGCGTGGTGACGTGGGCAACGCAGGAGGACATATCGCGCACGGGCCGATCATCGCCCCCCGGTGGCGCGAAGAGGCCGCGCCCCATGAGGTCATCGTAGTGCGCCGCCTGCCCCAGCACATTGAGTTTTTCGCGGATATCCATGCGCATCCCTCCCGTTGCCCGGCTGCACCGAAGACATATCTCTGGACTTCAGTATACGAACAATTGTTCGAAGTGTCAAAGGTGGTGGAGGTAGGGGCAAGGCGTTCCCCGGCGATTCGCCCACAACCGCCGTATCACCATCTTCCAACGATATCCCGTTAAGTTTGAAGGTTGCAGGAACGCCTTGCCCCTACGATTGCCCAACGCCCGCCACAATTGCAACCAAACCCCACTCCCCGGCGTCTAAGTTTGGTAATCGCACGATCATCCCGTATCATTTTATCCGTTCGTTTGAGGCGATCTTATTCATGAGCGATCCTTCCAAAAAGCCCAACAGCGCACCCGATCCGACGCCGGAGCAGCCCGCGCCCTCCTACTGGCCCGGCGGCCCCGAGGCGTTCGACGCGCGCCCGCAGCCCGCGCCCACGGAGCCGGCTTCGATCACGCCGCCGCCCGAGGCGGACGGCTGGGGTGAAATGCCGTCGCAAGCCGTTCCCACGCCGCCTGTAGCGCGGCCTGCACCCGCGCCAAAACCAGCGCCCGCACCTAAACCGCCTGTGCCCCCTGCGCCGCAACCGGCGCGCCCGCCCGTGGTCGCGCAACCCGTGCCCGTTCGCCCCGCAGCGAAGCCTGCGCGACCAGCGCCGTCCGCGCGCCCACCGGCTCCCCCGCGACGCAGCGGCTGTGGGCCGCGCATCCTGCTGACCCTGGGGCTG
Source organism: Anaerolineae bacterium (assembly GCA_038214535.1). Classification (GTDB taxonomy): domain Bacteria; phylum Chloroflexota; class Anaerolineae; order CG2-30-64-16; family CG2-30-64-16; genus JBBQRS01. The sequence goes on from JBBQRS010000033.1 coordinate 38,925, forward strand.
CTGGCCGCGCTGTTCGTGGGGCTGACCCTGGTCGGTTACGCGACGGTCGCACGGGTACTGCCCAGCCCCGACGAGCTACAGGCCCGCGCCAGCCAGTTTGCCTCCACGCTGATCTATGACCGCGAGGGCAACCTACTCACCGAAGTGGGTGACCCCAACTATGGCCGCCGCACGGTGGTCGCGTTGAGCGAGATTTCGCCCTATCTGGTGGACGCGACCATCGCCACGGAGGACCCCAACTTCTACAGCCACCCCGGCGTAGACCCGGTGGGCATCGCGCGCGCCATCTATTACGCCGTCAAGGAGCACGACCTATCGTCCGGCCCTGGCGGCAGCACCATCACCCAGCAACTCGTCAAGCTGACCTACCTTTCGCCCGAGCGCACCCTGTCGCGTAAGGCCAAAGAGGCGATCCTCGCAGCGGAAATCACGCGTCGCTATCCCAAAGACACCATCCTCACGATCTATCTCAACGAACTCAACTACGGCAACCTGGCCTATGGCATCGAGGCCGCGGCCGAAACCTATTTCGGGCTCAAGGCCGCCGACCTCAATCTGGCCCAGGCGACGATGCTGGCGGGGCTGCCCCAGGCCCCAGCCTATTACGACCCCTACACCAAACTGTGGGAGGCCGACGGCTCACCCGGCCTGGTCAAAGAGCGCCAGTCCGATGTGCTGCGCCTGATGGTCGAGCACGGCTACATCACCCCGTCGCAGGCCGACGCCGCGTGGCAGGAGCCGCTCGAGCTGCAACCCCTGAAACAAACCTACAGCGCGAAATATCCGCATTTCGCGCTCTACGCCCGCGGCGAGGTCGAGCGCGTGCTGGGGCCGGAACTGGCGGGCAAGGGCGGGCTGCGCATCTACACCACGCTCGACCCGCGCATCCAGGAGATCGCGCAGGAAGAGGTCGCCGCGCAGGTGACGAAGCTCGCGAGCCAGGGCGCGACCAACGGTGCGACGGTCGTGATCCGCCCCACCACCGGCGAACTGCTGGCGATGGTCGGCAGCGCGGACTTCAACAACGAAGCCATCAGCGGACAGATCAACATGGCGATCTCGCCGCGCCAGCCCGGTTCAGCGCTCAAACCGTTCACCTATCTCGCGACGTTCGAGATGCCCGCCGAAGTCAAAGAGTCGAACCCGCCCACGCCTGCGCCCGACGCCGCGCCCGATGCGAACCCCGTTTCCGCCATCGAGCCGCCCGGCTACTGGACGCCCTCCACGGCGCTCATGGACATCGTGACGCAGTTCCCCGATGGGGCCAACCCGCCTTATGTGCCCACCAATTACGACGACCGCGAGCACGGCCTGGTCAGCGTGCGTTCGGCGCTGGCGAACTCGCTCAACATCCCGGCGGTCAAGGCGCTGGAACACACGGGGATGCCGCGCTTCAAAGACCTGATGCTGCGCGTTGGCGTCACCACCCTCACGCGCTCCGACTACGGGCTATCGCTCACGCTCGGCGGCGGCGACGTGGCCCTGCTGGAGTTGACGGGCAGCTATGCCGTGCTGGCGAACGGCGGCGTGCGCGCGCCGACCAACGCCGTCGCCTGCGTGCTCGACCCGACGGGCGCGCTGTTGTGGTTAGGCAGCGGCGCGGATGACGTGGCCGCGTGCGCGCAGGCCCAGGGGCAGCCCGCCGTCACCCCCGAACCGGCGCAACGCGTGCTGGACCCGCAACACGTCTACCTCATCACCTCGATCCTCTCCGACCGCGAAGCGCGCCGCCCCATGTTCGGCGCCGTGTCCGATCTGCTGGGCCTGCCCGACCGGCCCGCCGCCGCCAAGACCGGCACCAGCAACGACTATCGCGACGCGTGGACCATCGGCTACACGCCCGATCTGGCCGTGGGCGCGTGGGTGGGCAACGCCGACTACACGCCGATGAAGAAGATCGCCGGTTCGGTGGGGGCCGCGCCCATCTGGCACAACATCATGCAGCGCAGCCTGTCCGGGTATCCCGTAGCCGTCTTCGTCGAGCCGCCCGGCATCCAGCATCTCCAGGTCTGCGCCGATTCGGGCACGCTGCCCTCACCGGCCTGCCCGACCACGCGCGAAGAGTTGTTCGCCGCCGGTCAGGGGCCGTTGCCCGCCGGTTATGATCTGCATCAGCATATCCGTTTCGACACGCTGACCGGGCAACCGGCGAACGACGCCACGCCCGCCGACCGCATCGAAGAGCGCGACGTGATGATCTTCCCGCCAAGATATCAGGAATGGGCCATCGCGCACGGCTACCCGGTGTTCGCGCAGGAGCCGCCGAAGTACGCTTTCCTCCCGGAGTTGGGGCTGTCGGAGCCAGGCAATAATACGATGGTCGGCGCGACGGCCCAGATCTGGGGCCGGGTGCATCTGCCCGAGCCGCTCATCTGGCGCACGGAGTACGGCGTGGGGCCGGCGCCCATCGGCTGGGGCGTCCTGGGCACATCGGACGTGCGCGAGGTGGACGGGCTGATCGGCGAATGGGACGTTGCGGCCACGGTCGCGCGACACGGCGTCAACGACTTCTCGTTGCGCCTGGCCGCGTATGATCCGGCGAACATGGACGCGCCGGTCGCCATCTCAGCCGCCGTCTATGTCACCGTGGAAGCGCCGACGCCCGAGCCCACGCTCAGCCCGACGCTGGAACCGACCGCGACGCCGACGCCGGTCGAGACGCCGGTGGTCATCACCGAAACGCCGTCGCCCAGCGCGACGCCCGAACTGCCCACGCCCACGCCGACCCAACCCGTCGCGGGCGCGCTGACGGCCGCAATCCTCTCGCCGCTCGAAAATGGCGGGGTGATCGGTCAGGTGGAGATCATCGGGGTTGCGGAAGGGCCGGGCTTCACCGGCTACGAGTTACTCTTCGCGCCGGGTTCTGCGCCCGCCGACGGCGATTGGCTGTCGGTGGGCAACCCCGGTCTGCAACCCGTGCCGGGCGGTGAGCTTGGCGTGTGGGACACGGACGGTCTGGAGCCGGGGATCTACACCCTGCGCTTGCGCGTCTACGACAATAACGCCAACACCGCGCGGGCAGAGGTGCGCGTCGAGGTGCTTCGCTAAACATCGGACTGGAGGCTTCAGCCGGTCTGGTGCGCGAAGAGCGCGACCGGCCTGAAGCCTCCAGTCCGCAATACTCTGATACCGTGATTGCTAATTTGGCGTCCGGCGGCTTCTCAGGAAACATTAGGTTAAGAAAACCGATACGTTCCGGAGGAAGCCGCCATGGATGCCAGCTTTATTGTAACCGTGTTTGTCGTATTCGATGATCTCAGTCAGGCG
>JBBQRS010000034.1:0-41848 GCA_038214535.1 Anaerolineae bacterium
TCAGCCGCCGTACTGCCCGAACGGCTGAAGCCGTCACTACGAAGGGGCGTCGCGCAACGTCTTCGTAGTCGCGGCTTCAGCCGCCGTGCTGCCCGAACGGCTGAAGCCGTCACTACGAAGGGGCGGTGCAATCAGCCGAGCAGCGCGCCGACCCAGGCGAATACACCCAGCAGTTGGGCGGCGCTGAGCAGCACGACGACGATCACGAAGCGGCGCACCCACAGCGCGCCCTTCTCGACGGCGAAGCGGGTCGCCAGCCATGCGCCGATCATGTTCCCGACGGCGAGCAGCAGGCCCACGCCCCATTGCACCTGCCCGTTGGCCTGGAAGACGATCAGCGAGACGACGGCCATCACGAGGACGATGGCGACCTTCACGGCGTTGCCGCGCACCACATCATAGCCCGCGTTCAGCACCAGTGCAACCAGCAGGAAGATGCCGACGCCCGCCTGCAGGAAGCCGCCATAGATGCCGACCGCAAAGAAGATGAGGATGTTCAGTGGGGTCAGGCGATGCACAACCTCCTCACCACCCTTCCCCTTGATCCAGCGTTCGGGTTTGACGAACATCAACACCAGCATGAGGATCATCACGACGGCCAGCACGCGCCGGAAGACCTCCTCGTTGATGTCCACGGCGATATACGCGCCGAGCACCGACCCGATGGCGGTGGGTACCGCGTAGAGCAGCGCGCCCTTCACGTCCAACATGCCCTTGCGCTGGAAGCTGGTGACCCCCACGACGTTCTGGAACATCACGCCGACGCGGTTGGTAGCGTTGGCGACGCCGGCGGGCAGCCCGAAGAAAAGCAATGCGGGCAGAGTGATGAGCGAGCCGTTGCCGGCCAGGATGTTGACGAAGCCCGCCGCGACGCCGGCCAGCACGATGAGGGGGTATTTGATCCAGTCCACGCGGGTGCGCTCCCTGAGAAGGTTGGTGGTGCAAACCGGTGCATTGTAGCACAGGTCACCGAAAATGGTGCGCGCCCCCCTTTGTAGTGACGGCTTCAGCCGTTCGGGGCCGGCACGGCGGCTAAAGCCTTCACTACAAAGGGGCCGGCACGGCGGCTGAGGCCTTCACTACAAAGGGGCCGGCACGGCGGCTGAAGCCTTCACTACAAAGGGGCCGGCACGGCGGCTGAAGCCTTCACTACAAAGGGGCTGGCACGGCGGCTGAAGCCGTCACTACAAAGGAGCTGGCACGGCGGCTGAAGCCTTCACTACAAAGGGAAAGACATGACCTGGGGAATTTCTAAACTGTTCCCTTTATTTATTGACAGGCGCATGTCCCGCGCCTATAATAACCCTATGTCAATGCTAAGCCTCGCTTCCAGACTACCGCTGTACTGGAGCTTTCGCCGCTATGGGCGGCCGCACATGTATCCCTTCTCCGTTGTGGTGAGCATCAGCTATCGCTGTAATTCCAAGTGCCGCACATGCGACGTGTGGCGCAAACCCAACGACGACATGACGGTGGAGGAGTGGGACAAGGTGTTCGCCGGGCTGGGGCGCACGCCGTTCTACATGACGTTCACGGGCGGCGAGCCGTTCCTGCGCAAAGACCTGGACGAGATGGTCATCAGCGCGTATCGGCACTGTCGGCCCTCCGTGATTACCATCCCAACCAACGGCCTGCTGACCGAGCGGATCGTCGAGCGCGTGGATCGGATTTGCGCCGAATGCCCCGACAGCCAGATCGGGCTTAACCTCAGCCTCGACGGCATCGGCGACGAGCACGATGATATCCGCGGCGTGACGGGCAACTGGGATCGCTCGATGGCGACGTGGACGCGGCTCAAGGCGCTGCAGGCCACGCGGCCCAACCTCGCGCTGACGGTGCATACGGTGGTGAGCCGGTTCAACCAGCACCGGTTTCAGGAGATTTACGAGGGTCTGCAATTCCTCGAGCCGGACTCGTACATCACGGAGGTGGCCGAGGAGCGCGTGGAGCTGGATACCATCGGCTGGGGCATCACGCCCGACCCCGACGCCTACGCGCCGATTGCCGATTTTCTCAGCGAGCAGGCGCATTCCCGCCCGACGAAGGGGATCGCCCGTTTCACGCAGGCGTTCCGCGCCGAGTATTACCAGCTTGCCAAACGCGTGCTCTACGAGCGCACGCAAGTGATTGACTGCTACGCTGGGTGGGCCAGCGCGCATATCGCGCCCAACGGCGACATCTGGAGTTGCTGCATCCGCGCGGAGCCGGTGGGCAACCTGCGCGAGACGGGCTATGACCTCGCGCCGATCTGGTTTGGCGAGCGGATGACGGCGCTGCGGCGTTCCATCTACGACAAGGAGTGTGCCTGCCCGATGGCGAACGCCAGTTACTCGAACATGCTGCTGCACGCGCCCACGGTGGCGAAGGTCGCGCTGGAAGTGGCGGGGTCTGAAAAGTAAGGGCCGCGCAGGTGCGCAGAGAACTGCGCACTACGAACACGGCGCAGGGGACTGCGCGCTACAAACAATCGCCGCGCAACCGTGTTGCGCTTTCTCAAGGGGGGGGAACCTGTGCCAGTCTATCCCGACAGCGAAGCCGTCTATGCCGTGATGAACCAGCTTTTCGGTGAGGTAATGCGGACGCCGCAAGTCTTGCAGCCGTTGCAGAAGACCAGGAAGGTCATCCAGATCCGGCTGACCGATCCGGACGCGACCCTGACGCTCGATGGGCGGGCGAACCCGCCGCGTTTCATCCCCGGCCCGAGTAAAGAGCCGGCGCCCGATTTCATCATCCGGATGCCGACCGATGTGATCCACAACGTGTGGTTGGGCAAGGCCAGCCTGACGGAAGCGTACTTTGCGGGCAAGATCAAGCTAGAAAAGGGGGGCGCGCTCAGCGGGCTGGGCCTCTGGAATAATCTGTCGGGGTTGTTCAGCGAAGTGGGCAAGATTTATCCGCGCATCCTCAAGCAGCACAACCTGGCTGCATAGCAGTAGCTTATCACCGCACAATTTATCACTCCGCGATCTTTCCCTTTGTAGTGAAGGCTTTAGCCGTTGTGCTGCCCCTCAACGGCTAAAGCCTTCACTACAAAGGGGAGGGATGCGCATTCCGCGCGGTAAAGCAGTTACTCCAGCAAGGTCACTGCCCCCGTCTCCAGGTCATAGTACGCGCCGACGATCATCAGGCGGCCCGCCTCGATAAGATGATGGAGGAACGGCTCGGATTGTTGCAGCAGGGCGACCGTGCGTTCGGTATTGCTGCGGATGATGTTGGCCACCAGGTCACCGGGGTGATCCTTTGCATGATCCAACGCAGGCTGGATGAAGAGACCCAGGCTGCGCATCGCGCCGGGCAACTCCGCCCCGTTTTCTACCACCGCCTTGACCGCGCCACACTGCGCGTGCCCCAGCACCACGATCAGTGGAATCTCCAGATACTCTGCGCCATATTCCAGGCTGCCGTACACGACAGGTTCCAGCGCGTGCCCGGCGGTGCGCGCGATGAACAGGTCGCCCAGCCCGCAATCGAAGATGATCTCCGACGGGACGCGCGAGTCGGAACAGCTCAGGACGGCGGAAAAGGGTTTCTGCCCGCGCGCCACCTCGGCGCGGCGGGCGGGGCCTTGATTCGGGCGCTGCAACTGGTCTGCGACATAGCGGCGGTTGCCTGCCATCAGGCGTTCGAGCGCGGCTTCAGGTGTGATGTTCAATGGATGATTTCCTCAGGGTGTTTAGATCTTTGTAGTGACGGCTTTAGCCGTTGTCGTGCCCCCCAACGGCTAAAGCCGTCACTACGAAGGTTTTCGGATGGACAGTTAGCCGCGCGCGGCGACGATCAGGGTGTTGAGGTCGCGCTTGGGCACGTGGTGTGTGCCGTCGGGTTCGCGCCAGTATTTGATGCTGCCATCCGGCCCCACCGGGTCAGTGACCACGGTTTCTTTCGGCTTGCCGAGCGCCAGCACGTCGTAGATTTCCAGCCCATCTGGGATGGCGAGCGCCTGACGCAACACCTTCTGGTTGATCGAGCCGATGATGCACCCGCCCAGGCCGCGCTCCACCGCGCCCAGCAACATGCTTTGCAGCGCCAGCCCTTCGTCAATGCGCGTATGGTGGTTGCGCGTCTCGTCGGCCAGCACCACGATGTAGGCCGCCGGTCGTTCGCCTTCCACCGGGCCGGGCCAATCGGGCAGATAGCCCGCCCAGGCCAATGTGGCGAAGATCGCGGCGTTCGTCTCGCGGTCGCTGCACAGGATGAAGCGGAGCGACTGCATGTTGCGCGCCGATGCGGTCAGCCGGGCCAGCCCGACCAGCTCGCGCAGGGTATCCAGGGTGACGGGAACGTCTTCGTGGAAGCGCCGGTAGCTGCGGTTGCGCGCGATAAGTTCTGCGATCATGATTTCTCCTTTAGAGTCCATCCGACTATCCGTAGTGTAGCCCCTTGTGCCCGTCGCGGACGCCCACAAGGGGCTAACTACGGAGTTTTCGGATAGGCTTTGTAGCCCGCGCCAGACGCGTTCGGGCGTCAGCGGGAAGTCGTAGAAGCGCACGCCGGTCGCATCGTAGAGCGCGTTGGCGACCGCGGCCGCCAGCGGCAGGTAGGGCATCTCGCCCATGCCGCGCGCGCCCCACGGGCCGTTCGGGTCGGGCGTTTCGACGATGATGGACTCGACCTGTGCCGGGATATCGAGCACGGTGGGGATGAGATAGGTGCTGAGCCGGTTGGTGAGCACGTGGCCGTCACGCGTGCGGAAGTCTTCCATCAGGGCGTAGCCCAGCGCCTGCACCACCGCGCCCTCGATCTGCCCGACGACCTGCTGCGGGTTTATGGCAGTGCCGGTGTCGTCGGCGCAGATGATGCGCTCCACGGTGATCTGTCCCGTCTCGGTGTCCACTACCAACTCGACCACCTGGGCCACGTAGCCATAGGCGAAGTTGGGCTGCCCCTGCCCCGTGTCGTGATCCAGCGCGGTGGTCTTGGGGGCGAGATAGGTGTACTCGCCGACCGCGGGGCGCTCCTCGGCGGCCCAGGCGTGCAGGGCGCGCTCCGCCGCGCCGCGCACGGCGTTGCCCGCCATATAGGTGAGCCGCGAGGCCGACGCGCTGCCCGAATCGCCCATCTGCGCCGTGTCGGAGGCCACCACGCGCACGCGCTCCGGCGCGATGCCCAACCCCGCGGCGGCCATCTGCGCCACGGCGGTGTGATGGCCCTGCCCTACGTCCGCGCCCGCGAAATAGACGAGCGCCTCCTCGATCTTCGCCGCGCCGCGCAACTCGATGCGCGCGGTGCTGTTTTCGGTGTAGCCGAAGCTGAAGCCGACGTTCTTGTAGCCGGCCGCAAACCCGACGCCGCGGCGTGTCGTAAGGTCGTCCGATGGCTGTGAAGCGCGACGTGTGAGCGGGTGTTCCGGCCAACCGGCCGCGCGCGCCGCGGCTTCGATGGTCTCGATGAGGCCGACGCCGCCGGGGATGGGCGCACCGGTGGCGAGCGGCGTGTTGTCGGTCAGCACGTTGCGCAGCCTGAACTCCACGGGGTCCATGCCCAGCGCTTCGGCCAGCCGATCCATCTGGCTCTCCGCGGCGAAGTGGCCCTGCGGCCCGCCAAACCCGCGGAAGGCCGCCCCCGGCACGTTGTTCGTGTAGACCGCGCAGGTGTCCACCGATACGTTCGGGATGAGGTACGGGCCGGTGCAGGTCAGCGTGGTGTTGCCCAGCACCTTGTTGCTGGTGTAGCAATATGCGCCCCCGTCGGCAATCGCGGTGACCTCTGCGGCGACCAGTTTGCCGTCGCACGTCGCGCCCCAGCGGGCCCGCAGCGTCATGGCGTGGCGCTTGCCGTGCCCGACGATGGACTCCTCGCGGCTCCAGATGGTTTTGACGGGTCGGTGTACCCCGCGCTGCGCCAGCCGCCAGACCGCCAGCGCCAGCGTGATCTGCACCGACATATCCTCGCGCCCGCCGAACGCGCCGCCGATGGCCGGATAGATCACGCGCACGTCCTCATCCGGCAGGCCCAGCGCGTGCGCGATTTGCGCCCGATCCACATGCGTCCACTGCCCGGCGACCTCCACGGTGACGCGCCCTTCGTCATCAATGTATGCAATACCCGCTTCCGGTTGCAGGTAGGCGTGCTCCTGCACCGGCGTGTGATAGACGCCTTCGACCACCACGTCCGCCGACCGCAACGCCGCTTCCACGTCGCCGGTGCGGATGCGATAGCTGTAGAAGGTGTTGCCCTCGCCGCGTTCCGGGTGCAGGCGGTAGGCGTCCGGCTGCATCGCCGCGTCAACGCCGAGCACCAGCGGCAGGTCTTCCCACTCGATGTGGATCAGCGCACACGCGGCGCGCGCTTGCGCCTCCGTCTCCGCGACCATCAGGGCCACTTGATCGCCGACGAAGCGCACCACATCGGCCCCCGCCACCTCCGACCCCGGCCCGCACAACACCGGTTGGTCATTGATTTGCAGGCCATACTCGTTCACCGGCACGTCGGCGGCGGTGAAGACCGCCACGACGCCCGGCGCGGCCTCCGCGACCGTCGTGTCAATCCTGAGGACGCGCGCGTGGGGTCGCCCGGCGAAGAGGGTCGCCATGTGGAGCATGTCGGGCCGGGTGATGTCGCCCGGATAAAGCGCCGCGCCGGTCACCTTCGCGGGCGCGTCAATCCGGGCCACGCTCTGACCGATGGGGGAAACCGGGCCGGTTTGGCGTAGATCGCTCATCGCCCACCTCGCAGCGCGGCGGCGCGCTCGACCGCTTCGACGATCTTGTAATAGCCGGTGCAACGGCAGAGGTTGCCGGTCAGCGCCTCGCGCACCTGCTCGCCGGTGGGGTCGGGCGTCTCGGCCAGCAGGTTGGCCGCCGACATCAGCAGCCCCGGCGTGCAATAGCCACATTGCACCGCGCCCGCATCCACGAACGCCTGCTGGAGCGGGTGGAGCGCGCCGTCAGGCCCCGCCAACCCCTCTACCGTGACCACTGCGCACCCATCTGCCCGCTCCACGGGGACGAGGCAACTCATCACCGCCACGCCGTCGAGCCAGACGGTACACGCGCCGCACTCGCCCTCGGCGCAGCCCTCCTTGGTCCCGGTCAGCCCCACGTCCTCGCGCAGCGCCCGCAACAGCGTCTTGCCGCCTACGCCCACCAATGTGACAGTCTGCCCGTTCACCGTGAACCGAATCGCATTATCTCCCGCCTCACTCGCCGCGTGCGGCGCTTCTTCGCGTTCTTCGCGCTTCGCGTCCTTCGCGCCCCTTCGCGTCTTCGTGTTCCAAACGGCTTGCGCGCCTTCGTGTTCCAAACCCGCGCCGCGCGCTCCCCACAACAACACCGGCCGCTCCGGCCAATCCGCCCGCTCCGCGCCGGCGCGCAACTGGCGCAGCGCCCGCGCAACCAGCACGCGCACCATATCGCGCCGGTACTCCGCGCCGGCGCGGATGTCGGAGATGGGGCGTGCCGCCGCCGCCGCCGACTCGGCGGCGTGCAGGATGGTCGCCTCGGTGAGCGCACGGCCCGCGAGATACGCTTCGGCATCCGACGCGCGCAGGATGGTCGGCGCGACCGCGCCCAGCGCGATGCGCGCGCGGCGCACCGTATTGTCAGGCGCGAAATCCACCACGGCGGCGGCGTTGACGATGCTGATCGCCTGCGCGTGGCGCAATCCCAGCTTGAGGAAGGTCCCGCGCTCGGTGGAAGCCAACACGGGGACATTAATGCGTAGCAGCATCTCGTCGGGGCGCAGGGCGGTGCGCCGCACTCCGAGGAAGAAGTCGTCGAAGCGCAGGGTGCGCTCGCCCCCGGCCACGCTCGCCAGCGTGACGGTCGCGTCCATCGCCCAGAGCGGCGTAATGGTGTCGTTGGCGGGGCTGGCGGTGATGAGGTTGCCGGCCACCGTGCCACGATTGCGGATTTGGGGCGCGCCCACCAGCCAGCACGCGCGCGCCAGGGGGAACGCGCGCGCCACGGCTTCCGGCGCGGCGATCACCTGGCTATGCGTCGTCCGCGCGCCCAGGTGCAGCACGTCATCGTTCAGGGTGATCGCGTCGAGATCAGGGACAAGCGACACGTCAATGAGGGTGCGCGCCGTACGCACGCCGCGCTCCAGTTCGAGGATCAGGTCGGTGCCGCCCGCGATGATCCGGCACGCGTTGCCGCCGCGCGCGAGCAGTTCCAGCGCCCCGGACACGTCGCCCGGCGCGTGATAGTTTTCCCACATATACGACCTCGGTTGTTTTTTGCTGTCGCCCTCTTGCCCCCCCGACGGCTGAAGCCGTTACTACGAAGGGGGGCTACACCGGCCACTTTGTAGTGAAGGCTTTAGCCGTGGTATTGCCCCCCCCGACGGCTGAAGCCGTTACTACGAAGGAAGGCTGAAGCCTTCACTACGAAGAGGGCGCCACGCAGTCTTAATAGGCTTGCGGCCCCGGCTCACCGCCCGCCAGATTCGTGGCTTCAAAATCGAGCAGGCGCGCCGCTTCTGGCAGCGAGTCGGCCTGGCCGCTATCTACCGCGGCTTGCAGCGTTTCGAGTTGCATCTCGGTCAGCGTGCCCTGTTCCAGGGCGGCGACCCAGGAGAACACTTCACCCGTCATGGCGCACCTCCGTTCAAACCAGCAGAAACGGCAGCGACCCTCGAATCCCGTGGAGGACGACCGCCATTTCGGCCGCATGTTCCAGGGACAGCGTCCCCTCGAATGCGGCTTTCAACGACGTTTCCTTCACCCCAAACTCCGGCGTCAGGCGCAGACGGACGTTCTTATCTTCGTATAGCAATTCGTCAGGTTCAACGGTGAGCGTTAAATCCTGGCCGCCTTCGCGTCGCCGGATCGTGTCTCCATCAACGTAGAAAGCGTTATCGGTTTCGAGCAGATAATCCGCTTCGGTCAGGAAGAGGCGCGGCTTGTCGAAATAAGGCTTGCCCTGGTGGACGCAGAAGGTCTGGCAGTCGTCGCACTCGTTGCACCAGTCGTCCACGTGGAGGATCTGGCGCGTTTGCACCACGTCGAACGCACGCGACCCGGCGACCGATATGCCGCCACCCTGACAGGCCAGTTCGGGCAACTCCCAATGCACGGGCTGCATCAGGAAGGTGAAATTGGCGCGGTTCGGGCACACCTCGACGCACTTGTCGCAGATGGCGGTGCATTGCACGCAGCGCATCGCCTCGGCCCGCGCCTGCGCATCGGTGAAGGTGGACTCGATCACGCCCAGGTCGAACCGCTCCACCAGGGGGATCATCTCCGGCTCCTGCTGTGGCTCCTTGCGCGCGCGCATCTGCTTGATCTCCAGGATGTCGCCCTGAGAGATCGCGGGCGGCTGGAACGGCGGCTGCTCGAACTCGATGCCGAACTGCCGGCAGATCGCCTCCGCGGCGCGGCGTCCATCGGCGCACGCATCAATGATGCTGCTGGGCTTGATGACCACGTCGCCGCCCGCGTAGACCCCGATGGGGCCGGCCGCACCGGTCAGCGGATCTACCGTTATGCCGCCGCCCCTGTGACGTTCCACGCCGCTATCCTCCAGGAAGGTCAGTTCGGGCAACTGGCCCACCGCCACGATCACCGTGTCGGTCTCGATGATGAACTCGCTGCCCGGAATCTCTTCCGGCGCGCGGCGACCATCGGGGCCGGGGTCGCCCAGGCGGTTGCGGACGCACTCCAGCCCGACCACGATGCCATCTTCGCGCAGTATGCGTAACGGGGTCGCCAGTTCCAGCAGGATGTTGCCTTCTTCGAGCGCCCCTCCCAACTCCTCTTCCGCGGCGGGCATCTCGTAGCGCGTCCGCCGGTACACGATGGTCGCGGGTTGACCGGTGAAGCGTTGCGCCGTGCGCGTGGCGTCCATGGCGGTGTCGCCGCCGCCGATCACCACGGCCTTGCGCCCCAGGTCCACGCGCTCGCCGCGGCGCGAACGGTCGAGCAGGTGCAGCGCGGGCATCACGCCCGGCCCCTCGACCCCCTCGATGTGCAGCGGCGTGTCGCGCTGGAAGCCGCTGGCGATGAACACGGCATCGAAGCCCTCGCCAAGCAGCGTTTCGGGGCGCACGGTGATCGGGTGGTTCAGCTTCAACTCGACGCCCAGCCCGGTGATGCGATCCACGTCCTCCTGGATGATGTGCCACGGGAGGCGGAAGGGCGGGACGACGCGCAACATGCCGCCCGGCATATCGCGCGCCTCGAAGATCGTCGTCTTCACGCCGGTGAGCGCCAGGAACGCCGCGGCCGACAACCCCGCGGGGCCGGAGCCGATCACGGCGACGTGGCGCGCAGGTTGCGCGGCGCGCTTCGCGACGTAGGTGACGTCGCCCTTCTCCGCCGCGATGCGCTTGAGCGCGCGGATGGCGACCGGCTCCTCGTAGTCGTTCCGGGTACACCTGGTCTGGCAGAGGTGGTTGCAGACGTAGCCGGTGACGCCGGGCAACGGGTTGCGCGCCAGCACCACTTCGAGCGCGCGGTCGTAGTCGCCCTGGGCGATGTACCACGCGTATTCCGGCACGTCCTGCTCGACGGCGCACGCCTCGACGCAGGGCGACACGATACAATCCCACATGCCCAGGCCCGACCGCACCTTGGGCAGGCCATAGGGGAAGGCGAGCTTCTTGTAGCGCGGTTCCTCCAGCGACGCCGTGGCGGCCCACCGGACGTTCGCCAACCGGTCGGCGGCAAAGGCATCCAGATCGGTTGCGCCCTGTAACATCATCGCCGTCTCGATGCTCTCCAACCATTGCACCATCCGGCCATAGCCCCCCGGCTTGAGCAGATCGGTGCAACCGGTGATCGGCCGCGCCCCGCATGATGCAATGGTCGCGACGTTCTCAGCGTCGGCGCCCGCGGAATAGGAGACGCGCAGGTCACCGGCGAACTCCTCCATCAGCCGGGCGTAGAGGTTCATGGTGATCGGGTAGAGCGCGCGGCCCGACATGTACATCTCGTCGCCGGGCATCACGGCGCGGTGGTTGTGCATCGCCAGCGTGTTGCTCAGCTTGACGCCGAAGGTCAACTCGCGCGTCGCGGCGATCTCTTTCAATGTGCGGATCAATGTCACCGCTCGTGGGTATTTTAAATCCTTCTCGAATACTGAGTCGGGGATTTCGATCTCCGTGAAGCCCAGCCGGTTGTGGAGGATCTCCAGCACGTCGGGCTTGCCCAGCAGCGTCGGGTTCAGCTTGACCACCGTGTGCAGGCCGCGCGCCTCCAGCAGGTAGCGCGCGATCCGCTCGATCTCATCCGGCGGGCAGCCGTGCATGGTCGAGAGAGTGACGCTGCTGACGATCCGCGTCGGGATTTCGATGTCGGCGAACTGCGGGAAGTCGCGTCCCAGGGTCGCCTTGATCTCGGCGATCTCCGGCGTGGCGTCGGCCAGCCGATCCATGAAGCGGGTCATCCGCGGGCTACGGATGCCCTCGAGGTTGTAGCCCACGCTCATGTCGAAGATCACGCCCAGGGGCGCGTAGTCCCAGCCGAGCAGATGGCGCAGCACGTGGAGCGCGGCCCAGGCGTTGATGTACTCCTGCGCGGACTCCTCCAGCTTGAGTTCCTGCGACCACTCGACGTTGTAGCCTTCGTCGGCCACGTCAATGCACGGGCGCGGGATTTCCAGCTCGTCCATGATCTGGACGGTCTTCAACTCGATGAAGCGTCCGCCGCACAGCCAGGCCGAGATGATGTTCTGGCTGAGCTGGGTGTGCGGCCCGGCGGAGGGGCCGATGGGGGTCGCCAGGTACTGGCTGCCCGCCGCGCCGGGGAAGAAGTGATCCAGCGCGTAGGGGCTGTCGGCCCGGGGCGTGTAGAATAGCGCCTGGTGCGTCCCGAAGATCGAACCGCTGTGCGCATATTCCGTCAGGATGCGCCGCAACAGCAGGTCAAAGGGTTGCACCCGCATGACTTCAGACATAGGTTAGTTCCTCATCGCGGCGCAACGGCGCGCCGCCTACGTGTCTATCCGAAAATCTGCCCACCACGGAAAACACGGAACACACGGAAGAAAGCAGAGATAGACTTATTCCGTGTATTCTGTGTGTTCCGTGGTTCATTAACAGCATTCGGATAGATTCTATGTTTGTTGGCAGATCGTTCAGCCGATGCGCTTCCACACCTTGACCGCGTGCTCACGGGTCTTCGCCATGATCTCCGCTTCGTCGAGCGTGGTCAACTGGCGGTCTTTCATCAGCACCTTGCCGCTGGCGACCGTGTGCGTGACGTTCGAGCCGTCCACGCCGAAGATGATGTGCCACGGCAGGTTGCCCGCGGTGAGCGGCGTCGGCGGCTGGTAATCCAGGAAGGTGATGTCGGCGTATGCGCCCGCGCTCAGTTCACCGACCGGTTTGGCGAAGAAGTGCGAGGCCAGCCCGGTGTTGTGCGCGTAGGCCATGCGCATCACGTCCTCGCCGGGCAACTTCTGCGGGTCGCCGCTGGCGAGCCGGTGCGCGAGATAGGCGGCCTGCATCTCCGCGTACTGGTCGTTGGAGAACCCGTCATTGCCCAGCGCGACCGGGATGCCGCGCGCCAGCATCCCGGTCACATCGGTCAGCCCGACAGCGTTGTTCATGTTCGAGCGCGGCTGGCTGGTGACCTGCGTGCGGCTTTCGCGCAGCATGTCCTTCTCGTAGGCGTCGAGGTGGACGCAATGCACGGCGATGGTCTCCGGCCCCAGGATGCCGAACTTCTTGAGTCGCTCGACGACGCGCATCCCGTATTGGCGCAGGCTGTCTTCCTGGTCTATCTCGCCCTCGGCCACGTGGATGTGATAGCCGACCCGGTCGCCGCGTTTTTTTACAGGCCAGTCATCGTCGTCATCGTCGTCGTAGCCGCTGTGCGTGGCGGTCCCGTTCAGGGCCGCGACCGCATCGTGGCTCGCTTCCAGCGTCGCGTCCGTCAGCGTGAACGATGCGTGCAACCCGAATGAGGCCGCCAGTTGCGCGTCCTTTTCTGCCTTACACCGCTTGATGAAGCGGACGTTCTCGGCGATGCCCGCCTGCGCGCCCTGTGCGCCGTTGCGGTCGGTCACTTCGTAGCACAGGCCGGCCCGCAAGCCCGCCTGCTTCACGGCGGCCGCGAGCACGTCCAGGCTGCCGTCAATGGCGTTCGGGCTGGCATGGTGGTCCATCAGCGTGGTCGAGCCGTGGCGGATGGCGTCTATCAGGCACGCCAGGGCGGCATACTGGATGTCCTCCCATAACAGGGCGCGATCCAGCTTCCACCACAGCTTTTCGAGGATCTCCAGGAAATTCGTGGGTGGCTTGCCGGGGATCGCCATGCCGCGCGCATAGACGCCGTAGAAGTGGGTGTGCCCGATGACAGAGCCGGGGAGCACCAGCTTGCCGCCGGCGTCCAGTTGTTCGGCGCTCCGGTGCTTCGCGGCCAGATCACGCGTGGTCCCGATCTCCGCGATCGTGTCGCCCTCGATGTAGATCGCGCCGTCGGCGATCACCTCATTGCGTTTGCCCAGCGTGAAGACGTTGCCGTGGGTGATGAGAAGTTGGCCTGTCATGAAGTGGTTTCTCCTCGCTCAGTCGTGACGTGATAAGCAGCCGTGCGCCGATCCAACCATGCGGTCATGGCATCCAGCACTTCCGGCGCTTCGGGTTCGTTATGGAGCTCGTGATAGCAGCCGTCCATCAACACGAACGTGCAGTCAGCAACCCCGGATGCGAATTTGGCGCTCGTTTTAGGGCATGTCAGCCGATCTTCGCTGCCGTGCATCAGCAGCAGCGGCAACGGGAAGTCCGCCGCGTGGTCGAACGCCCACTCGCCGGTCGCCAGGATGTCCGCGCCCAGGCGCACCGAGGTGCGGTCGTGCACCAACGGGTCGGCCTGATACCGCGCGATCACGTCCGGGTCGCGGCTCAACCCGCTAAGGTCCAGCCCGTTGGGCATCAGCAGATCGGGCAGGCGATCGTAGAGTAGCCCCGCCAGGCCGCGCTTCCAACCGGGGACGGGCGTAGCGGTTCGCAATGCGGGGCTGGTGGCGATCACGCCCGCCAGTTCCGCTTTGCGCCGCAGCGCGTAATTCAGCACGAGATTGCCGCCCAGGCTGTGGCCGTACAGGAAATACGGCAGGCCGGGATAGCGGGTCGCGGTTTCCCCTAAGAGCATGCTCACATCGTCCATGAGCGCATCGTAAGACGCCGCGTGGCCGCGCTTGCCCTCCGACCGGCCATGCCCGCGTTGGTCATAGGTCACGAGCGCGTAGCCCGCCGCCGTCAGATGCGCGGCGACGTGGGCATAACGCCCGCTGTGCTCGCCCAGCCCATGCACCAGGCTGATCGCGGCTTTCGGCGCGCCGTCAGGCACCCAGCCCTGTCCGTAGAGCTTCAGACCGTCCGCTGCCTGCATCGTAAATTCGAAGTGCTTCATCGCATCCTCGTGAGTGTGTTGGCTGATGATCTTATTTTACCACCAGGTGTCTACTCTGAAAACCCTGTTATCGTTTAGCCCCGTTCACGGGGCGCTGCTCCCGTAGCCCGGCGATTTGATCGCCGTGGCGGTCGTGCGTTGCCAACCGGCGCACGCCTGGCGCGGCACGGTGGGTCATGCACGACCGCCCGGATATGAATATCCGGGCTAACCAGCAGCGCCGGATCAATCCGGCTGGGCGGATCGCTGGGTGGAGGTTTAGAGCAGACCCACGCGCGCGTTGAACTCGTCAATCAGCGCGTCAATCGCATCCACCTGACCATGGATATTCGACCAGTAGTCCGGCTGATACCATTGCGCCTGGATTTCGGCGTAGGTCTTGCCCTGTTGCTCGACCCAGGTGTAGTATTTCAGGTTGTGCATCCGCTTGCGATCCGGGTAGGTGAGTTCGGCCATGTTGTCGGTGCGCTGCCCGATCAGGTGGTGGTGATAGGCGACCGCCGCGTCTTCCGCCGTGAACGGCCCGCGCTCCGCGCGTAGTTCTTCCAGCCGGCTCGCGTAAAGCTCCATCGAGTCGGTCAGGACGGTCATCACCACGTCGCCCTCGCCCCACTCGTACCATTGCGCCATCTTAATGGCCGACAACAGGTTCGCTACGCCGGAGATGCCGAGCAGCGGTAACTGCGCGATCAGCTCTTCGGACACGCCCATCCTGGCGAGATAGCACTGGCCTTCCGGCTCGTTGAAGAGGCGGATCACCTGCATCGTGGATTCATCGTCAATCGCGATCACCATATCGGTGTTGCGGACGTTGTGAATCCACGGCACGTGTTTGTCGCCGATGCCCTCGATGCGGTGCGCACCGAACCCGTTGTTGAGCAGCGTCGGGCATTGCAGCGCCTCGCTGGCCGCCAGCTTGCTCTGCGGGAACAGTTCTTTGAGATAATCGCCGCACGCGATGGTGCCCGCCGAACCGGTGGTGAACACGGATCCGGCCAGCGTCTCGTGAGGGCCAAGCTCACGTTCCAACACATCCTGCATCGCGTGGCCGGTGACGTCATAGTGCCACAGGTGGTTGCCGAACTCGTCGAACTGGTTGAAGATCACCAGGTCCTGGCCCGAACGACGCAGCTCCCAGCATTTGTCGAAAATCTCCTTCACGTTGCTCTCGCTGCCGGGGGTGGCGATCACCTCACCGGCGACCTGTGAGAGCCACTCGAAGCGTTCTCGGCTCATCCCCTCCGGCAGGATGGCGATAGACTTGCAGGCCAGCAGCGCCGAATCATACGCTCCGCCGCGGCAATAGTTGCCCGTGGAGGGCCAGACAGCTTTCTGCGTGGTGGGGTCGAACTGGCCGGTGACCAGCCGCGGCACGAGGCAGCCGAACGCCGCGCCGACCTTGTGCGCGCCGGTGGGGAACCACTTGCCGACCAACGCAAGCACGCGTGCATCCACGCCGGTCAGCGCGCGCGGGAACTCCATGTAGTTGACATCGCCGAAGCCGCCGCCGAACTCCACCGGCTCGTTGCGCCAGGTGATGCGGAAGAGGTTGCGCGAATCGAACTCCCAGAGGCCGACGTTCTTTAGCTCAGTCTTGATCCGGTCGGGAATCAGGGTCGGGTCTTTCTGCTGTTTAAAAGTCGGGATGATGATATTGCGTTCGCGGGCGCGCTGGACGGCGCGTGCCATACGGTCGGGTTGAACAGTCAGGTCAATCATGTGAAATTCCTTCGTTGCAAAGTGGTTGCGACGCAAAAAGCTGTGGCTTCGTCACACGGGAAGATCCTGCAGAACGCGCTCCACAGCGGCCAGGTTGGCATCTACCGTATAGGGCTGTTCGGCGACAGACCGGCGCGCCGACGCGATATCCTTCAGCCCGTTGCCCGTCGCGACCACCACAATGCGCTCATCGGGTGAGACCAGCCCCGCGCCGACCGCTTTGACCAGCCCCGCATAGGACGCCGCGCCGGCAGGCTCCGCGAAGACGCCGCAGCCGCGCGCCAGCGCCGGGATCGCGGCGAGGATTTCATCGTCGGTCACGGTGACGTACGCGCCGTCCGTCTCGCGCACGGCGGCCAGCGCCTTGATGCGGTCGCGCGGCAGCCCGGCGGAGATGCTGTCCGCGACCGTGTGCGCTTTGATCGGTTGCATCGCCAGCGCGTCCACCCCGTCGCGCCACGCGTCGTGCAGCGCCGCAGAACCGGTCGCCTGCACCCCGATCAACCGCGGCATGTCGCGGATCCAGCCCAGCGCCAACAAGTCCTTGAACCCCTTGTGCAGGCCGCCGATGATGCAGCCGTCGCCGACGGAGACGAATACGGCGTCCGGCGCGGCCCAGCCTTCCCTCACCCCCGGCCCCTCTCCCACGGGGAGAGGGGAGGTTAGTTGTTCGCAGATTTCGTAGGCCGCGGTCTTCTTGCCCTCGGTCATATAGGGGTTGTAGCCCGTGTTGCGGTTATACCAACCGAACGTTTTGGCGGCCTGGAGGCATAGCTCGAACGCGTCGTCGTATGTGCCGCGCACCAGCAGCACCGTGCTACCGAACACCAGCAGTTGCGCGATCTTGGCGGGCGGCGCGGATTCGGGCACGAAGATGACGTTGCGCATCCCGACGCTGGCGCACAACCCGGCCAGCGCGGCGGCCGCGTTGCCCGTGCTCGCCGTAGTGATGATCTGCCGCCCCAACTCCTGCGCCTTGACCACCGCGAGCGCGCTCGCGCGATCCTTGAAGGACGCGGTCGGCTGACGGCCGTCATCCTTCACCCAGAGGTTGCGTAACCCCAGCCCCGCGGCCAGCCGGTCCGTGCGATAGAGCGGCGTGCCGCCCACCGCCAGCGGGGGGGTGGGGCTATCGGGCTCGACGGGCAGCAGCGGCTTGTAGCGCCAGATGGTCGGGTCGGGGTTCGCGGCCAGCGCCGCCGGGCTGATGCTCGCCTGAATGGCCGCGTAGTCATACTCGACATCCAGGATGCCCTCGTCGCCGTGCAGCGGGCAGACGTACTCCACCTCGCCGGGCGCATAGGTGCGCCCGCAAATCAGGCAGCGCAAGCCTGTGACGTGGTTCACGTGTTCCACCACGGATCACTGACGATGTGCGTCCCGGTCTCGCCGCGCAGGGCGCGCCCGATGTTCTCCGGGTTCGTGATGATGGCGTGCGCGCCGCCCCCTTCGAGATACCAGACGATCGCCTGGATCTTCGGGGCCATCGAACCCTTTGCAAAATGTTTCCCCTCGGCGAGATGTTGCTTCGCCTCGGCAAGCGTCATGCGATCCACCCACTGTTGATCCGGTGTGCCGAAGTTGAGGGCGACCTTCTCGACGCCGGTGGAGATCACGAACATCTCGGCCCCGAGCTCGCGGGCCAGCAGGCTGCTGGCGTAATCCTTGTCAATCACCGCGGCGACGCCCTCGTAATTGCCGTCGCCCGGATCAATCACGGGGATGCCGCCGCCGCCCACGCAAATCGCGACGATGCCCGCGCGCAGGATGGCCTTGATGGAACTCAGCTCGACGATTTCCTTCGGTTGGGGCGACGGCACCACCCGCCGCCACCCGCGCCCGGCGTCTTCCACAACGGCCCAGCCCATCTCGTCCGCCCGGCGCTGCGCTTCCGCCTCAGCCATGAAGCTGCCGATCGGCTTGGTGGGGTTGCTGAACGCCGGGTCATTCTGGTCTACGAGCGTCTGGGTGATGATGGTCGCGACGTTCTTCTTGACCTCGCGCTGATACAAAATATTCTGAAGGTTCTGCTGCAGGGCGTAGCCGATTGCGCCCTGGCTGTCGGCGCCACACACCTCCAGCGGCACCTCGTGCATCCCTTCCACCCGCGCGGCGATCTCGGAGCGGCGCAGGATGAAGCCGACCTGCGGGCCGTTGCCGTGGGTCAGCGCCACATCCCAACCGGCCTCGATCATGTCGGCGATGTGGGTGCAGGTCTCCTTCGCCGCCACATATTGATCCTCGACGCGCACATGCTGCGCATCCTTAATCAAGGAGTTGCCGCCAATGGCGACGACGGCGAGGGGACGGGGGGGGGTGCTCAATTTGGGCTCTCCTGGTGGGAATCAGGTGATCGGGAATCAGGGATCAGGTATCGGGATTCAGCGGATTGCGCGGATAACAGTGCTTCGGTGTCCAGGGTCGTTTCATACGACGGGCTGGATTCATTAACACCCTGGTGTCCGTACTCCGCGCCGCCTTGTTGCTGCCGGCGTACGAAGTTAATGTAACCGTTCAGCGCCTTTTCGGCTTCACTGCACCTGGCGCGCCACCACGATAGCTCCTCATCACTGACGTATTTAGCCGCATGTGCAGCAATTAAGGCGCTGTGCGATTCGAGCAGGGACCCCCTGGCAATGTAGAAGAATCGTAGCTTGTCCAGGTAATGATACCGCCCATATCCCTCATCGATATTGAGAAGCACGCTCAGCGCCGCTCTGCGTAACTGGTCCGCGAGATTATATCGCTCATAATCCGGCAGCCGGGCTGCGAGGCGATACGCCGCCTCAAACAGTTTCAACGATAACTGATAACAAGTCAGCGTCTCAAATCCGGTCTCACCCGCGGCTTTCATCCTTGTTGCTCCCGTTTCCTGCTACCTGCTACCCGTTTCCTGATACCCAATCCCTGATTCCTCATCACCCCATCGTCAACGCCATGACCGCCTTCTGGACGTGCAGGCGGTTTTCGGCTTCATCGTAGACGACGGAGTTTGGCCCGTCAATCACCTCATTCGTCACTTCGAGGTTGCGGTCGGCGGGCAGGCAGTGCATGTAGATGCAGTCCTCCTTCGCGAGGTCCATGCGCCGTTGATCGGTGATCCACGAACGATACTTCTCGATCAGCGCCTTGCCGTCTTCCTTCGCGGTGGTCGTCACCAGCGGACCCCATGACTTGGGATAGACGATGTCGGCGTCCTTGAACGCTTCATCCATGTCATCGGTGACCTCGAAGCCGACGTGGTGTTTGTGCGCCTGCTCGCGCGCGGCGTCCATGATCTCCGGCATCAGCGCGAACTCCGGCGGGTGCGCCAGCACCACATCCATCCCGAAGCGCGGCATCTGCAAAATCAGCGACTGCGGCACCGAGATCGGCTTGCTGTAGGACGCGGCATAGGCCCACGACACCACCATCTTCTTGCGCCGCAGGTCGCGCCCCTTCTTCTCGATGATCGTCATCAGGTCGGCCAGGCACTGGAACGGATGGTAGACGTCGCACTGCATGTTCAGCACCGGCACGCGGGACGCCTGCGCCACCTCGTTGATGTAGCTGTTGCCGTATTGCCAATCGCATTGACGGATGGCGATGCCGTCGAAATAGCGCCCGAAGATCTCGCCGATCTCCTTCGCCGTGTCGCCGTGCGAGATTTGCGTCGTCTCGGAATCAATGAAGGCCGCGTGCCCGCCCAACTGCGCCATGCCCGCCTCGAACGACCCGCGCGTGCGCGTGGAGGTGAAGAAGAAGAGCATCGCCAGCGCCTTGTCGCGCAGGTATGCGTGCGGCCGGCCCAGGGCGCGTTGCCGCTTCAGGTCAAACGCCACGTCGAGGACGGTCTCGACCTCCTCTTTGGAGAAGTCGAGATCGCCGATGAAATCACGCCCGTGAAGATAGGTCTGCATCGTGATCGCCCCTTTCGTGATTACGGTAGTTTAGCCCCTTGTGGGCGTACGCGCCGCATAGTGCGCACGCCGGGCACAAGGCCCTAAACTACCGGTTCCAATCTCCAACTACAGTAGTTAGCCCCTTGTGGGCGTGGTCAGTCAATCAGGCCCGGCAGCAGCGTGTAGAACTCGGTCGCCTTCACCACGTCATCCAGCCGGATGTGTTCGCTTGCCATGTGCGCCAGCTTTTCGTCGCCGGGCGCGAAGCCGATGGAGGGGACGCCGATCACCCCGGCCCAGTAGTTGCCGTTGGTCGAGAAGTCCCACTTGCCGGTCGGCGCATCGGGCAGGCCCATCAGCCGGCGCGCCTCTTGCCCGGCCTGCACCAACGCGTGTTCTTCCCCCAGCGCCCAGGCCGGGTAGACCTTGTCCACCGGGAAGACGAAACCGGTGTAGCTCGGCTCCTCGTAGCGCAGCATCTCCACCCGGATATCGCCGCGCGCCCGGTTTTCCGCGGGGATCAACGCCTCGACCTGGGCGATGGCCCCTTCGGGTGTCTCGCCGAAGGTCAACCGGCGGTCAATGAAGATGCTGGCCTCGCCGGGCACGGCGTTGATGCTGGAAGTGACCACGGTCATATCCGTGACGGTGATCTTGCCGTTCCCCAGGAAGGGGTCGTCGCC
This sequence comes from Anaerolineae bacterium, assembly GCA_038214535.1. Taxonomy (GTDB): domain Bacteria; phylum Chloroflexota; class Anaerolineae; order CG2-30-64-16; family CG2-30-64-16; genus JBBQRS01. The sequence goes on from JBBQRS010000034.1 coordinate 20,580, forward strand.
CAGTTGCGGCTCCATGTTCTTGACCGCTTCGATGATCGGCAGCAGCTTGTAGATCGCGTTGTCGCCCAGATGGTTGCTGGCGGCGTGCGCGCTCTTGCCCTTCGCGACGACTTTCATCTCGACGCGACCCTTGTGCCCCCGGTAGACGCGCATATCGGTTGGCTCGCCGATGACCACGTAGTCGGGCTTGATGCCGTCCAACTCGACCAGCGCCCGGCACGCGATCCCGTCGCACCACTCCTCGATGTTGCCGAAATAGTACGCCTTCCAGCCGTCGAGCAACCCCAACCGGTGCGCGATGCTCAGCCCGTAGATCATGCCGGGCGTGCTGCACTTCTCGTCCACCGACCCCAGCGCGTAGAGGATGCCGTCCTCCACCTTGCCCTGCCACGGGTCGTTCGTCCATTCATCCATGTTCGCGCCCACCGTGTCAATGTGGCTGTCGTAGAGCAAGACGCGCGGCCCGTCGCCGATCACGCCGACCGTGTTGCCCATCCGGTCGAACCACGCCGACTCGAAGCCGAGTTTCAGCATCTCCGCCTGGACGCGCTTGCCGACTTCTTCGATCTGCGAATCCATCGAGGGGATCGCTACGATCTCGCGGAAGAATTTTAGAATATCGTCGCGCTGGCGTTCGACCTCGGCCTCGATTTGCCCAACGGTCTCTGCACTGATTTTGCCTGGCATGTTGTCTCCGTATCTATTTCATTTCGCATTTATTTCATTTCGCGGAGTGCGCATCCTCAGATGCGCACTCCGCGGGGGTGATATTGAATTCTAAACCTGCAACACGGCGCCCTGGCTGCCGGAGGTGACCATTGCGGCGTAGCGCTTGAGCCAGCCGCTGAGGTCGCGCTGTACGGGGACCCAGTGCGCGCGCCGTTCGGCCAGCGCCTCGTCCGACAGCTCGACTTCCAGCGTGCGCGCCGGGATGTCAATGTTGATGATGTCGCCACTCTGGATCAGGCCGATGGGGCCGCCCGCCGCCGCTTCCGGCGAGACGTGACCGATGGAGGAACCGCGCGTTGCGCCGCTGAACCGCCCATCGGTGATCAGCGCCACCGAGCCGCCCAGCCCCATCCCGGCAATGTTCGAGGTGGGGGCCAGCATCTCCTGCATCCCCGGCCCACCCTTCGGCCCTTCGTAGCGGATCACCACCACGTCGCCCGATTTCACCTGGCCGCTCAGGATGCCCGCGTTCGCCTCGTCATGCGAGTCGAAGACCACCGCCGGGCCGCGATGCCGCATCATCTCCGGCAGCACGCCCGCGGCCTTCACCACCGCGCCCTCGGGGGCCAGGTTGCCGAACAACACGGCCAGCCCGCCCTGCTCGCTGTAGGGTTCATCCAGCGGGCGGATGCAATCCGGGTCTTGACTCTCGGCCCCTTCGACGTTCTCGCGCAGGGTCTTGCCCGTCACGGTCATGGCCTCGGCGTTGAGAATCCCGGGCCGCTTGAAGAGCTCCCACAGGATCGCGGAGACGCCGCCGGCCTTGTCCACGTCCTCGACGTGATACTGCGACGACGGCGACACCTTGCAGATGTTGGGGGTGCGCGCCGCGACTTCGTTCAGGCGGCTGATGGGGTAATCCACGCCCGCCTCGTGCGCCAGCGCCAGCGTGTGCAACACGGTATTCGTCGAGCCGCCCATCGCCATGTCCAGCGCGAAGGCGTTGTCAATCGCCGCCGCGGTCACGATGTCGCGCGGACGCAGGTCGAGGTCAATCAGTGTCATGATCTGCGCGGCGGCCTGCTGCGCCAGCGCCTCGCGGCGCGGGTCAATGGCAAGGATGGTGCCGTTGCCCGGCAGCGCCATGCCCAGCGCTTCGCACAGGCAGTTCATCGAGTTGGCGGTGAACATGCCCGAGCATGAGCCGCACGTGGGGCAGGCGGTGGATTCCAGGTCGAGCAGTTCCGCGTCGGTGATCTTGCCCGCCTGATGCGCGCCCACGCCCTCGAAGACGCTCGAAAGGTCAACCACCTTGCCGGTTGACGTGGCCCCTGCTTTCATCGGCCCGCCGCTGATGAAGATCGTCGGCACGTTGAGCCGCATACTCGCCATCAGCATCCCCGGCACGATCTTATCGCAGTTGGGGATGCAGATCATCCCGTCGAACCAGTGCGCGGCGATCATGGATTCGACCGAATCCGCGATCAGTTCGCGGCTGGCCAGGCTGTATTTCATGCCGACGTGGCCCATGGCGATGCCGTCATCCACGCCGATGGTGTGGAACATGAACGGCACGCCCCCGGCGGCCAGCACGGCCTCGCGCACCACCTCGCCGAACGCGTTCAGGTGGACGTGGCCGGGGATGATGTCGGTGTAGGAGTTCGCAATCGCGATAAACGGCTTGTTAAAATCTTCGTCGCTTTTGATGACTCCGGTTGCGCGCAGCAACGAGCGATGCGGCGCTCTCTCGAACCCCTTTTTGATCATGTCGGATCGCATGGGGCGGCGGTTTTTGGTTGTGTCGTTCATGGTCCCCTCAATGGTTGATGGTTCATAACCCGAATACCTGAAATCTATACGAAAACTTGTTGACCACGGAACACGCGGAATACACGGAAGAATTTATACATCTACTTTTCCGTGTGTTCTGTGTATTCCGTGGTTCACGATCAAGATTCGGACAGATTCGTAAGTTTAGAAGCAAATTGTAGCACGACAAATGAAAACAGGACACCCGAAGCCTGCTGGCAGGAGGCTTCGGGTGTCCCGCGTAAAGCACGGGCCAGACCGGCGTTAGCGCCAGCTACCCAGGACTTTCATGTAGTTCGCGCGCTCGAACGCGGCCGGTTCGGCGGATTTCTGCTGGCTCAGGCTGCCCTTCATCTGCGCGACCGATTCGTATTCGTGCGCTTCCATCCACTGCGCGATGCCGTCGGTCAGCGTGGTGATCTGATCAACACCGTCGTGCAACAGCAGCGAGGCGACGTTGACGATGTCGGATCCGGCCATGATCGCCTTCAGCGCATCTTCGGGCGTGTGGACGCCGGTGGTCAACGCGAGCGAGCAACCCACGTGGCCGTAGAGGATGGCGACCCAGCGCAACGGCAGCCGCATCTCGGGGGAGCGGCTGAGCACCAGGTTCGGCACCACGGTCAACTCTTCGATGTCGAAGTCGGGCTGATAGAAGCGATTGAACAACACCAGCGCATCGGCGCCCGCCTCGTCCAGATTGTGCGCCATGTTCGGAATCGCGCTGAAGAAGGGGCTGAGCTTCATCGCCACCGGGATGGTGACGTTGGCCTTCACCTCTTTGAGGATGTCGAGGTAGGTTTGCTCGACCTCGACGCCGGTGACGTTGGGCCAGGTCGGCAGCAGATAGACGTTGCACTCCAGCGCGTCCGCGCCGGCCTGCTCGATCTTCCGCGCGTACTCGATCCACCCGCCGGTGGTCACGCCGTTCAGGCTGGCGATCACCGGCACATCCACAGCGTGCTTCGCCTGGGTAACGAGGTCCAGATAATCTTCCGGGCCGCGGTTGTAGTCCGCGGTGCGCGGGAAGTAGGATATTGCCTCGGAGTAGCTTTCCTCGCCCTGCTCGATGAAGTGATGCTGGAGCAGCGCCTCGATCTGAATTTGCTCCTCGAACAGCGAGTAGAGCGTGATCGCCGCGGCCCCGGCGTCTTCCATCTGCCGGATGCCGCTGACGGTCTTCGACAGCGGCGAGGCGGACGGGACAATCGGGTTTTTGAGGGTCATGCCCATATAAGTCGTCGTAAGGTCAACCATATCTTATTCCTTTCGCAACCGGATCACGGTCGTCGGGCCGGATAGCCCGACGACCATGGGGATCTAAGAATTTTCCGAGAATTCTGTAGCCTAGGGCCTTGTGCCCGTCCGCGACGCCCACAAGGGGCTAAACTACGAATTAGGAGCCCGCCGCCATTTTTTCGAGTTGCTCCCAGCGCACGTTGACGTCATCCTGCGCCAGCTTGAGCAGCAACTCGGCGCGCTCCTCGTCCGAGCGGACCAACATGCTGTAGCGGGTCTCGTTGTAGACGTAGTCGCGCAACGGGATCTTCGGCCCCTTGGAATCGAGGCTGAGCACCGGCTTGCCTTCGTCCGCATTCAGCGGGTTGTAGCGGTAGAGCGGCCACGAGGCACTGTCCACCGCGAGCTTCTGCTGCGTCATGCCGTTCGCCAGATCGAAGCCGTGCGCGATGCAGTGGCTGTAGGCGATCACGATGCTGGGGCCGGGGAAGGCCTCCGCCTCCATGATGGCCCGCACGGTTTGCGCGTCGCTCGCGCCCATGGCGATCTGCGCCACGTAGACGTTGCCGTAGCTCATGGCGATGAAGCCGAGGTCCTTCTTGCGCAGCGGCTTGCCCGCGGCCGCAAACTTCGCGACGGCCGCGCGGGGGGTCGCCTTCGAGGCTTGCCCGCCGGTGTTCGAGTAGACCTGCGTATCGAGCACCAGGATGTTCACGTCGCGGCCCGAAGCCATCACGTGATCCAACCCGCCATACCCGATGTCGTAGGCCCAACCGTCGCCGCCCATGATCCAGACGCTGCGCTTCACCAGCGCATCGGCCACCCCGCCGAGCGAGACCGCCCACGATTCGGTGTTCCCGGCGATCTTCTCGCGGACGGCGGCCACGCGGGCGCGCTGTTCGGCCAACCCCTTCTCGGTGGACTGATCGGCCTCGAGGATGCCATCCACGAGCACGTCGCCCAGGATCGCGCGATGCGCGTCCAGCAACTCGCTTGCGAACTCTTTCTGTTTGTCCAGCGTCAGCCGGAAGCCCAGGCCGAATTCTGCGTTGTCCTCGAAGAGGCTGTTCGACCACGCCGGGCCGCGCCCGTCGCGGTTGACGGCCCACGGCGTCGAAGGCAGGTTGCCGCCGTAGATGGAGGAGCAGCCGGTGGCGTTGGCGATGATCGCCCGGTCGCCGAAGAGCTGGCTCACTAGCTTGACATAAGGCGTCTCGCCGCAACCCGAACACGCGCCGGAGTACTCGAAGAGCGGTTCCAGCAACTGCGAATTCTTGACGTTATTGAACGGGATCAGCGTGCGATCCAGCTCGGGCAGATCGAGGAAGAACTGGTAGTTTTCCCGTTCCGTCTCGCGCAGGGGCGGCTGCGGGGCCATGTTGATGGCCTTGATCCGCGGCTCGCTCTTGTCTTTTGCCGGGCACGCGTTGACGCACAGGTTACAGCCGGTGCAGTCTTCCGGGGCCACCTGCACGGTATATTTCATCCCGGCCAGGTCGCGGCTCTTATAATCCATGCTCTTGAAGGTCTCAGGGGCGCCGGCCAGCAGGTCAGACGGGTAGACCTTGGTGCGAATCGCGGCGTGCGGGCATACCAGCGCGCACTTGCCGCATTGGATACAGAGGTCTTCGATCCACACCGGGATTTCCAGCGCGATGTTGCGCTTCTCGTACTGCGTCGTCGCGGTGGGGTACGTGCCGTCTACCGGGAAGGCCGAAACGGGCAACGCGTCGCCATGCCCGGCGATGATCGGCGCAGTCACTTCCTGGACGAACTTGGGGGCGTTGGCGGGTACCGGCGGCACGAGTTCAACTGTGCTGGTGACTGTTTGCGGGTAATCCACCTGATAGAGATGCGCCAGGGTGTGATCCACGGCCGTGAAGTTCTGTTGCACCACGATGTCGCCGCGCTTGCCGTAGGTCTTCTTGATCGCCTTCTTGATTTCGGCAATCGCCTCGTCTTTGGGCAGCACGCCGGAGATCGCGAAGAAGCAGGTCTGCATGATGGTGTTGATGCGCACGCCCATGCCCGTGGCCTTCGCCACGTCGTAGGCGTCAATCACGTAGAATTTCAGCTTCTTGTTGATGATCTCTTCTTGATAGACCCGCGGCAGGTGATCCCAAACTTCATCCACGGGGAAGGGACTGTTCAGCAGGAAGGTCGCGCCCTCTTCGGCGTTCTGCAGGATGTCATAGCGTTCGGTGAAGACCCACTGATGACAGGCGACGAAGTTGGCCCGGTCAATCTGGTTGGTCAGATGGATGGGCTGCGGGCCGAAACGCAGGTGCGAGACGGTCGTCGCGCCCGACTTCTTCGAGTCATAGACGAAGTAGCCCTGGGCGTAGTTCGGCGTCTCCTCACCGATGATCTTGATGGAGTTCTTGTTCGCGCCTACTGTGCCGTCGGCGCCGAGGCCGTAGAACATCGCCCGCACCATGCTCGGTGATTCCGCACTGAAGGAGGGATCGTAGACCAGGCTGGTGTGGGTCACGTCGTCGTTGATGCCGATGGTGAAGTGGTTTTTGGGGGTCGCCGCGGCCATGTTGTCGAACACGCCCTTGCACATCGCGGCGGTGAACTCTTTGCTCGAGAGGCCGTAGCGGCCGCCCAGCACGCGCAGCGCGCGGCCCTCTTCCATGACCGCGGTCACGCAATCCTGGTAGAGCGGTTCGCCCAGCGCGCCCGGCTCTTTGGTGCGGTCCAGCGTGGTGATCATCTTGACCGTCGCGGGCAGCGCGGCCATGAAATGCTCGATGCTGAAGGGCCGGTAGAGGCGCACCTTGAGCACGCCGACCTTTTCGCCCTGCGCCATCAGGATTTCGGTTGTGGCGTGCGCGACTTCCGCGCCCGAACCCATCATCACGATGACGCGTTCGGCGTCCGGCGCGCCCACGTAGTCGAAGAGGTGGTAGCTGCGCCCGATGATGCCGGCCAGCTTATCCATGGTGTTCTGCACGATTTCCGGCACGGCGAGGTAATAGGGGTTGCACGCCTCGCGCGATTGGAAGAAGACGTCGGGGTTCTGCGCGGTGCCGCGCAACACCGGATGATCGGGGTTCAACGCCCGGTTGCGGTGGGCGATCACCAGGTTGTCGTCAATCATCGCGCGGATGTCGTCGTCGGTGATTTGCTCGATCTTGACGACTTCGCTGCTGGTGCGGAACCCGTCGAAGAAGTGCATGAAGGGCACGCGGGCTTCCAGCGTGGCGGCGTGCGCCACCAGCGCCAGGTCCATTACTTCCTGCACGCTGTTGCTGCAGAGCATGGCCCAGCCGGTGCTGCGCGCGGCCATCACGTCGCTATGGTCACCAAAGATGGAGAGCGCGTGCGTGGCGACCGTGCGGGCGGCGATGTGAAAGACCGTCGGGGTCAGTTCGCCCGCGATCTTGAACATGTTGGGGATCATCAGCAGCAGGCCCTGTGAGGCCGTGAAGGTGGTGGTCAGCGACCCGCTTTGCAGCGCGCCATGCACTGCGCCAGCCGCGCCGCCTTCCGACTGCATCTCTACCACGAGGGGCACGGTGCCCCAGATATTCTTCCGCTCCTCGGCGCTCCACTGATCGGCCCATTCGCCCATCGAGCTCGACGGGGTGATCGGGTAGATGGCGATCACTTCGTTGGTCTTGTGGGCAATATGGGCGGCCGCCTCGTTGCCGTCAATTGTTACGATGGGGCGGCTGCTGCCATTCCCGTTACCGGATGTCATATCTCTCATCCTCCCAGTTAATTCAGTGCGAGGTCCGCCGCGGGTCGCACCATGAGGCTGACCGGCGGGAACCTGCGATAGATCTGTCGAACGATGTGTTTTGCACGCTAAAACCGGATCCGCCTAACGGATCCGGCGTTGGTGCGTAATGCGCTTTTGAACACATAAAGCATAGCACTTGCAAGGGTTACAGGGTATGACGGGGGTCATAAGCGCGGCAAATTATCAGGCGGAGCAGGATCGGCGCAGGTGCAACGCACTTCCGAAGTGCGTTGCACCTTGCAAGTTACATCAGGGCTTGCGGTAGTTCACGTCCAGCGCGGCGAGGCGTGCGAGATGCTCGGGCAGCCGTCCCAGGAAGTCGCCATAATCTTTGCGCTCCGCCGGCGTCCACACCACTTCGGCCAGCGCCGAGAGCCGCGGGAACGCCATATACTCCACGCTGCGCGGCGTGGGCAGGTACTCGCTCCAGAGCTGCGCCTGCGCTCCCAGCACATGCCCCGCGCGCGCTGCGTCCGCAGAGAGGGCCGGCGGGATCGGCTCGTAACCGTACACGGTTTCTAGCGGCAGATAGTTGCCGATGCCCAGCGGCTCGTTGGCGCTGTCCTGCGACTGCGCGTAGTCCAGATAGGTGTAGGTGTTCGGGGCCATCACCACGTCATGCCCCGCGGTCGCGGCGGCAATCCCGCCCGCCTCGCCTCGCCACGACATTACCGTCGCGTTGGGGGCCAGCCCGCCCTCCAGGATTTCATCCCACCCGATCAACCGGCGGCCGCGCTCGGTGAGATACACGTCCATCTGCCGGATGAAGTAGCTTTGTAATTCGTCTTCATCTTTCAGCCCCAGCTCACGGATGCGCGCCTGCATGGCCGGGCTTTTTTGCCAGTACACCTTGGGCACCTCGTCGCCGCCGACGTGGATGAATTCGCTTGGGAAGAGCGCCAGCACCTCATCCATCACGCCCTGCATGAACTGGATGGTGCTCTCCTCGACGTTGAAGACCTCTTCGATCACGCCCCACTCGCGCGCCACCTCGACGGGCTTCCCGGTGTTGCCCAGCTCGGGGTAGGCGGCGATGGCGGCCTGCGCGTGGCCCGGCATCTCGATCTCCGGCACGACGTTGACGTGGCGCGCTGCCGCGTAGGCGACGACCTCGCGCACGTCATCCTGGGTGTAGAATCCGCCGTGTTTCACGCCGTCATAGCGGCGCTCCTTCTGGTTGCGGCTCCAGTGACCGACCAGGGTCTCCTTGCGCCACGCGCCCACTTCGGTGAGCCGTGGGTAGCGCTTGATCTCGATGCGCCAGCCCTGATCCTCGGTGAGATGCCAGTGGAAGGAGTTGAGCTTGTGGAGCGCCAGCAGGTCAATGAACTTGAGGACGAAGGACTTGGGCATGAAGTGGCGCGCCACGTCGAGGTGCGCGCCGCGCCAGCCGAAGCGCGGCATATCTTCGATCTCGACGCACGGCGCGTTCCATGTGGTGTCGCCAAGCGGGGCCGCACGGAACACCTCCGGCGGGAAGAGTTGCAAAAGCGACTGCATGCCGTAGAAGAGCCCGGCCTCGCCCGCCGCGCGAATCTCGACGCGCTCCGGCGCGACGGTCAGCCGGTAGCCTTCGAGGCCGAGGCCGGAGAGCGCGTCGTCCAGCGCCAGGTCAATGCGGCCCGCCGTCAGTGATGACGACGCCTGCACGGGGAGCCAGAAGCCGGTCGCCGGGGCCAGCGCCGCGGCGAGTTGCTGACCGGTGCGTTCCGCCGCGCCCGGCGCAACGATCACCGCCTCCGGGGTCAGGGTAAAATGCCCATCGGTGGGCTTCACGCTCACCGGCTGCGGGATGATCTGGATTTCGGACATGGGTGATGCCTCCTGGGAGTGGGTGATGCGCAAGACGAACAGCAGAGGTTGCCGCGAGATCTTTCTGAGCATAGTATAACGGTTCGGCGGAGCGGGCACAATGTTGCCTGTGAGCTTCTAAGAAGTTCATCCATCAGGCCGCCGAAGTCATGCGCGCATTTCCATTGAAGTATGCTAAAATAGCCATAAGTATGACGATAGGCTGATCGATAAGGGGGTAACATGGAATCGGTGCGGGTTTCTCCGAAGTTTCAGATCGTGATTCCGCGCGCAGTGCGCGAGGCGCTGCGAATCCAGCCCGGACAAAGGGTGCAGGTTATTCAGTATGGAGACCGGATTGAGTTGATCCCCATCCGGCCCACGCAAGAGATGCGCGGTTTTCTCAAAGGCATTGATACGACCGTCGAACGGGAGCCGGATCGCGTATGAATGTCGTTGACTCATCCGGCTGGCTTGAGTACTTTGCCGATGGCCCGAACGCCGACTTCTTTGCGCCTGCGATTGAAGCCGCGTCCGAATTGGTCGTGCCTGCGATCAGCGTGTACGAGGTGTTCAAGCGCGTCCTTCAGCAGCGCGGCGAGGGCGAGGCTTTGCAGGCAGTTGCACCCATGTTGCGAGGCCGCGTGGTGGATCTCGATGCGCAGCTCGCAATGTTCGCCGCCAGGGTCTCCCTTCGGCACCGCCTGCCGATGGCCGACAGCATCATCCTGACGACGGCCCGTGTTCACGATGCAACGCTGTGGGCGCAGGACGAGCACTTCGAAGATCTCGCCGGTGTGCAGTACATTGCGGCGCAGACGCAAAGCCACCAGACCTGATGTTCGATGCGAGCCGACCGGCCTCCCCGCTGAGGGCAAGCGATGAAAAAGACAACGATTGACGTCGTCGAGATGGTGCGTCGCATCCGCGATGCGCATTATGAGCAGTTGCGCGGCAAAAGCCCGGAGGAACAAATAGCGTTCTATCACGCCAAGTCGCGCGAGTTTCAGGCCAGGATCGCCGCGCAGCGCGAAGAGCGCTCAGTCAAAGAAGGCGAGCCTGCCTGAATCGTGTAAGAGTTGATGGTAATCTACTTTGAATGAAAATACTTGAGACTGACCGACTGATCCTGCGACGGCTGGCGCCGGACGATCTCGATAGCCTGTGGGCGCTGTACACGGACCCCGAGATCGTCCGTTTCATCCCGGATGCGCCGCGCACTTACGAAGAAACGCGCCGAGAAATCGACTGGCACATGCATGGGTGGCCGGAGCGTCCTGAATTGGGCCTGTGGGCGACCATCTACAAAGAGACCGGTGCGTTCATCGGGCGCTGCGGGTTGCTGCCCTGGACGATTGACGGGCAGGCCGAGGTCGAGGTCGCGTACCTGATCGGCAGGGCCTACCAGGGCCAGGGGTTGGCGACGGAGGCCGCGCAGGCCATCCTCGATTACGGCTTCGGGACGCTGGGCCTGTCGCGCCTGGTCTGTCTCATTGACGCAGAGAACCTGCCCTCGATCCGCGTGGTCGAGAAGATCGGGATGCGGTTTGAAAAAGAAGGCCGCGATGAGATTGGGTCGTTCCAGCTCTATGCAAGAAATAAGCCGTCCGCGTGAAAACGTAGCACGATGAGAATCACTCGAACGGAGTATCGCACATTTGCTCCAGAAGCTTCCTGGGTCCGGCAGTGTCCACGCGTGGTTGGTCAGGCATGAGCAGCATATTCTCTATTAGGCCAAAATATTTCTATTGTCAAACAGAAGTTCCCAGAAGGTGACGGGATGGAACGAGCGGAGTGGCTGAAACAGATGCGGAGCAGGTTGTACGATCGTTTTTCGCCCCGGTATTGGGTGACATGGGGGCTGGTTGTCGAAGAGACGCACCGTGTGTATCTTCAGAAATTCTTGGAGCGAGTCGCCCAGGCGGAATGATCCTATCCGCGGCGTGCGGAGCGGGACGGTTCGACAGGATGCTGCTGGAGGCGGGACACAGCGTGGTCGGCATAGACCAGTCAGCGGAGATGTTGGCGCGGGTGAAGGAGCACTTCCCGGAGGTACGATACGAAAAGATGGCTCTGCACGAGATGAATTTCTGGGAAATGTTTGACGGGGTCACTTGCATGGACGCGATGGAACACATCTGCCCGAAGGATTACCCTGGGATCTTACGCGGCTTCCAGGAAGCATTGAAACCGGGCGGGGCACTGTACTTCACGGCGGATCGGGAAGAAGAACCCGATTTCGATTTGGAGGCGTACTACAAGCGAGGGAAAGCGCTAGGCCTTCCGATTGTCTTTGGGGAAGTGGTGGACGAAGCAGCCTACGAGCAGGCGATGGAGCAGTCTGATGTGTCCGATGAACTGACGGACAGGGCGGTGTACCATTATTACCCGCCGCTGGAGAAGGTGCGCGAATGGATTGACCAGGCTGGCCTGGCGATTGAGGAGGAAGGCGCGGGTAGCGGGTTCCACCATTTTGTGGTGAGGAAGAGGTAAGAAAATAGGTACAGCATGCACAAACACCGGGTGGGGCGGTGTTATTGGCATCGGTTGAAATCCGTGGAAAGCTGCCTAACAAGCGTTTGCAGCATGCCCTGCGCCGATGTTCGTCGCTTGCATCGGTTCGCCCTCGATGCTATCCTTAAACTCATAGCCAGCCGGAACTGATTTGTTGAGCGGACCGAGCGATCAACTCCGATTTCAGACGGAGTCTCGAGAAGCGAATGGAGCGATATCATGTTGGGCTTTGATCGAATTACGTTTGCCTCCGACCTGATGGGCGGACGCGCGTGCATACGCGGGATGCGCATTACGGTTTCTTTGGTTGTCAACCTGGTGGCTAATGGGATGAGTATCGAAGAGATCATAGACGCCTATCCATACCTGGAGCCGGAAGATGTAAGGCAGGCATTGCAGTACGCTGCCTGGTTGGCCGAGGAATCGGTGCAGGCGTTGGAGCCGGCCGCGGCATGAAGTTCCTGGCGGACATGGGCATTTAACCGCGAAGTGCGGCCTTCCTGCGCGAGCTGGGTCACGATGCGGTGCATTTGCACGCCCTGGGCCTCGACAGCATGCCAGATCCGGGAATTCTGGACAAGGCTCGGGTAGAAAGCCGAATACTTCTAACGCACGACCTCGATTTTGGCGAGTTGATGGCGGCGAGTGGGGCGAGCTTGCCCAGCGTTGTCATCTTTCGGTTGCGCAACATGCGTCCTGAGACGGTCAATCGCTACCTGGAAGCCATCCTCGACCAGCATGGTGAATTGCTGGCGCGGGGGGTGATCATCAGCGTGACCGAGAGGCAGACCCGAACGCGTATTCTCCCGATCCAAACGGGCTAATAACTAATGTACCTCGAGTTTGACGGCGAAATCTGGTACTGGCGCGGCCCCGCGCCGTGGTACTTCGTGACCGTGCCGGCCGAGCTATGTGACCACCTGAAAGCCATATCGGGAGTCGTGACGTATGGCTGGGGCATGATCCCGGCGAAGGCGCGGATCGGCGCGACCGGGTGGAAGACTTCGTTGTTTCCCAAAGATGGCCGCTATATTGTGCCTGTCAAGGCGAGCGTCCGAAACGCGGAGGGTCTTGACGTCGGTGACACTGTGACCGTAAGGCTTGAGGTTCTTTAGGTATTTATCCCATGAACAAAAGCTACCTGGAGTGTGACGCCGTCCTGTTCGACCTGGACGGCGTGTTGATTGACTCGACGGCCTGCATCGTGCGCCACTGGGGCCGGTGGGCCGATCAGCGCGGCCTGGATCTGGACACCATCATGCAGGCCGCCCACGGCGTGCGCACGATTGACACCATCCGGCTCGTCGCGCCCCACCTGGACGCGGCGCGGGAAGAGGCGCGTTTCACGGCGTATGAAGTGGGCGATACGGACGGTGTGTATGCGATCGAGGGGGCGCACCGGGTCATGGCGGCGCTGCCCGCCGACGCGTGGACGATTGTAACCTCCGGCGGCTCTGCGCGGGCGCGGGCGCGCCTGAAAGCGGTGGGTCTGCCCATCCCCGCCGCGTTGGTGACTGGCGACGACGTCACGCACGGCAAGCCTGCGCCCGACCCGTACCTGATCGGCGCGGGGCGCCTCGGCGTGCCTGCCGAGCGGTGCGTCGTCATCGAGGACGCGCCCGCGGGCATCATCTCCGGGAAGGCGGCGGGGATGCGCGTCGTGGGCGTAGCATCTACCCATCGCCGCGCAGAGCTTCTGGATGCCGGCGCCAATGTGGTGGCCGAGCGCTTGACCCATCTCGCTATCCGCCAGGCGTCCGCCGGACAGCGCCTGTCAATCCAGGTGATTTGAGAATAGATGCTTATGCCCCAATACCTCGCGGCGCTCACCCTGATATTGTTGATCGGTATGGTCATCGTCCGGGTCTTGCTCATGCGTAGGGCCGGAGTCCAGGCGATGCAGTTCGGCAAGATAGACAGGACGGATTTCCTGATCCCGCCCTTCGCGCTATTCTATTTCTATCTGGTGTTCGCCGCGGCATTCGGTCTGCCCACGGTGATCCATCACGAGCTTTTTGATTCTGAAGTCATCGCGTGGATCGGCGTACTCTTCTGCGCCGCAGGGCTGTTGCTGTTCTTGTTCAGCATGATTTCTTTCGGGGAGAGTTTTCGCGTCGGCATTGATACCGGCAGCGCCGACGAACTGATCACGACCGGGGCTTTTGCCCGTAGTCGCAACCCCATTTATGTGGCCGTCGGGCTGGTCTTGCTGGGCCAGTTCTTGATTTTCCCCAACTGGATCTTTTTGATCTATCTGGGGGCGGCCATCTGGCTGTTTCATCGTCAAGTCTTGCACGAGGAAGAGTTTTTGACAGTGCATTACGGCCAAACATATGCGGAGTACTGTCGCCGGGTCAGAAGATACGCTTGAACGGTTGACATAACGCGTCGTAGAAAATCAGGACTGGAGGACGTTACGCATCATGACACTCAACAAAGTTCTTGTGACGGGGGGCAGCGGCAAGGCCGGGCCCTGGATCATCACCGACCTGGTGGAGCACGGCTATGAGGTGGTCAACGTGGATACGCGCCCCTCGACCCAGGTACACACCTATCGCGCCGACCTCACTGACCTGGGGCAGGTCTACGGCGTGCTGGAGGGTCGCGATGCGGTCGTGCACATGGCGGCGATCCCCTGGCCGGGCGAACACGCCCCCGAGGTGGTCTTCCGTAATAACGTGATGTCTACCTTCAACATCTTGCAGGCGGCCTGCGTCCTGGGCATCAAGAAGGTGATCCTGGCGGGCAGCGAGTCGGCCCTCGGTTTTCCCTTCGCGTTCCGTCCGTTCGACCCGCGCTATCTGCCCATTGATGAGGCGCATCCGCTGCTGGCGCAGGACGCCTACGGGCTGGGCAAGACGGTGATCGAGGAGCTCGGACGGGGCTACGCGCGGCGCGCGCCCGATATGTCCATCATCAGCCTGCGATTTTCCTACATCATTCCTCCGGCCGATTACGCCAACGAGTTGCGCCAGGCCTGGGCCGACACCAGCCAAAACAGTTTCAACTTGTGGTCTTACATTGATGCGCGCGATGTGGCCCTCTCTTGCCGGTTGGCCCTGGAAGCTGAGCAGGCGGGTTTCGACGCCTTCTACATCGCCGCACCCGACACGCTGATGCGCGAGCCGACGCTGGAACTGGTCAACCGCCACTTCCCCGGCGTGACGCAGATTGCGGAAGGCTTCGGCGGGCGTATGTCGCCCCTGGATTGTAGCCACGCCGCGGAGGGGTTGGGTTTCAAGGCGCAGCACACCTGGGAGTCGGCAACTACAATTCCCTGATGTCCGAACTCATGTCCGAACATCAGTAACAAACATTGTGAGAAAGTAGTATAATGAGCTTCGAGGAGACATAGCATGAGTGCAACAACCAAAGCGCTTCAAGAGCTTGTGCAAGAGTTGCCACCGGATATGCACGCTGAAGTGCGTGACTTTATTGAGTTTTTGCTTGCCAAACGAAGCCGCGATGAAAAACGAGCGTTGCGTCAGGACTGGGCAGGCGCATTGCGCGATTACCGCGAGCAATATACTTCACTTGAGTTGCAGCGACAGGCATCGGCCTGGCGGGGCGACTGATGTATCTGGGAGAGACTGCGGGGAATCATTGATTAGGGAAAAATGCATCGCTTCTTGATTGTGATCGAAAAAGCGGACGGGAATTACTCGATCTATTCGCCGGATCTGCCCGGCTGTGTGGCAACCGGCAAAACCCGCGATCAGGCGGCGCGCAACATGCATGAGGCGATTGATATGCACGTGCGTGGATTGTTGGAAGACAAGCTGCCCGTACCGCCATCACGTTCGTTTGCCGAATACATTGCCATACCGACGTAAATTGCGTTCCTTGTATGTGCATAATGGTTTCGACCAATCTTGACCTGATCACCGACGATTGGTCAAGATTTTTCTTTGCGGCCCTCTCGGAGTCGAAATGTTTCGCACGGAAGATGTCATCTACACCTACCAACTCCTTGACGCCGCAGGCATTCAGATCTGGCTGTGCGGCGGTTGGGGCATTGACGCGCTGCTGGGCGAGCAGACGCGCCCCCACAAGGACCTTGATGTCATCATGTTGGTGGACGACGTGGCGCGGATGCGCGAACTGCTGGCGCGCGAGGGCTACACCCTGAAAGAGCTGTGGTCCGAAAACCGCTGGACCGTGGACGCGCGCGGGGCGGAGGCGGCGACCGCCTTCGTCCTGCGCGATGCGGACGAGCGCGAGGTTGACGCGCACGCGATGCGTCTGGGTGAGGATGGTAGGGGCCTGCCGGCCTGGGACGCCGAAGGGTTTAACTTCACACAGCAAGATTTCGCCGGCGAGGGCGTGGTTGCCGGGCTGACCGTCCGTTGCCTCAGCCCCGAAATGCAAATCGTATCCCACACCGGCTACGAACTACCGGCGGCGCATGCGCAGGATATGGCGCGGCTGCGCGCAAGATTCAATATAAGTTGAGCAGAGGAGCTTCGTCTATGGCCCGTCCTTCTATCTCCGACTTCCTGACCAACCTGGATCAACCGATGCCGTTGCCGGAGAAGCTGTCCAAGCTCTCACGCAACCTCTGGCGGCGGGTGGTGCTGCGGCAGAACTGCTGCGGGCATCATGGCGAGCCCGGCTGCTGAAAGGCCGATCCCGCGTCCCGTGCGGACGCTACATCTCACGGACATTCGCACTGAAATTTCGGTGACCGGCCCCTTTGTAGTGACGGCTTCAGCCGTTGTACTGCCCCGAACGGCTGAAGCCGTCACTACGAAGAAAGGGGTTGAACAAACAGGCGTCAACGCGATTTCGTGCGGCCAACCCTTCCCTTACTTTAGCCAACGCGGCCCCGCATGTATGCGCAGTCAAAATTGGGTAGACTTAAAGGAGTAGCCAACTTCAGGCTATGCCATGCAACTGATCAATGAGTAAGGAGAGGGAGGCCGCGATGAATAATAATTACACCCGGTTCGGCGCGTTGATCGCCACGTCCACCATCGTGATGTTCGGGCTGATGTACTTGAACACCTACGCGTTGGATCACGTGTATTTCAGTGAAACTCGCGCCTATATGGCGCTGGTGATGGGCGCGGTAATGGCCCTCATCATGCTGGCGTTCATGCGCAAGATGTACAATAACCGGAACGCGAACATCGGCATCATCGCCGGCAGCGTCATCGCTTTCGCCCTCGCGCTGTGGCTCGTCCGCAGCCAGGCGACCGTCGAGGACGTTTCGTGGATGAAGGCCATGATCCCGCACCACTCGATCGCCATCCTGACCAGTGAGCGCGCCAACATCTCAGACCCGCGCGTCCGCGATCTGGCCGACAGCATCATCGAGGCCCAGCGCAAAGAAATCGCCGAGATGAAGGCGCTGATTACAGACCTTGAGAGCCAGAGGTAAACGCCGCAATGGATGAAGTCCCCGCGCCGCTATTCCGCGATCCCATCTATGACGGGGCCGCCGACCCGACGGTGATCTGGAATCGCGCCGAAGGGGCGTGGTGGTTACTCTATACCGCGCGCCGCGCCAACGTCCCCGGCCCGCGCTACCGGTCGCCCTGATCAGGCCCTCGGCTTCGGTGCGGACGATGTCGAGCACTTGTGCCAGAACCGTCTTCTGGTGCAGGCTCACCAGACCACGGCCGAAGCTGTCGCTCTCGGCCAGCCGGCATTGCAGGTCGCCGAAGAGTTCGGCGTTCCTGACGTCGGTATCGCCACACCGAAAAACGCGACCAGAGTGCTGGTCACGGCGGGGGCAGTAGGCGGGCTATTTATTCATTGGACAGGTCGGGCGACGATGATGAGGCGGTGTGAATTGCCTGTATGTGGCCAGCATGTCACCAACGTCAACCGTTCGTCATCCGTGGCGTGAATGTACTGTGCATTGGCCTGGCGTACCTCCAAAGGCTGGCCGGCCTCCTTCAAGATCAGTTTTTCATCTACACGATAGAAACGCGCCTGGCTGGTGGCCCAAAGCGTGATGGAGTCTCCCACCTGGAGATTGATCAGGTTCTTGAACACCTCGCCGTTGATATTATGATGACCATCCAGCACCGTGTTTCCCGGCACACCCAAGGGCGCCGAGGTTTTGAGCCAACCGGCAGCAAAATGATTGGGCGTGTCCCATACGTTTGCCGGGTGGCCATCTCGTGTTTCGAGGTGCCAGCCCACCGCCTCTACCGGCGCATCCAGCCCGATAGCGGTAATAGCCAGGCGTGTTGGCGTTCTGTCTTCCTGGGGTTGGGCGTCATTGGCCCCGAAGATTTCCGGGCTATCATCTTGGACATCGAAGGCCGTTGCGGTGGTATATGAGGTAGGATCGGGCACCTCTGGGACGGAGGTAGCATTTCGCCTGGGCGCTAGCGGGACCGTGAAGGGCAGAGGTAACACGAACAGAGCGGGCGGCTCGCTATCAGGAGCGAAACTGGTTGGAGCGGCGCAGCCTACCCCAAATGCCACCAGCGATAGCCCAATCAGCAAGACCGCGTATCCAGAGTGACGCGGATTCAGGGGTATCATGCAAGCGCCTTTCAAGTACGTTTGGCTACCGAATAACGACAGGCAGATACGTCTGGTTGGCCCACGGGATGATGGCCAGGTTGAGCCTCAGGGCCGGGTCTCCTAAGAGGGTAAAGGTGTCGAGCAAGTCGAGATGCTGGCCGGTAGCGGCCAGTGACATTTTGCCGGCCCAAACAGCCTGCCCTATCGTGAGCGCAGCGCCGCTCGGCGTATCGCTGAAGACGGCGCGAAAGAAACCCTCGTCCAGACTGCTGTGGCCGGTGCTGACTCCCAGACCCGTCGCACCCCAGGACGCGACAACGCCTCCGCCCTTCAAGGTGAGTAACCCTTCGTCCAGCGTCGGCTCCGGCCGGTGAAACGCGCCGGAAAAGCAGGTCATCTCGATCAGGATCGGCCATCGGCGGTCGTTGCGCAGCGCAGGCAAGTCGTCCAGGTGAAAAAGTCGCTCGGCGGCCCACTGTTGCCACGATGAATGACCGGTGTAGTGGGTCAACAATGCGCCGGTGTTCCACTGATTCAATATGGCCTGCCGGGTAGTTGATGTCGCTGTGACCGGTGGCATGAAGTAGATTCGCCGCGAAGTGAAATGCGAGGTCACATAGGCGGCCATTACTTCTGATGCAGCCGCAAAGTCGCCAGCCTCATCCGCGTTATCGGCCACGAAAGTTATGTTCTGGTTCCAGCCGCCGGGAAAAGGATCTGTCTCGTACTGCACGATTCTAGCCACTACGGCCTGCGTCTCGGTCGAGGTTTTGACCGGCAGGCGGCCGATCAGCATGTCCGGCAGCAGGTCTGGCCCATCCACGGCGACATAGCGATTGTCGGCGGCCGTTTCGCCTGCCCACGGATCTACATTGGCCAGGTAAGGAGGTATGAGAGTGGGCGGCGAGTCAGCCAGATAGCGCCTGGGGTCAAAACTACCATCGCCGACCAGCACGACGTAGGTGGGGCGTGGCGTCCATGCCGCGTAGGCGTGCGCCAAGTACGCGCGGATGGCCGCTGGATCAGGCCGCCCATCGCCGTAGGCGTCATAGATGGCTTGTACATCTTCAACCGCGACGGTCAGACCTTGCGCTTGACGTAGCCTGACCAAGTCATCCAGCGCCGGGATGAACTCTGCCGGCGCGATCATCACATAGTCGGCGCCCATAGAGCCGCCGCTCGTTCGCAGCGGTTGCGCCGGGCGCAAGGCAACGGGGAAGAGCAGAGAACTTTTTGTCGTCAGCGCGTAGCGATGTGAGCCGCCCTCGAGTGGATCGCGTATCGAGATCGTGTTCCCGACCGGTGTCACGTCCGTAAGGCGAAGCGGAAGATCAGGGTTGGTGATGTCATAGGCACGCAGATCGGTGCTGGAGCTGAGCGCAAGTATATAGGTTTTGGGCGATGGCTGACCGGTGAAGACCACCGAGTAGCCAGATGGCGCGCTGCCACGCGCATAGCGGATTGAAAAGGCATCCAACCACGCGCCTTCAATGCTGACCCCAGGCATTCCGGGCAAGGTCAGCGTGAGGGTGTTGACATCCTCGCGCAAGGCGCCGGGTGGGATGGGCAGCGTCGTGGTGATTGATTGCTTGCCATCCCATTCGATGCGGCCGACAGGCGCGCCGTTGAGAGCCGCATCCGCACGATGGTCGGGATTGGCGGTGACGTCGGTATAGCCGATGAGCCATAAGGTCAGTGTGGCTGGTTGCGCCGCGTCCACCGACGGCAGGTTGATCGAATACGCAGCCGTTGCGTGGCCTGGACGTTTCAAGTCATCCCAGGTCCAGCGGTCGCCGTCGCGCCCGGCAGGGATAGAACCGCAAAAGCAATCCGGGGTGTAGAGCTGATTGACCTCGGCCGTGGCATCGGCCCAGGGGATCCCCACCGATTGACCGCTCGGGACAGCCGGGTGGTTCTGCATCCGAAGGCCGGGAGCGACATCGGGCCAGAGGAAGTAGACATCGGCGGACGCCCACCGGCTGAAGCGCGGTTCGGCGTAGAAAAGCAGGCGTTCGCCCGGTTCAAAGCTGGCATCATCATCGCCGTCCCATTCGGCGGCGATCTCTGTTCCGGCCCGTGCCAGGTGCAGAGTGCGCGGGTCGGTAGTTGCGACAGGAAAACCAATCCTGGCCAGGGCTTCATAGGTTATAGCCGTTAGACCCGGCGTGGTCACTTCAACGATCCAGGCGGAGCCGAAGTCGTTTGAATTTGGGGTTCTAGATTGGACCTCGGCAGGCATACTCTGAGTCAGGGGCCGAAGTTGCTCTGGGTTGATGACCGCCGAGCGTAAGGTTGCCAATAATGGATCAGGGGCGGGAGGATCAAGGATCAAAGATGAAGGCGGCAGGGCAACAGGCTCTGCAAAAGTGAGAGAGACGCGCACATGGGTCGTCACGCGCAGGAGCGCCTGGGGATAGCTCCCTATCGGGCGAGCCGGGTAGAACACCAGGCGCGCCAGGTGCACGCCGCGCGCCACACCGGCAGGCTCAAGGATGACGGGTTCACCGGCGTTGGTCTGAGCCGTCTGAATCGAGGCGGCGGGTAACAAGTTGCCTGCTACAAATCCGCCTCCAATGATCTGGTCGGCCGCATCCCGTTGGACGCCTTCAGGGAGGGGCGCCAGCGCCACGGGGCCAGGCAAAGGGCGGTTGGCCTCTTCGAGCGTAACCACCCGTAGGGTTGGAAACGCGCCAGGCGGCACAGCGACTAACACTGAAACAAAAGGCAACTGCGGCGCGCCAGGCCGGGCGGTTTGCGAGCTACCGGGCAGCAGCACGCCGCTCGTCCCGTCGGCGCGCGCTACGATTTCCGCCTCGGGGACGCGCCAATCCACCAGTAGGCCATCGGCGGTGACGGTCACAACCGGGCGCACAGAGAGCGTTGGGGGGGGAACCCCGGGGTGGCCGCCCACCCCGCCCCGAAGGGGCAAAACCCAACCCATACAGGCGGGGCCCCCCCCGGGCAGCCGCCGGGTCATCTTAACACACCGGGGAGGTGGGATTGTTACAGTTACTGGGGT